>CAUZHA010000069.1:0-24070 GCA_963579555.1 Planctomycetes bacterium UBA1146
GAAGACGGAGTGGTTGTAGCCGTGGGTGTAGCCGGCGTATTCGCGGCGGTTGCGTACAGTCGGGGTCTGGGTGAGGGTTTTACCGCCCAGCATAAACTCTCCCTGGAGGAAGAGGTCGGAGGTGATGATGCGAGAGCCCTGGGCGAGGAGCTTTTGGACTCCTGCTACGGGCTTGCCGCCATCGTCGAAGAGGCCGTCCTTGCCCTTACCATGCAGCCAGATGACAGTCGAGACCGCCTTGCTCTCCGGCTCGAGGGTCACAACGGGGATCACCTCGCCCTTTGCGGGGAGGCTCAGCCTGCCGTCTTCTAACTTGATGTCGGCGGCGGCGGGAAGCTCGCGGCCGATCATAATTTCCCAGGCGTTGCGAACTGTGGCGCGACGGTCCTTGTCGCTCATGGCGTCGAGGAGCTTTGAGTCCTGGTCGGCGAGCTGGCGGGTGAGCTTGCGCTCAAAGGCGTCGCCGCCGGGGGGCTTCGGATGCTTGTCGGTCCAGACGGCGTGCTCCTCCTTCGTGAAGAGCTTGTAATCCTTCTCGGCGATGGGTTCCTTGGTGTCGAGCTTGAGGTGCTTGTTGAACCAGGAGTACATGTGGCCGCGGCTCACGGTGTTGTAGTTGTGGGGAAAGCGCAGGAGATCGGGACAGATGACGTCGTCCTTCTTTCCGTAGAGGGAGTAGAGGTCCTGGATCTCGTAGAAGCCCTTGCCCTTGACGAGCATCTCCTTCGTCCAGTCGTTGGCGGCCGTCATTCCCTGGGGGCGCGGAGCGAAGAGCGCCGCGAGCTCCACGTTGCCGGTGCCGATGCGAAGCAGGCTGGCGTTCTCGCAGGTGCAGCCGCCCTGCATGGAGCTACTCACCATGCCGTTGGGAAAGCCGACGATCGGGCGCGGATCGGTGGCGCCGATGATGATCGTCTGGGTGCCGCCGCCGCTGCCGCCGGTGACGGCTATACGCTTGGGGTCGACATCGGGGAGACTGGCGAGGAAATCAAGAGCTCGAATCGAGTTCCAGGCCTGGATCCCGAAGATCGACTGCATGCGCATCTCGGCCTGGGCGCTGTAGAGCCCCCAGCTCTCCTTGTCCTCGAAGTTCGGGCGCTGCCTGCCGAAGCGGTGCGCCAGCTGCATCGAGAGCTGCAGGTTGTCGGCGTAGCCCAACATGTCGTAGAGGAAGGTGACGCAGCCCATGCGGGCGAGCTGGGCGTTTCGCACCAGCTTCGGCATGCGGCCGGACTCTTCGAAGAGCTCGGCGCCGCTGGCGATCTCCCTGCGCACCCCGGCAAGGCCGTGGTCCTGCAGGCGACCACCGTGGCCGTGTGGACTCAGCACCGCCGGCAGCTTGCCCGGCGGTGGATTGGACGGGCGAAAGAGCAGGCCGGTGACGAAGAGACCGGGATAGCTCTCGAAATAGACCTTCTCGACGGTGAAGCCGGGACGCTCAAACTTACCGTGGATCACCGCGTTGAGAGGCGTCTTCGGCGGCAGGGGATAGAGACCCGTAGCAACGAGGATCCGCAGGCGCAGCTCGGCTGCCCGCTTTTCCCAGGCCCCGAGAGAGTCCGGAACGTCAAACGGGAAGAACCCGTTGAGATCCTTGAGCGGTTTCAGGCGCGCATCGTCGGGACGCTTCCCCTCGGGGAAAACGCGCGGGGCTTTCGCGAAGAGAGAGACACTGCAGCAGGCGACCAGCAGAAACGCGATGAGCTTTTTCATGATCTTCCCTCAGCGGTTGTACAGGTAAGCAATCCAGTCGAAGCGAAAGCCTCAGTCCAGCGGGGCGCTCCCCCACCAGTCCTTGTTGGGCTTGTAGCCGGGCTTCAGATAGGAGGCATGGCGTTTTTCGAGACCAGCCCTGCCGCCAGTAGCGATCGACTTCCAGCGCGCCTCGCGTTTATCAGAGTTGAACTCGGTATCCTTGTCGGGGAACTTCGCCTTGCTCGCCTTGAGCCAGGCATCTAGCTTCGCCCGCAATTCCCTGGCGCGTCCGGGCTCGGAGCTGGCAAGATCCCTCTGCTCGCCGATGTCCTCGGTGATGTGGTAGAGCTCGTTGTGGCCGTCCTCGTGGTAGTAGATCAGCTTCCAGTCGTCCTCGGTGATGATCGAGGAGGGCTCGCCACCCTGGTTGCCGTAGTGCGGGTAGTGCCAGAAAAGCGGACGGGCGGCGATCTTGCCGCCCTTCAGCAGCGGCACAAGGCTCACGCCGTCGACCGCCTGCTCCTTCGGAGCCCTGACGCCCGCCAGCTCGAGCAGGGTCGGGTACCAGTCGATGCCGCTGACCGGCACGGCGCTCTTCGACCCTGCCTTCGTCGTGCCGGGGGCTCTGATGTAGAAGGGCTCGCGAATGCCGCCCTCCCACTGGCGTCCCTTGCCGCCTCGAAGCGGCAGGTTTCCGGTCGGGTAGGCATCCCCGGATGAGACGCCGCCGTTGTCGGAGGTGAAACAGACGATGGTGTTGTCGGCGAGCTTGAGATCATCGAGCTTCCTGAGCACGATTCCCACCGCCTGGTCCATCGCCTCGATCATGCCGGCGTAGATCGGACAGTCCTGCACCTGCCGGACGCAGAGACGACGATCGAAGATGAAGCGTTCCTTCGCCAGCCCGGCGACCTGGGCCTTGTCACGGTACTTCTTCCACAACTTCGGGGTGGTCTGGATCGGAGCGTGGACCGTGTAGAAGGACAGGTAGGCGAGGAAAGGCTTGTCCTTGTTGGCCTCGATGAAGGCGGCCGTCTCACGCCCGAGGCGCAGGGTGAGGGATTCTCCGGGTTTTCCCGGCTTGAGGTTCGGATTCTGCCAGGGCGAGAAGAACCCGCCGCGCGGGCTGCCGACGTCCCAGCCGCCCTTGTTGATATCGAAGCCGTGGTCGGTCGGCCACGAGCCCTTGCCGCCAAGGTGCCACTTGCCGGCGAAGAAGGTCTTGTAGCCCGCATCGCGCAGGACCTCGGCGAGGGTATGCTCCGATGCGCGCAGGTTGCGCTCGTAGGCCGCCGGCAGGTGGCTGTCCTGGCGGCGGGTGCCGCGCCAGGAGGCGCCCGAGCGCTCACCGATCCAGGTGGTGATGCCGTGGTTTGGAGGGTACTTGCCGGTGAGGATGCTGGCACGCGAGGGGCTGCACACCTGGCAGGTGGCGTAGCCGCGGGTGAACTTCATACCCTCGCGGGCAAGACGGTCGAGATGGGGGCTCTCGTAGAAGGTCGAGCCCTCGTTGCTCAGATCGCGCCAGCCGAGGTCATCGGCGAGGATAAAGACGATGTTGGGGCGGCGCACGGCGGCGGCCTCCCCCCGGGCGTCGAGGCAGAAGATCGGCAGGCTGACGGCCAGGGCGACAAAGAACAGCTTGAGCTTCATGAGTCGATTCTCTCGTTTTCGTTTTCAGACTGTCCCGAAGAGGAGACAGGTTTCAGACAACGACTGCATTGTAGCAAGGGGCGCCGCCTCATCGCCAACTGAGAGCAAGAGTCCTTCGAAACGTGGACTTGAAGCCGTTCTCGTTTAAAGGCATCATCCCTGCTTCGTGACAACCTGTGGTCTATTCAATACCCGGAGAAAACAATGTTCAGGAAACTCGCGCTAACCTGCATCTCTTTCATAACCATCATCGTACTCATAAGCACCGCCCCCCAGGCGGCGGAGCCAGCTGCGAAAAAACTGCAGGTCTTTATCCTCGCCGGGCAGTCGAACATGGTCGGCCACGCCCACTACATCACGCTGCCGGCGCTGCTGACAGCGAAAGAGCCCGGCATCGGGCGTGTCCGGGATCTTGTCTTTAAAAAGGACTCTCTCGCCGTGGGCGATGCCCGCGCCCAGGTCGGTGCCCGGCTCGACAAGGGCAAGATCGAGACCGAGCTGCGCGAAAAGAAGATCACCGGCGACGACAAGATCGCCGCGGCCAAAGCTGAGGTCGCGAAGCTGACAACCCAGTTCGACACCCTGACGAAAAAGATCCTCGATTCCTTCAGGGTCTCAAAGCGCGTCTACATCACCTCGATCGCCGACGGCCATCGGCGATCGGGAGCACTCACTGTCGGCTACGGCTCCGCCAAGGAGCGTCTCGGTCCCGAGTTGGGCTTCGGTCTCTCGCTCGAGAAGAAGCTCGACGCCCCGATCCTGATCATCAAGACCTCCTGGGGCGGCAAATCGATCAACTACGATTTCCGTCCCCCCTCCGCCGGAGTCTACGAGCTCAACGAGAAGCAGAAGACCGGCGGCAAGGCCGAGCAGATCAGCAAAAACGCCGGGCTCAACTACCGGATGATGAACGAGGCTGTCCACGCCGTCCTCAAGGATCTTGGTAAGCACCATCCGGAGTACGACGCCAAGGCGGGCCACGAGATGGCCGGCTTCGTCTGGTTCCAGGGCTTCAACGACCAGTTCTCAGAGGCCTTCCGCGACAACTACAAGGACAACATGATCCACTTCATCAAGGATGTGCGCAAAGAGTACAAGACCCCGAAGATGCCCTTCGTCATCGGTGTCATGGGAACGAGCATCTACAAGGAGAAGGTCGCCGAGAACAAGGTCTCAGTCGCCCAGCGCGAGGCGGCGAAGGCGCCCGAGTTCAAGGGCAACGTCGCCTCGGTCGACAGCTACCTCTACTACGCTGTCGACGCCTACGATCTCTTCAAAAAGGGATGGGTCGAACACCTGCACGAGTTCTCGCTCATCGGCAGCGACCGCCCCTACCACTACATGGGCAGCGGCAAGTTTTTCGTCCGCTTCGGTGACGCGCTCGCCGATGCGATGAGCGGCCTGCTGAAAAAATAACGCCGTGAGCTATTCCTGGTCCCAGAGGCGATGGGGATCGCCGAGGCGCTTCATCTCAGACTGAAGCAGCGCCTCCATCTCCTTCAGCTTCGCGCCGTGGGCGGGATCGCCGGCGAGGTTCACCTGTTTCGCTCCGGGACTGGCCCCCGTCAGGCTGGAGACCTTGCTATCCTGGTGCTGCGAAAGAAATTCGTGCGGGTTGTCCTCCAGGTTGAAGAGCTGGGTCTCGCGTACCTTGCCGTCCATGACATCGTACTTGATGAGCTTCCAGTCGCCCTTCTTGACCGAGCGCATGCCGGGCTTGGTGCCGCCGCAATAGGCGCCGTAGAGCACCTCCCGGGTCTTATCCTTCTTCCCCATCAGGACCGGCTTGAAGCTGGCGCCTTCGTTGTCGGACGGTGCCTTGATGCCGGCAAGGTCGCTGAGGGTGGCGAGCACATCGAGCAGGTAGATATTTCCGGTGACCCGGCTGCCGGGCTTGATGCCCGGTCCCATGACGAAGAGCGGCACGCGCCAGGTGTGCTCGTAGAGATTCTGCTTTCCCTGCAGGCCGTGGCGGCCGATCGCCATGCCATGGTCGGCGGTGTAGAAGATATAGGTGTTGTCGAGCTCGCCCATGGCCTTGAGCTTCTTCAGCACGCGACCGACCTGGATGTCGATGTTCTCGCTGCAGGCAAACTGGCGGCCGATCTCGTTGCGGATCGTGATCTCGTCGCGGCGCTCCCAGACACCCGGTACGCTCACCTCGTCACGCAGGCGGGGATGGCCGTGATGGAAGGGATGCTCCGGCAGCCAGTTGATCGGCAGCTTCGGGGCCCTGGAATTGGCCGGCGGCAGCTCCTTGCGGTTGTTGTGGTTCACCGCGCCGTATTTCTTAAGCAGCGCCGGCTTGCCATCCCGCACGTCGTGGGGATGGGAGAAGCCGAAGTAGATCAGGAAGGGCACCTTCTTTTTCTGCTTCTGCCGCTGCGAGAGGTAGTCGAGCACCTGGTCGGCGTGCCATGCACTGCCGCTGGAGTCGGTGCCGCCACGCTTGGTGGCGTCCCGCCGCACCGTGAACAGAGCGTTGGCACCCTCGTAGCTGTTGCCGTTCTTGCAGGTGCGCATGGTGGCGTAGCCTGCCTTGTTGAAGACGGCCGGCAGGGTGTACTGGTGCGGGTTCGGATCGGAAGGAGCCTCGGCCTTCCTGCCCTTCTTTCTCCTCTTTTTTCCGGTCGGCTTCAGGTGCCAGAGGGTGCGGCCGCTCATGATCATGCGTCTCGATGGAGAACAGACCGCGCCGGAGAAGGAGCCCATGTGGTAGGCCGCATCGAAGACCATGCCTCCGGCGGCAAGCTTGTCGAGGACTGGTGTCTGGAGAGAAGAGGCCGGGTTGTAGGTCTTGAAATCAAACGGCGACTGGTCGTCGGCGATGATGAAGAGAATGTTGGGGCGCTTGTCGGCGGCCCGGGCTATCGTTGTGGCGGCAAGCGACAACACCAGCAGGGCCGCGGATACTTTCATGGAACGGATCATCGTTTTCTTCCTGGATGGATTTCGCCGGTTTACGGCTTCTTCTTCGGTTTCCTCGGTTTCTTCGCCTTCTTCCTGTCGGGTTTTGCTTTGATCACCGGCGTCACGAGCCCGTCATCGGGCTGGTTCCAGAGACGGTAGGGATCATCGTGGCGGCGCATCTCCCCTAGGAGCAGCGCCTCCATCTCCTTGAGTTTCGCGGCGTACTTCGGAACATCAGCGAGGTTCACCTGCCCGGGACCAGGCTTCACACCGGTCAGGGGGGTCACCGCCGGGGATCGATGCGCCTTGATGAGCTCATGGGGATTCTCTTCCAGGTTGAAGAGCTGGGTATGCCGGACCCCTGTCTTCGTGACATCGTACTTGATCAGCTTCCAGTCTCCCTTCTTGACGCAACGCGTACCGGGACGGCCGCCGCCGCAATAGGCTCCATAGAGAACATCCCGGACGACCGCCTTCTTGCCCTCGAGCACAGGCCGGAAGCTGAGGCCTTCTGATGTCGCCGGCGCCTTGATGCCGGCGAGGTCGCAGAAGGTGGCCAGCACATCGAGCAGGAAAATGTTGCCCGCCGCTCTTGAACCGGGCTTGATCCCGGGCCCCTTGACGATGAACGGGATGCGCCAGGTGTGCTCGTACATGTTCTGTTTGCCCTGCAGGCCGTGGCGGCCGATCGCCATGCCGTGATCGGCGGTGTAGACGATGTAGGTATTCTCGAGCTCGCCCATAGCCTCGAGCTTCTTGAGCACGCGGCCGACCTGGATATCGATGTTTTCACTGCAGGCGAACTCGCGGCCGAGCTCATTGCGAATCGTGTACTCATCCCGCTTGTCCCAGACACCCTTCACCCCCACCTCGTCACGCACGGTGGTATGGCCATGATCGAAAGGATGCTTCGGCAGGTAATTGGGCGGCAAGGCGGGCTGGGAAGCGTTCGCCGGCGGAAGCTTCGAGCGGTCGGTGTGATTCACCGCCCCGTATTTCTTCAGCAGCTCCGGCCGGCCATCGCGCGTATCGTGCGGATGGGAGAAGCCGAAGTAGATCAGGAACGGCCTCGAGTCCTTCGAAGAGGCGCGCTCATCGAGGTAGGCGAGAACCTGTTTCGCATGCCAAGGGCTGCCCTTTTCGTCGGTGGCGCCCCGCCGGGTCCCATCGCGGCGGACCTGGAACAGCCTGTTGGCGGCATCGTAGCTGTTGCCGTTCTTGCAGGTGCGCATGGTGGCGTAGCCCGCCCCGTTGAAAACGGCCGGCAGCGTGTACTTCGCCAGATCGGGAGGAACCATCTTCGGGTTGGTCACGTGCGGATTCATGATCCGTCCCGGCTTGTCGGGAATGTGCCAGAGCGTCCGGCCGCTCATGATCATGTGGCGCGAGGGCGTACAGACCCCACCGACCCACGCTCCCATGTGATGGGCCGTCTCGAAGACCATGCCGCTTTCGGCAAGCCGGTCGATATTCGGCGTCTGGAGCTCAGACTTCGGATTGTAAACCTTCAGGTCAAAGGGCGACTGGTCGTCGGCGATGATGAAGAGGATGTTGGGGCGTTGGTCTTTCGCCGCAACCGTTCGGCTGAAGCCAAGCAATACGATCATCACGAACACCGACGCGACTGTTTTCAGAGTGCCGTCTGGTTCCATGAGTTTTTTCTCCAATGCGAGCTGCCGACGATGAGTCATTGTTGCTCCCTGGCCCTCTTTCTCTTCTTCTTTTTGCTGTCTTTGCCGCCGAAAGATACGGTTAACGCGAACTCGTTCTTTTGTACAGCCCCCGGCGTACTGCGACCTCGATCGATGTAGCTCTGCATCAGTCCGGTCAAGCGTTTGACGACCTCCTGATTCTCAGCCGCGACGTTTTTCGTTTCACTGATGTCGAACTCCAGGTTAAACAGCTCCTGCTCTCCGCTTCGATGAGAGACGAGCTTCCACGGTCCCTGGCGTATGGCGAGGCCGCCGGGAGCCTGGTGGACGGTGGCTTCACGAACGGGTCCGGTCGCCGTACCCAGGAGACACGGGAGGATACTCACACTGTCTTCCGCGGCATTTCCAGGGAGCTTTGCCTCCAGGATGCCAGCGCATGTCGCGAAAAGATCGTTCAGGCAGATGGTCTGGTGATTGACCGACCCTGGCTTGATCTTTCCCGGCCAGCGTGCAACGAATGGCTCACGATGTCCGCCTTCATAGATGCTGCTCTTGGCTTCACGCAGCGGCGGATAAGGACGTTTGGCCGCACCGTTGTCGCCGGTGGCGATCACCAGGGTGTTCTTCGCCTGGCCCGTTCGCTTAAGCGCGTCGAGAAGCTGGCCCAGCATGTGGTCACCCTGGTAGACCCAGTCAGCGTATTTCCCCTCCTTACCGGCGAGCCCGCTCTTGCCGACGAAATCGGGCGCGGGAACGATCGGGCTGTGCGGCGGGCACATGGGGAAGTAGAGGAAGAACGGCTGCTTCTCTTTGGAGCGCTCTTCGAGGTACTCGAGCGCCCTGGCGATCATCAGCGGCTGGTTCTCGATCCCCTTCACATTGGCCACCACCTGCTCCTGCTCGATGATCGAGCCAATGTTGCGGGCGTGGGTAAAGCCGTAGAAATAGTCAAAACCGAGCGCGTTCGGACCATCGGTGAGCTTCGCTCCGATAGGGAGCTTCTTTTCCTCGCCGGGCTTTCCATCGACCCACCTCATGCCGAGGTGCCACTTGCCGATACAGGCGGTGTGGTAGCCCTGGGCCTTGAGAAAGGAGGCCACGGTGAGGCGGGTCTTCGGGATGATCGGAGGCGAGTAGGTCTTCAGCACGCCGAACTGGCCGATCCGGGAAGGATAGCGACCGGTCAGCACACCATAGCGGGTCGGAGTACAGTTGGCGGCCGCCGAGTGCGCATCAGTGAAACGCATGCCTTCCTTCGCCAGGCGATCGATATTCGGCGTCTTGAAGCCGGAATCGCCGCGGTAAGACTTCGGCTGGCCGTAGCCCATATCATCGAAGAGAACGAAGACGATGTTGGGCCTGTCGACGGCCCTGAGCACAGAGGTGACGGCAAGAACCAGCAGCAGAAGTGCTATTCGTTTTTTCATCACGAGGTGTTTTCAATCACTCAGAATGGGGTAACGAGAGGCCCATCTTGCTCTCGAAGTGACCCTGGTTCCACTTCATTCCTCACCGGTCAAAAAGACCTCGCTCCATCGGTGAGCTTGTCGATGTCCTTACCGAGATCCTTGAGAACGCGAAGAACAGCAGAGGGAATCACCCCATCACCCGTGATCGGAACGTCCAGGGTGACGGCCCCACCCTCGGCGTTGATGTGATCAATACGGTCCCTGAGCGTCGCGAGGTCGAACCTGGATTCCTCCCCGGCCCCCCACCCCTTGCTGACGGGAAGAAGCAGGTGCCAGACGACGCCTTCGGGAGCAGGAAAATTCTTCGGCGTCAGCAGCTTCCCCTTTCCCTTCTTCGTCTTCTGGTGGAAGGAGTGGTTCTCGCCGGAGGTATAGGTCTGGTGAGGGCAGAGCTTACCGTTGGTGCACAGGGAGAGGATGGGGTGGGCGCCGGCGTTGAAGGCCAGCTCGGCGGCGGGATTGCCGGAGCGCACCGCGGCCACCCAGGTATCGATGTTGTGCTTCTCTTTTTTCAGGCCCTCGTAGGCCTCCTTCATCTCCATCTTGTAGCCATCAAACCACCAGCCTGACACCAGCTTGCCGTAGCGCTTCGACCATTCGCCGCAGACCTCGCCCCAGTTTTTGAGGAAGACCGGGTTCGGCGCCTGGTTCTCGCTGCGGCGAAAACCCTTCACCTTGCGCGGATGGGACAGCGGGTTGACCTTCGGCCCGGCCGGCTTCCCATTGATGCTCGGCAGCGTATCGCCCATGGCCTTGATGATCTCGTAGTGGCGCATGGGCGCCCGGGCGGTCATGTAGATGATGAGCCGGATCCCGCGTTTCTCGAGCTCCCGGCCAATCTCCAGGATGAGATCGCGGCGCGAGGTCCACACCCCGTTCTTCACCCCCAGCAGCTTCTCGTAGGCGCTGTTGGGCGCACAGTACTTTCCCCAGTGCTGACCGATGACGAAGATGACGTGGCCGCAGCGGGTGCTTTCAACCGCATCGGCGAAGCGAATAACATCGAATGAATCGACCGTCTTATTGTAGGACTTCGAGGTGTGATTCCTGAAGGCTTCGTAGTGAAACATCAGGCCGAACCCGGTCTTCTGAAGCCAGCGTTCCTTTTCGACAGCTGACGCCTCTCGGGCAAACAGCGCCAACAGGAGCAGGAGACTGGATATCTTGAATCCACGCTTCATAGTAAGCTTCCATAAATCCGAATGGCTGGTATCTGTCGGTTGCCGGGAACCACTACCCTCAGGGACCGATCTTCTCTACGCTGGTCACGACCCGGCTCTTGCCCGAGCCCTTGAAGGGGCCTGAGAGCGTAGCGACGCGGCCGACGTAGTGGTCGACCCGCCTGGAGTTCAGGTTTCCGAAGGGGGCATCGATCATCACGTCGCTGCCATCAGAGAGCCGTACGAAGTAGACGTTGGTCTTCTCAAGATCGTTTGTCGGCCTCAGCAGACCCTTCACGTGCAGGCGGTTGTCTTTTTCTGTCATAGTCCAGGAGCCGTCGTCCTTGATCCCGAAATCGTAGTTCATCTCGCGGTCGAGCCCGGCGAGCTCGCCGGTGCTCGAGCCGAAGCCATCAGCCTTGACGCCGACCGCCTTCGCCATCGACACCAGCAGGTTGCCGTAAGGCTGCGGCTTGGGGTATTTGAGCCAGCGGCCCATCTTGAGTCCGGCGTTCTTCCCACCGGCCAGCACGAGCGGCAGATCGCGGCCGGAGTGGTAGTCACCGTGCTTCATGCCTGAGCCGAACATCAGCACCGTGTTGTCGAGCAGCCTGCCCCCTGCCTCGGGAATCTCCGCCAGGCGCCGGATGAGATAGGCGTATTGCTCGAGATGCCACTTCGTGATCATGTTGAAATGCGTGATGTACTTCGTTCCGGCATTACGCACGAAATGCGACAGGTAGTGATGCTCTTCGTTGATGCCGAGGAAGTCGAATACGATCCTGGAGCTCGAGTTCGCCATCAGGAAGGTGCTCACCCGGGTGGTGTCGGTCCAGAAGGCGAGGGCCATCATATCGAGCAGCGACCTGACGCGCGTGGGAAGATCCCCGGCGACCGGGGGACGCCGGATGTCGGGCTTCGCGGTAGGAGTCCAGCGATCCTTTCCAGGGCTGGACGACTCCTTGAGCCGCTTCTCTACATCGCGCACCGCATCGAAATAGGAGTCGAGCCGCGACTGGTCGGCATCGCTCGCCTTGCGCCGAAGACTTTTCGCTTCCGACAGGACGGCATCGAGTACCGAGAGGTTGCGGACCTGGTTCCTTCCGGTTCCGAGGCCGCGGAACATGCGGTCGAAGATGATCTGCGGATCGCTCTCGCGCGGCACCGCCCGTCCCTTCCCATCGAAGGAGATATAGCTGGTGATCGGCTCGGGAAGGAAGATGCCGTCGCTGGTCATCTCAAGAGAAGGTAGCGGCGTCCGATCGCCGATCCGGCCGGCGATAAGCTGGTCAATCGTGATTGGCTGCTTACGATCAAGAGCCTTGCCCTTCGCCCCGGTTCCCGCCAGGAATGCCACGGCAGAGGACTGGTGGCTCCAGCCTCCCGCGGCATGGTCAACGTTCGAGAGGAAAAGCACCTCATCGCGCTGGGCGGCAAGCGGCTGCAGCAGCGGCGACAGCTCGAATTTCGTTTCACCTGTTCCGCTGATGTCCCACGAGGGAGGATGGACACCGTTGCCCTTGTAGAGAACGCCAAGGCGCATCGGCGGCTTTGCCTTCGCAGCGCCCAGGGCCGGCGACATGATGTCGAGCCACGGAAGGGCCAGCGAGGCGCCAAGGCCGCGCAGCAGGGTCCGCCGGGATATCAGGTAGGCATCTCGCATGGTTTGATTTTATTGCTTTTTGACCCCGGTTCCATTGATCTTCGCAGTAGAAGGTGCGCGGTACTGGAAAGGAACGCTCCTGACAATTCCCTCGATGAGCAAATGCAGCCTGTCTTCGCCCTTTTCGAGATCTCTGGCCAGCAGGCTGATGACCGGCTCGTCATAATAGCGAAGTCGTCTTCCAAGGGCATAGGAGAGCATCCTGACCACAATGTTACGGCGAATCTGCCCCTGGAAATCGCTCTTGAGAACTTTTTTCAACTCGGCCGGGGTGGAAAACTCCTGGCCACCCGGCAGCTTGCCTGCCGCATCGATGCCCTTGGAGCGAAAACGCCCCATCGGACCGAAATTCTCGAGGCCCAGTCCCAGGGGATCGATGTGCTGGTGACACTTATTGCAGGTCTCCTTCGAGGCGTGAATCTTCATCTGCTCGCGAACCGTCAGGTTGCGGCGGCCCCCGCCGGCCTGCTCGAGCGAGGGGATCGCCGGAGGCGGATCGGGAACCGGAGTTCCCAGCAGCTTGTCGAGCACCCAGACGCCGCGGCGAATGGGGCTGGTTCGCTGGGGAGCAGAGGTGATCGCCATGGTGGCGGCCATCGTCAGATAGCCGCCCCTGTTGGGATCTTTGATATCCCAGAGAATCAGCGGGTCCGGAGCATCCTCGCGGCCGCGAAATTTTTTCGCCACCGGCGAGCGGAAGCCGCGCACGCCGTAGATGGCGGCGAGAATCTTATTGAGGTAGGTTTTCCCGGAATCGAGGATCTCCAGGACTGGGCGGTTCGCCTTCACCAGGTATTCGAAGAAGAGCAGAGCCTCGTCGTGCATCGCCAGCCGCTGTTTGACCAGCTTGTTGCCGCCCTTTACGAGGACGGAAGAATCGAGCAGCTCTCGAAAGCCGAGCCACTGGCCGGCAAAATTGCGTGAGAACTCGCGGATCTTCGGACTCTTCAACATACGCTGGACCTGGGCCGACAATACCGTGGGCTCGGAGAGCTTCCCGGCGCCAGCCAGCCGCAGAAGCTCATCGTCGGGAGTGCTCGACCAGAGAAAGTACGCCAGCCGGGTGGCAAGCTCGAAGTCCGACACGAGATAGGGTTTCGAGGCTCCAGGCGCTGCCGCCTCGATCCGGTAAAGAAAATTCGACGACGTCAGCGCGGTCATCAGGACATCCTTGATGGCGCGGTCAAAGGATTCGCCTGCGGCACGGCTCTTCTCGTAGACCCCGAGATAGACTGCCGTCTCGGCCTTCTCGACCGGCCGACGAAAAGCGCGGACGAGAAAGCTTTCCAGGAGAGGAGCGGCCTCCTTGTGTCCGCCAAAGACCAGCTCACGCGCGCCCTTCACAGAATCGAGCTGCCCAACGGCGTACTGGGCAATCTGCAGGTACTTGATGAGAGCCGCCTCGTTGAGGCCGAGAACGGAACCATCGTTGTTGAAGCCGGAGGCGCCGGGAGGATCCGGCAGGAGCAGCTT
Source organism: Planctomycetes bacterium UBA1146 (assembly GCA_963579555.1). GTDB lineage: Bacteria > Planctomycetota > UBA8108 > UBA8108 > UBA8108 > UBA8108. The sequence goes on from CAUZHA010000069.1 coordinate 13,676, forward strand.
CTCGACGATCGACGGAGGCGGCCGCATATAGCGGAAACCATCCTTCGCGATTTCCTGCTGCAGCTCAATGCCCAGCAGGTCTTCAAGAGAGTTCTGGTACTCGCGACGGGTCAGGCGACGGGGAGGGGAGGGGCCTGGAACCGGCTCCGTGACGGCCTCGAAGGTGGCCTTATACCAGTCGAGCAGTATCTCCTTCTGTTCAACGGTGAGCGGCTCGGCCTTTTTGGGCGGCATCTCCCCCTCCTCGACCTTCGTACGCATCTTCTTCCAGATATCATCGGCAAGGAGGGCCGAGGTCAGATCGGAATAGAGCGAGAAGTCGAGCTTGCCTTTCTTCTTCTTCGGACCGTGACAGCCGAAGCATCTCGATTTAAGAACGGACAGGACCTCTTCGAATCGGACCTCGGAACGGGGAGAGAGAGCGTTCTCATCAGCGGAAGCTACCCGCGCGCAGCAGCACAACAGCATCAGCAGGGCCTGCCGGGTCTTCGTATTCATTCTCGATTTTCCCTGCTCAACACAGGCCTCATTTTCTCCCGCCGTAACGACGCACCTTCACGTCGTTCTTTCGCGCCTTGCCGGGCGTGCTGCGCCCGCGGGTGATGAGCTCTTCGAGCAGCGCTTTCATCTCCTTGACGCGGCCGGGCTGACTGGTAGCCAGGTTCTTCGTCTCGCCGAGATCGTCGTCGAGATTGTAGAGCTGGACGGGATTTCCGCCGCCGCCCTTTGTCCAACCGCCGGAGCCCGGGGCCATGAGCAACTTCCAGGGGCCCTTTCGCACCGACGGCACGCCGCGGATCGAGCAGCTGACCGAGTTTCCCCTCACCGGCTTGTCCTTGCCCTTGAGCAATCCAAGCAGGCTGAAGCTGTCCTCGCCGACACCCTCGGGAAGCGGCTTGCCGAAGAGCTCGGCGAAGGTCGCCATGAGGTCGGCCTGGTGGACGAGCTGGCCGCTCACGCTGCCCGGCTTCACGACTCCCGGCCAGCGCACGATGAAGGGCACCCGGTGGCCACCCTCCCATGCGTCGGACTTGTAGCCGCGAAGAGGACCACTGGCGTAATGGCCCTTCGCCTCCATCGCACGGGTGCCGATGTAGTGGGCGCAGCCGTTGTCGCTGGTGAAGATCACGAGGGTGTTGCCCGCCACCCCGCTCTTTTCGATGGCGTCGAGCACCTGGCCGACGATCGCATCGGTCTCCATGACGAAGTCGCCGTAGAGGCTGAGCTTGCTCTTGCCCTTCCACTCCTTGTTCACCGACAGCGGGGTGTGTGGCGAGGTGAGAGGCATATAGAGCAGGAAGGGCGCGGGGGTCTTCGCCTCGCGCTCGATGAACCGCGCCGCGCGGTCTCCGAGTGCCGGCAGGATCGGCTCGAGCGTCCAGCCCTCTAGTGCCGGCCCCTGCTGGCTCGCCTGGTTGTTCTGAAAGAGACGCGCCGGCAGGAACTCCGAGGGGATCCCTACCGTTCGATCGTTCTCGATGAAGCAATAGGGCGGCCAGTTGGGGACATCGGTACCGAAGTACTCATCAAAGCCTCGCGTGATCGGCCCGCCGCCGATGGGTTTTGAAAAAACCTTCTTCCAGGCGGCGCGATGCCCCGCGGTCGCCTTGACAGCCTTGTTGCGGCCGCCGCGAAAAAGTTTCTTATCCTTCTCGGGGATCGGCCAGTTCATGCCGAGGTGCCACTTGCCGATACAGGCTGTTCGATAACCGTGGCTTTTGGCAAGGCCGCCGATGGTGAGCCGGTCGGGGGCGATCAGGGGACCTCCCCAGAGGCTGACGATCCCGGCCTGCAGCTTTGTCCGCCAGTGATAGCGGCCGGTGAGGATCGTGTAACGCGAGGGCGAGCAGACCCCGGAGGATGAATGCCCATCGGTGAAGCGCAGGCCCTCGGAGGCCAGCCGGTCGATGTGCGGCGTGGCGATCTTGCCGCGTTTCGGATTGTAGCAACTCACATCGCCATAGCCGAGGTCGTCAGCGTAGATGACGACGATGTTCGGCTTGCCAGCTGTCCCTGCATCGAGAGGCGCAGCGATCAAGGCCGCCGAAAGGAGACCGAAGATAATGCCGATACAAGCCACGCTCGGTAAGAATCTTTGTTTCTTCATATTCCCTCGATCTCCTGGGTTCTACTTCCCGGTGTCTTTTTGCGCTTCCTTGCGCAGCGGCACAACACGCTCAGAAACCTTGAACTGCGCCGCGACCTCGGCGGCACTGAGCGCCCGGTCAAAGACCGCCACCTCATCGAGCTTCCCCTCAAAACCGAAAAGCTTGTCAGAGCGCCCGCCGATGAAGACCGGCAGCTTGCCCGGCTGGTCGATGGTCCACTCGAGCTTCGACTCGATCTCCAGCTTGCCATCGAGGTAGACCTTCAGTTCACCAGGACCTCGCACCAACGCCACGTGATGCCAGTCCCGAAACTCAAGGACCGTCCGGCCCGGAACCACCCGCCCCACCTCGTTGCCTGTATAGAAAAAGAGGCGGCCGGGGGGGAGATCGCCATGCGTGCCACTGATCCCGAGATGCTCACCCAGGGCATTGCGGTCACCATCCTCTCCCCGGGAGAAGAAGTATCCGGTGACCGGCTTAGCCTTGGAGGATATGCCGTTCCAGAACCACATCGAGACGCTGTAGGTTTTTCCAAGAGCCGGCAGGGTCGTCCGCAGACGGCCACCGGCGAAATGAACCGCGCGGTTCTCTGCAGGAGAGGAGAAGGGCGAGTTCTCTTCGGGAGGAGTCGATACCCCACCGCCCCGGCGTCGTACTCCCGGCAGGTAGAAGGCTGTCCCTTCCTCGAATCGGGCTGTGGTTTTTGCAGTGCTGTCGACGGCCGTCGGGCCATTGAAATCCTCGAAGCGCCAATAGGCCACGGGACGGGCCGCCAGCACAGCGCGGGCATAGGGACCGTGCGAAGGTGACAGGACAAGCCGTTTGCGGCCGCTGACCCGCTCGAGCAGGCTGAGCAAGCCCTCCACGATCTTCGGTTCGGCCTGTTCCTCGAGCCCGGCGGTAGCCGCCGGCCAGGTCGTATAGCCGCCGAGCTTGTGTTGCTCGGGAGGTGGAATGTAGCCTTCGGCGCCGTTGGCCAGCTCTATGTTGAAGGTCACCGCCAGGGGGCTCTGCGCCTTGAGCTTAAGACCCGTGATACCGTAGACCTCGTTGGGCAGGGCACAGATGCCGAGCTCTCCGATACGGATAGCCTGCAGGACCAGCTCGCTGCGGGGATTTTCATGAATCCACCGGGCCTGCTCGGCGTAGACCTCGGGCTGGTTCCGGGGACGCCTCTGCCCACGGCGCTCATTGAGGGAGCGGGCCCATTCGAGACGTTCGGCGGAGGGAAGACGGCGCCCAAGGGGCAGGAGCAGCTCGGACATGGCAAGGGTGGCATCGGAGCGGTGCTTGATATCGCGCCAGGCCTCGACGGCCAGCTTGCCAAGCGCGCTGGCGTACTGCTGGCGGCTGCCGCCCTGGCGCGGTTTGCCATAGTCCATCCAGTGCAGGTCACCGCTGGTGCCCTGGGACATGATGCCCACCATCCCACCGCCAAGCTCCTTTTCCAGGTGGCGGGCAAACTCGCCGTAATAATCGGCCGAGAACCCCCCTCCCGCCCCGTAGTAGTGCATCGAGTAGTTGGCAAGGACGCAGATCGGCTCGTTCTTCTCCGACACCAGGCTGAGAAGGGACAGCTGGGGATCGATGGGCCCCGCCGGGCCGGTGTAGGCCGGGTTCAGATAGCCCGGATGCATCATGGCTCCGATGGTCCGCTGGCCGAAGGGATCGTTGCCAATGCTGTCGGCGCGCCGGATCCAGCGACGGCAATTGGTGAACTCATGGGCATCGATGGTCGCCCAGCCCACCCGGGCAGGCATCAAGCGCGCATGGGCGGCAACGATGCCATCGGCCACCCTTGGAATCATGGAGTCGGTATAGGCCTTGTCCTTCCTTGTTCCCAGGCAGAAGTTCATGGCCGATGGAGCCGAGTGTGTGTGGGTAGCAGAAATCAGGATGCGATTGGCGGGCAGGTCGATCTTCTCCCTGGCCAGCGCCTTGATCTCATCGCAGACCTTGCGCGGCAACATGCAAGAATCCACCACGACGATCGCCAGCACCTCAGAGGCATCGGCAACAACCAGGCAGCGGGCAAAGAGTGGATCATCAACCCGGTTGGAGCTCGCCTCGATAAAACCGCCATTGCGGATAGCCGGCAGCTTCAGCGGTGAGATGTCAACCGCAACCGCGCCCGCGCGCAGCACCTCTTCCCCGGCAGGAAGCCCCGGGGAAGAGCCCCAGAGTGTGACGGCCAGGACAAGAGCCTGGATAAGAGAAAATCGATACATCATGGCAACCCGGGGAAATGGAGAGGTTGATCAACGACCTTCCATGATAACCGGGCCCCTGCTGTCGAAACCGCAGAGAACGGTTATTATTTTCGAGCTGCGCGCGATTTCCCTGATGCCAGCTTGCGAAACTCGTCCATGCGCTCTGTCCAGGCGCGCTCGAGCTCTTTGGTCTTTTCCGGCATGCTGGAGGCGAGGTTGTTCAGCTCGGTGCGGTCATCGCCCAGGTTGTAGAGCTCCCAGGGATCTCCCTTGGCCGCCACCAGCTTCCAGTCGCCCACCCGGATGGCGCGATGGCCGCCGTGAAACCACCACAGGTACTCGCGCTTCAGCGGGCCGGCGCGTGCAAAGACAGGCAACAGGCTGTGGCCCGGTGCCTTCGGAGCATCGACCGGCAACCGTTTCACGCCGGCAAGCTCGAGGATCGTGGGAACCACGTCGATCACGTGGCCCGGAGCCCGTCTCAGCTGTCCCCTGTCCTTGATGCCCTTCGGCCAATGCGCGATGAAGGGCGTCGCGCAGCCGCCCTCGTGGACCCAGGTCTTGTGGCGGCGAAACGGGGTATTGCTGACAGTTGACCAGCCCGGCCCCAGGCACAGGTAGGATGGACCTGAACCGGGCGGCGCGTTGGGGTCATGGCCATCGGTTCGCACCATGATCTCCGCGCTTGCGCCGTTATCGGAGAGGAAGAAGATGAGGGTATTGTCAAAGGCCCCCATCTTTCGCAGCTGCACCAGAACACGACCGATCGCCTGGTCCATGCGGTCAATCATGGCAGCATGAATCGCCATCTTGGTGGACTGGAACTCCTTCTGCTCCCCGCTCAGCTCCCTCCAGGGCAGGGGCTTGTTCACCTCTCCAGGGCCGAGCTTCTTCAGGGCATCGGGGAAGTGGTAAGGCGGCCCGAGGTCGCGCTCGACCTCAGAGAGCCTGCCGGTGGCGATGCCAATCTTCTGGATGCGTTCCCAGCGCGCCTCGCGGACCTTCTTCCACGACCTGCGGTAGCGCTCCCGGTAGCGGGCAATATCTTCGGGCAGGGCGTGCAGGGGAAAATGTGGTGCCGTGAAGGCCAGGTAGTGGAAGAACGGCCTGGTGGAATGCTTCTCGGCGTGTTCCTCGAGGCACTTCACCGCGTGGTCGGCGATCGCGTCGGTGGCGTAGTAGCCGGCATCTTTCTTCACCTCGGGGAGCTTCCGGTCATCCTCCCAGTGAATCTTCGGATAGAAAAACCTTCCCTGGTCCTTGAGGTAGTAGGAACGGTCGAAACCATTGGCCACCGGCATCCCATCGATGTGCCACTTGCCTGAGTGGTAGGAGCGGTAGCCGGCGGGCTTGAGCTGGGCGGGCAGAAGCTTCGCCCACTTCGGCCGTGTTCCTCCTCCCCCGCTGCGGACCCCCTTCGGAAGGCCGGGAACCGCGTCACGGCGAACCTGCTGGGCAAAATATCCCGTCAGGAGCGCCGCCCGCGTCGGCCAGCAGCGCGCGGTGTTGTAGAATTGCGTAAAACGCAGGCCATCGCGTGCCAGGCCGTCAAGGTTGGGGGTCTCGATCTCGCCGCCGTAGCAGCCAATATCCGAGAAGCCCAGGTCGTCGGCCATGATCAGGAGAACGTTGGGGCGGGGCGGGGCGGAATCTTCTGCCCGAAGACCGGCAGCAAAAACCGCCAGGATCAACAGTGAGAGAAGGAAAAGACGGCCTGTCGTGTCGTTTGGTTTCATCTCGATCCCGGTTTTCTCGGGCAGGGCTTCACACAGCTCAACTCGCCGGCCTGGCGTAGCGGCCGAGGAAGAGGATGCTTCCCGTCGCCTTGTCGCGAATGAGGAAAAGAAAGGGATGATCGGCCCGGAAGCTTGGCCCCCGGCGAATCGACCGCAGCCCGACAACCGCACCCGTAGCGGCAGCGGCCTCCGTCCCCTCCTCGTTCACCTCGACGAAGGCCTTGTGAAAGACGCCGCTGAGGTAGAGCTGCCTGCTACCATCCATCCCTGAAAAATCAGCGTCACTGAAAGCCTTCTTCATCCCCAGGTTCTGCAGATGGCTCGAAAGCTCAAAACGGGAGGTCATCTTGAATTTCGGAAACAGGGTGTCGACCTTCATCCGGCGGAGCTTTCCGAGCCAACCCGACAACTTCGCGGCTGAGAGGCTGTTCTCGAGAGCAGCCAGCCCATCCACCTTGCGTGGCAGCAGGGCGACCATGGAGACCTTCTCTCCCTTGTAGGGCATCTCGAGAAGCTGGAGATCTTCGTCCTGGAAGAAGCCGAAGTTACCCTTCTGGAACATCATCGGGGTCTTCGTGCTCTTGCCGGACGCCAGCCTGAAGGGCCGCTCACGGGTACTCTTCACCTTGAACTGGGTGGCCCAGTCGCCCTTGAAGTAGATCGCGTTGGTCAGAACCATGCGGGTCAGCGAATCGATGGAGCCCTCAGGCAGCAGATCCTTAATCTTCTGCCGGGTCTCCCCCTCGACCCAGCGGTTGATGACGCCGCGGGCCTCCGCCGGGGAGCGGTAGTCCAGCGGCCGGCCGGCCGAGCCGTACTCCGCCTTGATCTGGTCGAGGTAGCTCTTGAGGAAGCGGTATTTATTCTGCGGCCACAGGGCGTTGGCGATGGACATTTCCACACCGCCCTTGCCGCCGGCTGCCCGCAGGCTCCGCTGCAGCTCCCCGAAGGCGGCGTGCAGCCGCTGCCGCCCGAGAGGCCCACCCTCCTTGTCGGGTTTCAGCCTGAACTCGAGAGCCCCGGCCATCTGGCTGGCGGTTTCACCCCGGGCACCACCCCAGGTCATCGCCATCGCGGTGGAGATACTGTAGGGCGAGAAGAACAGGTTTCCTGCCCCGTCGTTCAGCTCCTTGTAGAGCTTGAGGGCGAACCTGGTATTGTCCGCCGTAAGATCTTCGACGTCCGATGCGGGACAGGCTCCGGCAACCATAACCACGATCGCAAAGACAGCCAGGGTTGTCGTCATCCAGTGCAGGCGTTCAGCTTTCATGGCTTATCTCTTTCCTTATTCATCGAGGATCTTCAGATTACAAAGCCATGGACCAAATCGGGAAACATTTGTTCCCGGAAATACCGATTATTCAGGGCCTCGTTTCCAGCTCGGGTACGCCCCGCCCGGGGGAGTCCTGGTTTAGCGGGTGAGAAGCGGGCTGAAGTTTTCCAGCGGGTCACTTCAACTCGATGTTGAGATAACGCTCGATATTGTCGCGGCCGCCGCGCGGAACAACTCTTTCGGCAGCCATCGGCTTGCTCACGAGCTCAAAGGAGATCCCGAGTGGATGGAGACCAGGACGAACTCCCCGAGGGGTGTTCAGAATATTTCCAAGAGCGATCATCTTCAGGTCGGTAACGAGTTTTTTTTCGGTATCGTAGACCAGGTAGCCCAGCAGGGCGGGCCTGTACGCTGTCGAGCCGAGCCGGCCGCCTTCGCGACGGAGATTCGCGTGTCCCTCGAGACGCAGCCGGATTTTTCCAGGCGAGGCGGACTCGACGACCCACTCCAGGGTACCGTCTCCAGGGCGGGCACGGGTAAACCATTGCGCCTCGCCCAGGCCCCTCTCAGGGTCGAGGTGGTAGCGCAGCACGCGCAGCTTGAACCGCTCGGGAACCGGACCTCGCAGACCCTTCTCGGGCTTCGCCGGGATCAGCGCCAGCCATTCGGACTCGGGAATCCACATGAAATCATGCCCCGCCTCGCGAAAGCGGGCCGCCTGGCGGCGGGGTGAACCCGAGCGGGTTCCCGCGGGTTCGGGTTGCGGATAGTCTCCAGGCTCGGTGTAACGAAGAGCTCCATCTTTGCCGCGTTCGAGCTGGCGCGTATAGGTGCGCAACACGAGCGCGCTTGCGGGCGGCTCCAGGGCCCAGTCGATGGGCCGGTCATCGCCGACCTTGACTGCGCCGGGGGCCCGCTCTGATTCCGGCAGCGCCTTCCAGGTGTCCCAGGCCTTGCGCAGTGATTTTAAATTATGGATGTTTCCCAGCACCTTGCCGCCCGCGGTCACGGCGCATTTCCTTCCGGCCGCGGTAGAGGTCACGCAGCGGGTCTGGCGAACGAAATCTCCCGCCCAGTCTTTCCTTCTTCGGGCATGACGCGCATCTACGGCGGCGAGTACAAAACGATCCTTCAGAAAAGCGATCGTTTCGGCGGTCCAGAAGGCAGGCGCACGGCCTGCCGAGCCGGCTGCTCAGCAGACGCCCACCGGCGCGCCACCCGCACCACACCAGACCAGGACCGGCTTACCCTCAACCGCTCCTCTCGCCAGGGCCCGGGACAGCTGGATCGTCCAGGGAAGCTCCCAGAACCGCGACTCCCCCGGCTGGGTCTTGAACATCGCATGGAGCTTATCGAATTGAGCAGGCGCGACAGGGACCGTGCCTTCCGCGTGGATTCCCGCGGTCGAGGATAAGGCGAGGCAGGTGATCGAGAAGAACCACTTCATGCTGCAATTCATGCTGCAAGCTCCCGAAACTGGAATAAAAAGACCTAGTAGCCAAGATCTGCAAGCGCGAGCCCTGACCCGCTCGCGCTCACACCGACACACTCCCCGGGGAGCAAACTTCTCCCGCCTGTATCCAGGCTATTACTTGGGAGATTTTTTCTTCTTGTCGGCCGCTTTTTTCTTCGCTTCGGCGGCAGCAGCAGCCTTGCGTGCCTCAAGCTTCTTCTTGTTTTCAGCCGCGGCTTTCTTGCGTGCCTCGCTCTTCTTTTTCGCTTCGGCTGCGGCGGCCCTCTTGGGGTCCACGGCCTTCTTCGAGCTGGCACGGGACGTCGCCCTCGCGCTGGTCTTCTTACGCGGCGCGGGTTTCACGCCTTTTTTCTTAGAGTCAGCTCCCGCCTTCTTCCGTCCAGCACCCCGCTCGGCTCTCTTACGGGCCTTCTCTGCGGCGGCCTTCTTCGCTTCGGCCGCGGCCTTCGCGCGTGCTGCGTCCCGCTGGCGCTTGGCCTCTGCATCCTGGCGAGCTTTCAGCTCGGCCTGGTATTTTCCCCGCGCCTTTTCGAGGCTATCCTGTTCGCGCCTGAGCCCGTCGATGGTCTTTTTCGCAGCGGCTTCGCTACCCTGGTACCTGGTCTTGAGATCTGCCAATTCCTTGCGGTTGCGCGCATAGGCGGCCTTGTAGCTCTCAGCGGAGGCCTTGGCTCCCCTGCGGGTGGATTCCAGCCTCTTTTCTACCTCGGCAATCCTGCGGCTGTAGTCGCTTACCCGCTTATCAGTGGGCGCGGTTCTCCTTACCCGCACTTTCTTCGAGCGAGCATCTTTTTTTGCAGACGTGGAGGTTTTCTCTTTTTTCGCATCCTTATCCGTCGCAAGAACAGGTAATCCGGCAGAGGAGAAGAAAAACAAAACTACGAACGAGAATAAAGACAATCTGGAAACAAGATGCATCTCCTGACTCCTTTCAAGGTGGTTGATCTATGAGAAACAAAATTCGGCGCGGGGACTTCAAGCTTATTCAGATGAGTTGCCCTGACAGAATAGTCGACTCGCTTAATCATTGCTACTTTTCAAGGCTCCGCATATTGCCGATCATTAAGCTCATTCAGGTCCGTCGCAGCTTTGACCCTCGATGCCCTGCAGCACCGTGCGCACCGCCACGCCGGCGTTGACCGCGGCAACCAGGTCGGTGGCAGCGGTGAGCGACTCCTGCAGAATGCCGGCTGCGAGAGCCTTCTGCGTACGGCCACCGGTACAGTAGGAGCAGCCGCGGGTAATCGTCACGGCCAGACCAATAAGATGCTTTTCGCGGTCACTGAGATGCTCGGTGGCATTGGCCTTCTCGAGGGCCTGCATAACGTGAAGTTCTTTCGGGTCCATGGGGTTTTTACTCCTGTATTTTCTTTCGAGAGTTAAGTGAAGGTCATCTGCGAGCGGTTCGCGGCCACCCTGGTAAACGGATCTGCCGCACCAGCCGGGTCCAGTTGCCCTGACGGTCCTTGACCGCCACATCGAAACGGACGCCCGCGGCCCGCGGCAGTGGCTTCTTCAATTCCAGTTCCCATACACCGGCTGATGTCCTGCGGAATCCCGGACCGAGGTTCTCCCCCGCTGCAAGACCATCGAT
>CAUZHA010000070.1:0-23567 GCA_963579555.1 Planctomycetes bacterium UBA1146
CGAGAGCGGGGCCGCTCAGGACCACCACGATCACGGCAACCGTATGTAGATTCAGTTCTGGGAAAAACCATAGCTATTGTTCTTCTTCGGCCCGCAATGGCCGCCGAATGGAAGATTCCTTACGGGTGGTCCGGGAATCATGCACCTGAGGTTATTCGGTACATGCAAGGGGACCATCCACAGCCTTTTAGAGCAAATCGGATACCGTGACGCTCAAGAACTCCACAAGTCCTCCGCACTCGCTTCTCATTTCACCATAAACCTATTAGTCAAAAGGGTTAATATTTAAAATCCTGAGAACAAACTGGTCATCTTTTTCCTCGGAAATCTGCCCCGAGCGAACCTGAAAGTGTATGCCGTGTTGCAAAAAAATGCAGTTTCAGCCAGATTAGCGGGTTTCACCTCCCCGGGAAACACCCCGAAGACGATTAGCAGGGATGACAAACCCTAAAGACCATCCTCTCCTCGAAAGACTCAGGGCCTGCGTTCCCGGCATGAACCGACGCTACCTTGCCGATTTTGAGATTTCCCGCATCTCCCACCGCTTCACCGATGTCCTGGTGATCGGCAGCGGGATCGCCGGACTCTCGGCCGCCCTGGCCGCCGCCGGAAACGAGGAGCTTGAGGTCCTCGTTCTCGCCAAGAGCAGCCTGGAGGAATCCGCAACACGCTGGGCCCAGGGTGGAATCGCCGCGGTCGTTCTCCCTGAACGAACCGGTGATTCACTCGAAGCGCACATGCGGGACACCATCGATGTGGCCGCGGGGATCGCCGAGGAAGAGAGCCTGCGCATCATGACGACGGAGGGAGTCGAGCGGGTCAGAGAACTAGTCGAGCGCGGGACGAATTTCGACAGGAACACCGAGGGCGAACTGCAGCTGACCCGTGAAGGCGCGCATTCCTTTCCCCGAATACTTCACCGCGGGGACACCACCGGCCAGGAAATCGCCCGGGCGCTCGTCGAGGCCGCGCTGAAAAAAAATAATATCCTCTGCCGCCCGGGTACCTTCGCAATCGACCTGCTCGACCGTGAAGGCAGCTGCATCGGAGCCCTCGTAGCTAACGAGACCGGCCAGCTGGAAGCCATCTGGGCGCGCCAGACGGTCCTCGCCACCGGCGGAGCCGGCCGGCTCTACAGGGAGACCACGAACCCTTCCATCGCCACGGGAGACGGCCTCGCCATGGCCTTCAGGGCCGGGGCCCGGCTGATGGATCTCGAGTTCATACAATTTCACCCGACCACTCTCTACCTCGCCGGGGCCGACAGATTTCTCATCACCGAGGCCATTCGCGGCGAAGGCGGAGTGCTGCGCACCCAGGCCGGTGATGCTTTCATGAAGCGCTTCCATGAGCTGGCCGACCTCGCTCCGCGCGATGTCGTCTCCAGGAGCATCCTCGAAATAATGAAAGAGACCGGAGAGAACAAGGTCTGGCTCGATCTTGGAGCCATCGCCGAGGACCGTATCCGCGAACGTTTCCCCAGGATCCTGGAGCTCAGCAGAAGCTTCGGTATCGACATCATCCGCGAACCGATCCCGGTAAGGCCCAGCGCCCACTATTCCATCGGCGGTGTCTCTACCGACCCCAACGGCCGCACGAGCGTGGCTGGACTCCTTGCCGCGGGCGAGGTCGCCTGCACAGGCGTCCACGGGGCCAATCGCCTCGGCTCCAACTCCCTGCTCGAGGGCCTCGTCTTCGGTCATCGCAGCGGCCGCGAGGCCGCCCGGGCGGCGGCCGGACTTCCCAGGCCGGAACCCTTTCCACTCCCGAAACCGGGCAAAGACCTTCCTCCTGAAATCTTGCCGAACAAGCCCGGGGGCGAGCTCGACCTGGACGACCTCCTCTCCAGCCTCCAGAGCCTGCTCTGGTACAAGGTCGGGGTTGAACGAAACGGGCGGGATCTCTCCAGCGCGCTCGAGCAGCTGTCAACCTGGACCGCCTACCCGCTGGCGGCAGATTTTCGTGATGTGGAAAGCTGGACCCTGCAGAATATGTTACAAACCTCCTGGCTGGTCACCTACTCCGCCCTCCGTAGAGCGGAATCGCGCGGGGTCCACTACAGGGCTGACCATCCCCACCGGGATGATCTGAATTTCAGCCGGCATCTGGCTATATCAAAAGCGGACTTCTGACCTGAGGGTTCAAAACCATCGGCACTTCATCCACCTCTGAAAACAAGACGGCCCTGGTCATCAAGGCCCTGCTCAATAACGACAGGGCCTCTGCCGATCCACTGTCGGAAATCATCTCGCTCTCGAAAACCGCTGACATCGAGGTGCTTGACAGCCTGGTCCAGAAACTCAACCGACCCAACTCGGCGACCTGGATCGGAGCGGGAAAGGTTGCCGAGGCCGCCGAGCTCGCGCAGGAACTCGATGTCGACTTCATCATCGCCGACAACGACCTGAGCCCTGCGCAGGAACACAACATTGAGAAGATCACGGAAAAAACCGTGATCGACCGCAGCCAGCTGATCATGGACATCTTCGCCCGGAGGGCACAGACCCCCCAGGCCAGGATCCAGGTCGAGCTGGCCCAGCTGCGCTACAGCCTGCCCCGGCTGAAGCGCATGTGGACTCACCTCTCCCGCTACGAGGGCGGCATCGGCATGCGCGGGCCGGGCGAGAAGCAGCTCGAGACCGACAAGCGTCTCATCGGACGCCGGATCCAGAAGATGGTCCGGGACCTGAAGCACATCGAGCGGCGCAACCAGGTGGCCATCGAAAATCGCTCGGGAGAGTTTGTCGTCGCCCTCGCAGGGTATACCAACGCTGGAAAGTCGACCCTGCTGAACACACTGACAAGATCCAACGAGCTGGTTGAGGACAAGCTCTTCGCCACGCTCGACACCAGGGTCAGGCGCTGGATTCTGAATGAAAACCGGCATGTTCTGCTCACCGACACGGTCGGCTTCATCAAGGACCTCCCCCATCACCTGGTCGCAAGCTTTGAGGCGACTCTTACCGAAACGCGCCGCGCCGACATCATCCTCCACGTCGTCGACGCCAGCTCTCCCCAGGCGGAACAACACATCCACACCGTGAACACGGTCCTCCAGGACCTCAAATGCGGCGACAAGATGACCTGGATGGTCCTCAATAAATGGGATGCCCTGACCAGCGACGAGATCCCGGAGGCTAACAACCTCGCCTGCATCGGCCCGAGCTACGGCTCCCGGGCGGCCGCGCCTTCAAACATCAAGGTCCTCGAGCCCGCGAAAGCATTCCAGGTCTCCGCGGCCAACGGCACGGGACTTGAAGTCCTCTCCGAGGCGGTCCTCGACCACCTGCAGGCAGGTGACGAGCCGCTCAGTCTTGTCGTTCCCCACTCCAGGGGAGATGTTGTCGCCTACCTGCGGGAAAACGCTCACCTTGAGGAACTCGACTACCAGGTCGATGGAGTTCATGTAAGCTGCTCCATCTCGCCGGCCAGAGGCGCGCGGCTGAAGCATCTCTTCCCCGAAGGTTTCACGAAAGAGGACGACTGAGGCTTACCCGGCCATCGAGTCCTCGCCCTCATCGTCGCTCAACGCCGCCTTCAGAGCTTCGGATGGCGCCTGCGGAACGGTCACGACAATCCGGACGAGATGATCTCCGGGATCATCTCCACCGACCCCCTGGCCCTTCAGCCTCAGGACAGCGTCAGAAGAGGTGCCCGGCGGCACCGTGAGCTGAACCTCTTCGCGCAAGGTGTTGACGGTCACCTGGCCGCCGAGTACAGCCGTCTTCAGCGACACCTTGACCGACGAGCGGATATTCTTTCCCTGCCTGGTGAACTCATGGTGTTTGTCGATGGATATGCTGATCAGAAGATCGCCCGCCGGTCCCCCGCTCGCTCCAGGCTGCCCCTTACCGCCGACCCTCAACACCTGGCCTTCAGCCACGTTTTCAGGTATCCGAATCTCCAGGCGGCTCTCACCCGCGGGGCCTGGAAGGGCGAGCTCGCGGCTTCCCCCGAGAGCGGCCTCGCGAAGAGTGATCCTGAGAGAATGCCGTACATTCGCCCCGCGCATGGGGGGAGCCTGTCCCGAGCCGAAGCCTCCTCCCCCGCCGCTCCCGAAGAGATCTCCAAAGACTCCGGAGAACCGGCCGAAGATGTCCTCCGTCCGAATGTCCTGGAACCCCTCGAATCCCATATTGCGCAGCCCATCGGTTCCATGGCGGTCGAAGGTCGCCCTCTTTTCAGAATCCGAGAGCACCTCAAAAGCCTCAGCCGCCTCCTTGAAGTTCGCCTCCGCCTGCTCGTCACCCTTGTTCTTGTCCGGATGATACTTCAGCGCGAGAGCGCGATACGCCTTCTTGATCTCGCTATCCGAGGCGTCCCGTCCAATTCCAAGTATTTCGTAATAATCTCGATTTTCGCCCATGAGCTCCGGTACCCGAAGAATGATTTCAGCGTCCGACATAGCTTACCTGCGGTGAAATCAAGGCTCAAGAGAAGCCCGGCCCTTCTCCTTCAGGTTTGATGTCCGGGAAATCCGCTGTATCTTGTGCGTTCCCGGAGAATTTCTCCCCGAACCCAGGCACCTACTTGAAGGAAGCTCGAGATGACTGAGAAAGTAACCATCATCGGATCCGGCCCCGCTGGATTTACCGCGGCGATCTATGCCGCCAGAGCCAACCTGGAGCCCCTCATACTCGAGGGATTCCAGGCTGGTGGAATCCCCGGCGGACAGCTGATGACCACGACGGAAGTTGAAAACTATCCCGGCTTCCCGGATGGAGGCATCAGCGGCCCCGACCTCATGCAGAAATTCCGCGCCCAGGCGCTCGACTTCGGCACCCGCAGCTTCCAGGAAGACGTCACCGAGGTAGACCTGTCGAGCGGCCCCTTCAAGGTCAAGAGCACCGAACGCGAGGTCGAGACCCACAGCGTCATCATCTCCACCGGCGCCACCGCGAGGCGGCTCCACGTCCCCGGTGAAGAGACCCTCTGGAACAGGGGCATGAGCGCCTGCGCGGTATGCGATGGAGCGCTCCCCATCTTCAGGGACAAGGACCTCGTCGTCATAGGCGGCGGCGACTCGGCTGTAGAGGAGGCCACCTTCCTCACCAAGTTCGCCAGCAAGGTGTACATGATTCACCGTCGCGACGCGCTGCGAGCCAGCAAGATCATGCAGGAGCGCGCGCTGTCGAACGATAAGATCGAGATCGTCTGGGACAGCGCCCTGGTCGATGCCGAGGGTGAAGACCTGGTTACCGGAGCGAGGATCAGCAACGTCAAGACCGGCGAGGAGAGCACCATTTCCTGTAGCGGCATCTTCTACGCCATAGGGCACGACCCGAACACGGGCTTTCTCTCGGGACAGCTCGACACCGATGAACAGGGCTATGTCGTCGTCAACCCGGGCCACACCGACACCTCGGTCGATGGCGTCTTCGCCTGCGGCGATGTGGTCGACAAGATCTACCGGCAGGCGATCACGGCGGCGGGAACCGGCTGTGCCGCGGCGCTCGATGCCGAGCGCTGGCTCGCCGAAAAGGGGCTCGAATAGGAACCGAGCCGGGCGTCAGCGCCCGGCGACCTCCTCGACCTTCCTCCAGACCCGCAGCAGGTTGCCGCTGTAGAATCCCGCGAGCTCCTTCTCGCTCCAACCTCTCTTGAGCAGCCCCGCGGTGATGAGATCGATCGAGGTGATGTCCTTCAGCTCGCCCGGCCAGGCGCCGATGCCGTCGAAGTCGCTGCCGAGCCCTACGAACTCCTTGCCGACGAGGTTTGCGATATAATCGACATGCTCGAACCAGTCCTCCAGCGGAGGAGGCGGCGGCCGGGGGATGCTCGCGGACAGCTTCTCTTTTTCAGCCTTGGCTTTTTCCTCCTGGCCCGCGAGACGTTCGTCAATCTCCTTCGCCTTGAGCTCCAGGAGAGCCTTGCGTTCGTTGTATTTCACCAGGTAATCCGCTGAGAGGTACTGGGCCGCGAAATTCAGCTGGATCACACCGCCCCCCCCGGCAATCCCGCGGATGAGCTCATCGGTCAGGTTGCGGGGATGGTCGCAGAGCTTGCGGACGTTTGAGTGGCTGGCAATGATGGGAGCCTTGCTGAGACGCAGGTGGTCGCGTACCGCATCGTCCGAGATATGCGAAACATCGAGCATGATCCCCAGGCGGTTGGCCTCCGCGATGACCTCCTCCCCGAACTTGCTGACGCCACCATGAAGGGGGTCGTCGGTGGAGGAGTCACAGAGATGATTGTTCTGGAAATGACAGAGGCTCATATAGCGTACCCCCAGGCGGTAGAAGGTACGCACCAGGTCGAGCCTCCCCTCGAGAACGGGAGAGCTGTTTTCCATGCACATGACCACCGAGATCTTGCCGGCGCGCTTGGCGGCCGGCACATCCGACGCGGCCCGGGCAAGCGACAGCTCCCGCGGATAATCTTCAACCCAACCGCTGATCACATCACTGAGCGCCAGAGCGTGAACAAGCGCGTCCTCGCCCTTCAGCGAGGGCGAGGTATAGACAACCATGAACGGAGCGTTCATGCCCGCGGCGCGCATCCGAGGGAGATCGACGAGGGTCTCCTCGCTTTTTTCATGCAGGGCCCAGTCCGGAAGATTGAGTGCCCGCGAGGGCGTGTCGAGATGGGTATCGAGAACCGTGAGCTTCTGGTTCAGCTCACGGGACCGGTGAAGGATGTCATCCTGGCGCATCGAAACTGCTGAGCAGGAGGGCTGCAGCGAGGCCAGCATTACCAGCAGGTGGCGGAAATGCAAATGCTCGGCTCCATATCAAGGGTTGCAGGTGGAGAAAAAACTTTCCGTTAATCGAAATCGAGAACATTTTTTCCCGATAAAGGACATTAGTCGAGCGTCTTCTTGGTAGAAGACTCCTTTAATGAAGGTTTTCCTGTCACGGCGGGAAGAATAGAATGATCGCGGTCGCAATCGCCCTGCCGCGGTGGAGAACCGGGTAATGACAGTTGAAGAAAAACCCATTGTCTTGGAGGTGGAGACCGTCGTCCACCGCCCCGACGAGTGGTATGTGGAGGCCGCCTCCGGGGGAGACCGCGAGGCCTTTGACCAGCTCGTCCGCAGACATCAGCAGGGCGTGATCAACGCGGCGGCCTACTACCTCGGCCACCAGGAAGACGCCCTGGAGGTCGCGCAGGAATCATTCCTCAAGGCCTACCGTTCGCTCGAGGGCTTCAAGGGCAAGGCGTCTTTCCGTACCTGGCTGCTGCGCATCACCCTCAACACCGCGAGATCTTTTCATGCTCACCGCCAGGCCATTAAACGCTCAGGGACCACGGCGACCATCTCCATCAGCGCCTCCTGTGAAAAAGAAGACCAGGGCGGCCTCGAGCTGAGCGACTCGAGCGAAGATCCGCACCAGCTACTCGAGCGGAAGGAGCTTCAGCAGCTCATCGAGGACGCGATCCAGTCGCTGGATGACCGGAACCGCAGGATCATCATCCTCCGGGACATACTGGGCGAGTCCTACCAGGCGATAGCGGATGAAGAGGGTCTGACCCTTGGAACAGTGAAGACCCGAGTGCATCGAGCTCGGCTTGAATTAAGAGAAATCATCGGCGATTTCCTGTAATCTGATGCGCAAATGGGCGGGCTCCCCGCCGCCGCAACCCCGGACCGAGCCATGAAAACGATCCTCAACCTGGCAGCCTTTCTCCTGCTGCTCTCCAGCACGGCCTGCGCCCGGGAGGATCGGCGGCAGGCAACCCCCTACCGGGTTGAAAACGGGCTGGTAGTCAGCCAGGATCTCCACGCCTCGGAGGCAGGCCTCTCGATCCTGCGCAAAGGAGGAAACGCCGTCGATGCCGCGATCGCCACCGCCTTCGCGCTCGCGGTAACCCATCCCGCCGCGGGAAACCTTGGCGGCGGCGGCTTCATGGTCGTGATGCTCGATGATGGGACGTCGACTACCTTCGATTTCCGCGAGCGTGCGCCCGCCGCCTCGAGCCTGGACATGTTCCTCGACAAGGATGGAAAATACGATTCCGCTCGACATCACTTCAGCCATCTCGCTGTCGGTGTCCCCGGCTCCGTGGCCGGTCTCCAGCTCGCGCATCAGCGCCTCGGAAAGCTCCCCTGGAGGGAGCTTGTCGAGCCCGCGGTCCGGCTCGCCGCCAGGGGCTTCAAGGTGAGCCCCGGGCTGGCGGCCGACCTCGCCGGCCGCCTCAAGGGATTCAGCCGGTACCCGGCGACCCTGGCGCAATTCTCCAGAGGGGGTGAAGCCTACCGGGCGGGAGACCTCCTGGAGCAGAAGGAGCTTGCTGAAACTCTCAAGCGAATTCGCGACCGGGGAGCGGCCGGCTTCTACCAGGGAAAGACCGCCGAGCTTCTCGTAGCGGAGATGCGCCGGGGAGGCGGCCTGATCAGCCTCGAGGATCTGCGAGATTACAGGGCCGTAGAGCGCAAGCCCGTACGCGGAACCTTCCGCGGCTTCGACATCATCGCCATGCCCCCGCCAAGCTCAGGCGGAGTGGCCCTGGTGGAGATGCTCAACCTCCTGGAGCAGAACGGTATCGATAAAACCTCCTTCCGCTCACCGCAAGAGGTCCACCTGCTCACCGAGGTGATGAGGCGAGCCTACGCCGACCGCGCACGGCACCTGGCTGACACCGACTTCGTCCCGGTTCCCGTAGAGAAGCTTACCTCGAAGAAATACGCCCGGAACCTCTCTGCGACCATCCATCCCCGGAGGGCCTCCCGATCCTCCCCCACGACCTTCACCTGGCCCGTCAAGGGGTCTGAGACGACCCACCTGAGCGTCGTCGACTCGCAGCGGATGTCAGTCGCGCTCACCACGACCCTGGAATACAGCTATGGCTCGCGCATCGTCGTGCCTGGCGCCGGCTTCCTGCTCAACAACGAGATGGGCGACTTCAATCCGCGCGCGGGCCTCACCACTGAGAAGGGGCTCATCGGGACGAAACCAAACCTGGTGGCCCCCGGGAAGCGAATGCTCTCGAGCATGTCACCGACCATCGTGGCGAAGGCGGGGAGACCCGTCCTCGTCGTTGGCTCGCCTGGGGGGCGCACGATCATCAACACCGTGCTGGGCATCATCGTCAACCACCTGGTCCACGGCCTGCCCATACAGGATGCCGTCGATTCACCCCGGCTCCATCATCAATGGCTTCCCGACAAGCTCCTGGTGGAGGCCGGGGCTCTCTCGGACGCCTCGCGTGCGGCGCTGGAGAAGATGGGCCACACCGTTGAGGAACGCAGCGGCACCCAGGGGTCCGCCATGGCGATCTCCGTGCGCGGAGATGGAACGCTCGAGGCCGGCTGCGACCACCGGCGGCCGGACTCGGCGGCCGCCGGCCACTGACCCCTCGCTCCCACCCGCCGTGCAGGCTCAGGGAGCCCGACGAAGAATCAGCTTTTCACCGCTGAAAACAACCTGTTTCCGGCCGGAGGCATCTCCAAAGAAGATCTTCTCGAAGGCCTGGGCCACCTTGGCTTCAAGGTCATCGAGCGCCCTCCGATCACCGTTGCGCAGCTCCTTCGGACCAAACTCGACCCCACCGGCAACGACCACCCGCCGGATCTCCGCCCGCACCGCCTCCTGCCAAACCCCCAGGCTCAGCTCGAGGGCGGCATTGAAATAACGCCCCGCGAACCTCCCGACAAGGAACCGCAGAGCCTCCAGCGATCCCGGAATCGGCTCTCCCTTCGTCTCAAACTCCTTGATGGCCTCCTCCACCCTGGCGATGCCCCAGTCCATCGGCAGGCTGACCTCTGCAGCCAGGGAAGAATCGGTGATGCGCAGGCGCTGAAACTTCGCAAGCTCGGCAAGATCTGGATCTGGATGGGAAAGCAGCAGGAGATTGAGCTCGTCGGCGTCAAGGACAAGCTCCGTACCCTTGCTGGGAGGTCCCTGGCGAAAATTTTCGAGCCGCGCCCTGATATCACCAACTCGCTCGGCCGATTCCGGAATCTCTTCAAAGGCGATCCCCTCGTCCTCAAAAAGGTTCTCGAACTGCTGGTAGACCACGTAGATGCAGCCGCCCGTGCCGACAACGACAAGGATCGTGGCCAGTGCCAAGCCGACGCAGCCCCAGAAGAGGCAGCCTCTTCCGCCTGAGCCTTGCACGGAGCCCTCAAGGGCCGGCGGCCTCGAGGCCTGGTCTTCATTGAAAGGTAGATGGTCTGTCATCTTTTCCTGTATCCCCCGATTCCGAGCTTCTCATCTCCTCATCGTGCGACGAGACAAGAAATCCTAACAGAAGAGGCTACACAACGGCCAGCCCCCGCCTCGCTGATTGCCTTTTATTGATTGGAAATGTAACATGCGGCAAAGAAGTGAAGAGCCTCGCCTGCGGCGGCTCAGCGTAAAGTAGAAGAGAGAGCTGAAGGAGTCGATGTGGAAGCTCATTCCACCGAGATGACGCTGGCAGCGGAACCCCGGCTGGCGGATCCGGCAAGGACCCCTTTCTCCCAATACGGCCGGGAGAACTGGAAGATACGCCGCCGACGCGTGCCCTGGACCATCGGGAGGTACGTCGGCATGGAGGCGATCCGAGTCGTCATATTGTGCATACTCCTGGTCTCGCTTCTCTACTGCGCGATGGTCACCTTCCAGACCGTTCGAAGCGGGATACAGTTCGCCTTCATCTGGCCCTTCCTCATCAAGACCTTCGCCTACCCCCTGTTCTTCTCCCTGCCGCTGGCTCTCCTGGCCGGGGTCACCCTCGCCTACGGCAGGATGACCGCTGACCAGGAGGTCGCCGCGATCCGCTATCACGGCGCCTCCCACCTGCAGATGTTCGGACCGGTGCTGGTGCTCGCCATAGCCTGCGGAGGCCTCGGCTATTACCTCAACGGCTGGATCATTCCCGGGATCCATTTCGAAAAGAACAACCTGCAGCAGTACATCATCCGCCAGCTCGAGAGCCTCGGCTCTGGAGTGAACCGGACAATCCTTCTTCCGGAAGGGAGTGGAAGCCTCTTCGTCGGACAATACAACGGAACCGGTCTCAAGCGGGTGCAGATTGATATGCATCGCGGCCTCCAGTCGACCTTCGTTCCGCAGGTGCGCAACCAGCTACCCCAGCAGCTTCCAGAGACCGTCACGCTGCTCGCGGTAGAGGGCCGTATCGAAATCACCCCGGACCGACGCGGCGTGAATCTCCACCTCAGGGGGGTCGAGATCCTGATGCCCGAACACATCAGCGGCACGAAGTCCGGCAAGGACAGCTTTATCCAGAAATTTTCGATCTCGGAGAGCATCACCATCCCCCTCTCATTCCAGAGCAGGAAAAGAAAGCTGAAGGACCTGCCGAACCCGGGACTCAACAGCCGGATCGATGAGATAGAAAAACGAATCGCCATCGGCCCCGGCAAGCCGGGGATCGAGGGTGAGCTCAGGCTTGCCCTCGGAGAGCGCCACCGGAGGAACGCCTTCTCGCTCTCAGGGCTGACCTTCCCACTACTGGGGGCAGCCCTCTGCTTCATGGCAAGCTTCACCAGCCGGCTGGTCCCTTTTTTCATGAGCACGATCATCGTGCTGGTGACCTTTTACCCGCTCCTCATGGTCGGAACCTACCTGGCGAGGAGCACTGACATACAGCCGATCCTCGCCCTGGCGATACCGAACGCCGCCCTGCTCCTGGTCACTGCCGTGTTTCTCCAGAAGGTTGTCCGTAAATGAGCGAGCAGAAAAAACCACGCATGGCGGGCCTTGGCAGGATAAGGATCAAGACCATCGACCTCTACGTCACGCGGCTCTTTCTCGCAGCCTATGTCGCCTGCTTCATCATCTTCGCAGGCTTCTTCGTAGCCATCGAGTTCAGCTTCAAGTTCGACCGCTTCATGCGAGAGGAAGGCAACATCTTCTCCACCCTGCTGAACTACAACCTGGCGATGATTCCCACGGTATTCACCAACTTCATGGGGCCGATCCTGACATCCGCGGCAGGCCTATTCACCGTAACGCTGCTCAACCGCAACAACGAGATCCAGGCGCTGAAAACCAATGGAATGAGCGTCTACCGCCTGCTCCTCCCGGTCTTCGTGATCGCCTTCCTCCTGATTGGACTGACCTTCTACCTCCAGGAGGTGGTTCTGCCGAACCACCGGGACTCGATCCGAACCGCCCTGGCTATCTCGAGATCGAAGCTCCTCGAGCCGGAGGCCTATTACGACAGCAAATACGGACTGAAGATCGAGGTCGGACAATACTCAACCACCTCCCAGCTCGGCCGGATGGTCAAGATCCTCAAGCGTCATGCCAATGCGAAGGCCAAACGGCAGATCGACGCCAACCAGATGAAATGGGTCCAGACCGGCCCACCCGGATCAGAGGAGGGACACTGGAATCTCTACGATGGTTCGATTCAGAACTGGAACATGGAGGGAGAACTGGTGCTGAACGAGGGCGGCAAGAACTTCGAGCGGCTGAAAAAAATCTTCCCCCGGATGAAGCTCGAGACGACGCTGTGCCCGATCGACCTCGAGGCCAGCAACAGGGAGATATCCTACCTCTCCTGGAAACAGCTCCAGTCACAGTTCAAGCGACAGGACTACCATCGCCACCTGGCCGTCAAGCTACACCACCACTTCGCTTTTCCCCTCGCCCACATACTCCTGCTCTTCCTCGGACTGCCCTTCGTCCTGAAGCTCGAGAACCGGAGCATCTTCCTGGGGCTGGTGGCGAGCTTTCTCATCGGCGCCGCCTTCTACCTGGTGACCTCGGTCTGCGCCAGCATCGCTATCGACGGCAACTACTTCTCGCCAACCCTCGCGGCCTGGTTCCCGATCATGCTGTTTGGAGCGCTGGGGCTCACGCTCTTCGACCAGATCCCGACCTGAGCCGAGGCTCAGGCGTCGCCGTTTTCAGAGTCGGTTTCTTCGGCGGGAGCAGCGGCTTCCTCCTCCGGCGCGGGCTCCGCGGGGCTCGCGCCTGCAGAAGCGGCACCCTCCTCGGCGCTCCCCCCCGCCGCGGACACCTTGAGGAAGGCTTCGCGGAGCTGGGCTATGAGCTGACCAAGGTAGGCGCTCTCGTTCTCTTCGAGATTACCCTCGGTCTTTTCCTGGAGGATCGCCAGCATATCAATCGAGTAGGCGGCAGCCTTCAGATCGACCTGGGCCTCACCGGAAAACGGGTTCTGAATCATTCCCAGGGAAACAAGCGCGCGGGTCGAGAACTCCTGCAGCAGGCTGGGGAAAGACGCGGGCGGCAGGTCACCCTCACCCGGAGCCTCGGCGGATTCCTCAGCCTCGCTGGCGATCTCCTCTGCGAGGGCCTTCTTTTCAGCCTCGGCCTTCTGCTTCCAGTCCTCGTCTACGAAGATCTTGGGGTCTTCGTTTTTTTCTTCGTCGGTCATTTTCGCCTCAATCGATCTTCAGCTTCTCAGCCGAGCTGTCATTCTCTAGGGCTCCCGAACAGACCAGGCTCGCCCTTAAAAAATCCCCGAAGAGCGGGTGGGCCGAGACCGGCCGCGACTGGAATTCCGGATGGAATTGACAGGAAACGAACCACGGATGGTCGGGCAACTCGAATATCTCGACCAGCTCCCCATCGGGAGACAGACCGGAAAAAACCCCGCCCGCATCTTCAAACTGCTGGCGATAGGAATTGTTGAACTCGTACCTGTGACGGTGCCGCTCATGGACCAGGTCCTCTCCGTAGGCCTTCTTGGCAATCGTCCCATCTGCCAGGTCACAGGGATAGGCTCCCAGCCGCATGGTGCCGCCCTTCTCGGTAACATCGTTCTGAGCCGCCATCAGGTCGATGACCGGGTGTGGCGTCTCCTTGTCGAATTCGCTCGAATGGGCTCCCTCGAGCCCCAGGATGTTGCGGCCGAACTCTATGCAGGCGCACTGCATCCCGAGGCAGATCCCGAAGAAGGGAATGGAATTTTCCCGGGCATAACGAATCGCGCTGATCTTGCCCTCGATCCCCCTGTCGCCGAAGCCTCCCGGTACGAGAATCGCCTGCGAACCCTCCAGCAGCGCCTCCACCCCCTCCTTCTCAACCGCCTCGGAGCTTACCTTGCGGAACTTGACGTCGACCTTGTGCGCGATTCCGGCATGGGTGAGCGCCTCGTAAATGGACTTGTAGGCGTCGGTCAATTCGATGTACTTCCCGACGACGGTCACCTCGGTCGTCTCGGTCAGGTTACAGACGGTATCGACCATCTCCTTCCACTCGGCCAGGTCTCCAGAGCCCTCCGGCAATTGCAGGTGGCTGAGGATCTGGCTGTCGAGCTTCTGCTCCCTGAGAACCATCGGAACCTCATAGATCGAGTGGTCCACATCGCGCTCCTCGATCACCGCGTCTTCCGGCACGTTACAGAACAGGGCAATCTTCCGGCGGTGGTCATCCTCCATCTCCTTCTCAGTCCTGCAGACCAGGATGTCGGGAAGAATACCGATCTCGCGAAGCTTGCCCACCGAATGCTGGGTCGGCTTGGTCTTGACCTCGCCCGAGGCGCTGAGGTAGGGAAGCAGCGTGAGGTGGATGAACATGACATTCTCACGTCCCTTCTCGAGCCCGAACTGCCGGATCGCCTCGAGGAAGGGCTGCCCCTCGATATCACCGACCGTTCCGCCGAGCTCGCTGATGATGACATCGGCCTCGCCGTCATCCATCTTCTCAATACATCTCTTGATCTCGTCGGTGATATGGGGAATCACCTGCACCGTAGATCCGAGATAGTCTCCGCGCCGCTCCTTGGAGATCACCTCGTTATAGATCTTGCCCGTGGTGTAGTTGGAGTCCCTGGTCAGCTTGGCCCTGGTAAAACGCTCATAGTGGCCGAGGTCCAGATCCGTCTCGGTCCCATCATCGGTAACGTAGACCTCGCCGTGCTGGTACGGACTCATGGTCCCGGGGTCGACGTTGAGATAGGGATCCAGCTTCTGGAGGGCGACCTTGAAGCCGTGGCTCTCGAGAAGAAGACCGATGGCGGCGGAGGTGAGCCCCTTGCCCAGCGAGGAAACCACCCCTCCAGTAACAAATATATACTTGGTCATTAAATCACTCTTGCCGGCGGCAACTTAAAACCATACCGGCCCTCAAAACTTTTTCTGACACCACCAGCCACTCACTCACATCACGACCCTTCCGAGATCGAGCCGCCCTCTCTCCTCCGCCTCTCCTCTTCGACGAAACGAGTGTACTCTTCTTCGGTATCAATTCCCAGATGCTCTCCCTGCGCTTTTCCAATTCTGATGGTATAGCCATTCTCGAGCGCCCGCAGCTGCTCGAGCTTTTCGCGCCGCTCGAGCGCCGTCGGCTCGAGCCCCGCGAAACAGAGAAGGAACTCCCGGGTGTAGGCATAGATCCCGATGTGCTGCAGCCAGTCGACCGACCCAGTGCCTTCTTCAGAGGAGGCCAGGGGGGCCGGGGGAACCGGCGCGCGGCTAAAGTAAAGGGCTCTTCCATCTGCGCTTACGACAGCCTTGACCACGTTGGGATCGTGAAAACCCTCGGAATCTCTACGTTCCGCGGCCAGGGTAGCCATGACCGTCCCGGCGCCCTGGCCATCGCCCGCGACGGATCCATCAAAGAGTTCGAGAAGGGCGAAAATGTCTGTGTGTGAGATGTAAGGCTCATCTCCCTGGACGTTGATGATGATGTCCTCGTCAAGATTTTCCGCGAGCTCGGCTACCCGGTCCGTTCCGGAGCGGTGTTCTGCAGAGGTCATCCGTGCCTCCGCCCCAAAGCTCGCGCAGGCCTCGACAATCTCTTCGCTATCGGTCGCGATGACCACCCTGCTGACACGTGGACAATCAACCACGCGCTCCCAGACATGCTGGATGAGGTACTTGCCTGTCTCGCGAGCCAGGATCTTTCGGGGGAATCGCCTCGAGCCCAGGCGGGCTGGAATAACGACCGCGGCTGTCCTCTCAGATGCGGACACTCAAAACATCCCTGGTAATCGTGAATGGAAAACAGCGAAGAGAAAAAACAATAGAACTCCGAACCCGGGGCAGGCCCCAGAACTGGAGAAAGCCGGAGGCCGCGAAGAGACGCCCCTCGAGAGATTCAAATTATCAGCGGGTGGACGGATTGTCAAATGGAGGAGAGGGCCCGGAACCGCTCAGGCCTCGATAGCGCTCTCCTCTTCAATCCGGTCAAGACATTCCCCATAGAACTCGAGCGTATCAGCTACCATGGGATCGAGAATGAAATCCCTCTCAACCCACTTCCGCCCGCTCTCTCCCAGTCGCGAGATCTCGGCGGGATTCCTGATGAGCTCGAGGATCCTCGCGGCAAGCGCCTCGACATCTCCCGCGGGTACCAGCAGGCCGGTTTCTCCATCCTGCACAAGATCAAGCATCTCGCCCAGGCCGGTGGTGATCAGCGGCCTCCCCATGGCCATGGCCTCGATAGCTCCGACCCCGACACCCCCTCTCAGAACCGGCATGGCCATGATGTCAAAGAGTCCGTAGAGAGCCTGCCGCCCGGCGATATGCGGCGAGAAGGTAACGTTGAGCTCCAGCCCGAGCTCCTTCACGAGATTATGAAGCGAGGCGGCCGTCTCCCCATCACCGACAATCGCGAAGTGAGCCTCGATCCCCTGGTCGAGGACAAGCTTCGCCGCCTGGATCAGCAGGTGCTGCCCCTTCTCCTCGCTGAGCTGCCCGACGCAGGCGACCACGGGGAGCCGCTCATCTTCGGGGCTCCAATAGTCAAGGCTCCCCGGCCGGAAGGCGGCCAGGTCGATGCCCCGGCTGATCACCCGCACCAGCTTCTTGTCCATATGCAGATCATTGACCAGCCCCTCACGAATAACCTCGTTGGCCGCGATCGCCCCGCAAAGGTGCCTGTCTCTCAGCCTTCGAACACCTGGATCGGGACGGGTATGAACAGTCAGAACCACGGGCTTCTCCAATCGAGAGGTCATCTTTCTGCCGAATTCATAGCTCCTGAAGCTCTGTACATGAACCAGATCAGGATCAAACTTACGAAGATAGCCCATGAGCTTATACATGGAGAGCATGTTGAAGCTGACCTCGTAGGTCTCGATGGAGCGCTCGCGGAACTGTTCGAGTAACTCTCCTCCCCCGGTGCAGACCTGCACCTCATGGCCTCTCTCGGCAAGGGCGGTGGCCAGGTCGAGAGAATAGGAGGTCGCGTTGGAGTAATCGACTCGCTCGTTGATAAAGAGGATTCGCATTGTCGTATTCCGCATCGCGAAGAAACCGGGGATGCAGGTCCTCGGTCTCAACTACCTGTCTCCCGCCACCGGGCGGGAGAACCAATAAAAGGCCTGGAAACCGGCTGAAGAAACCCTTCTGGGCCTCAACAGGGACCAGAGAAACCCTGCCCGATTGTTTTGGAATAAGCGAAGATGACGACAAAATCCAGCCTGAAAGAGGGATCGCGCCAGCGAGG
Organism: Planctomycetes bacterium UBA1146; assembly: GCA_963579555.1. Lineage (GTDB taxonomy): Bacteria > Planctomycetota > UBA8108 > UBA8108 > UBA8108 > UBA8108. The sequence continues at coordinate 17,310 of CAUZHA010000070.1, forward strand.
CGGTCTTGATTTTTTTCAGAATCGCTTTTCAATGGCTCTTTTCCACCACCTGTTAATCCGGAGCCAGGACAAGCAATGAGCTTTGATACCCGCCACAAGAGCAGAGTGATACTGGACGGCGTGGACCGGGCCGGAGCCCGGTCGATGATGAAAGCGATCGGGTTCAGCGACCGAGACCTGTCGAAACCGCAGATCGGGGTCGCGCATTGCTGGATCGGCACCATGCCCTGCAACTTCAACCACCGCGAGGTCGCCTCCCAGGTCATGGCCGGCATTCGGTCGGCGGGCGGCACCCCGATCGAGGTCAACACCGTCTCTGTGACCGATGGAATCACCATGGGAACCGAGGGCATGAAGGGCTCCCTGGTAAGCCGCGACCTGATCGCCGATTCCGTTGAGCTGGTGGCACGCTCCCATATGTTCGACGCCCTGGTGACGATCTCCGGCTGCGACAAGACGATTCCCGCCATGGTCATGGCGATGGCGCGGCTCGATATCCCGAGCGTCATGCTCTACGGCGGCTCGATCAACTACGGTGAGTACAAGGGGAGGCGCCTCACCATCCAGGACACCTTCGAGGCGATCGGCGCCTACAACGCCGGCAAGATCAGCAAGGCGGAGTTCGATGCCATCGAGAACCACGCCTGCCCCGGAGCCGGCGCCTGCGGCGGCCAGTTCACCGCTAATACGATGGCCACGGCCTTCGAGATGCTCGGCGTCTCGCCGATGGGCTTCAACGATGTTCCCGCGGAGCACCGCGGCAAGAAAAAGATCGCCATCGAAACCGGCAAGCTGGTGATGAAGCTGCTCAAGAAGGGAATCACCCCGAGCCAGATCATCACCCGCAAGGCGATGGAGAACGCGGTCGCCGGCGTCATGGCCACCGGCGGCTCGACCAACGCCGTATTGCACCTGCTGGCGATCGCCCGCGAGGCGGGAATCCGCTTCAAGCTCGATGATTTCGATCGGATCTCCCGCAAGACGCCGGTGCTGGCCAACCTGAAGCCCTGGGGTCTCTACACCGGACCGGAGATGTTCGAGGCAGGGGGAATGGCCCTGGTGGCTAAGGAATTGCTCAAAGCAGGAAAAATCCACGGAGACCAGCTCACCGTCAGCGGCCGGACCCTGGGAGCCGAGGCCCGCAGGGCGAAGGCAAAAAAAGGTCAGCAGGTCATCGTGAGCGCGCGCAAGCCGCTGAAGAAGACCGGGGGGATCGCGATCCTGAGAGGTTCGCTGGCGCCCGATGGCTGCGTGATCAAGCTTTCGGGACAGGAAAAATCGGTCCACGAGGGCCCGGCGCGGGTCTTCAACCGCGAAGAGGACGCCTTCGAGGCGGTCAAGAAGGGCCGGATCAAGCCGCGCGATGTCATCATCATCCGCTACGAAGGCCCCAGAGGAGGCCCCGGAATGCGCGAGATGCTGCATGTGACCGGGGCGATCCAGGGTGCCGGTCTCGGCAGCGATGTGGCGCTGATCACCGACGGGCGGTTTTCTGGAGCGACCCATGGCTTCATGATCGGACACGTGGCGCCGGAGGCCTACGAGGGAGGACCTCTCGGATTGGTCAAAAATGGCGATACGATCCTGATCGATGCAAAGAAACGGCTGCTCGACCTGGTGGTCTCGAAGGCGGAGCTCAAGAGGCGACTGGCGAAGTGGAAAAAGCCAAAGGAACGCTACAGCGGCGGAGTACTCGGAAAATACGGTCGCCACGTAGGCTCCGCCTCCGAAGGCGCAGTGGTCGAGTAAAAACACCGACTCAACAGGCTCCTCCTTCTCGCCAGCGCCGAAAAACCGTAAACTGTCCCTGTCCCGCGATGGACTGAACGACGGTAACCTCTAGGCGAATGGGAATGCCACTACGAGCACTGGCCTTAAGCTGCTTCTTTCTCTCCGGCGCCACCGGTCTGCTCTACCAGGTCCTGTGGGCGCGAATGCTGGGCGGGGTGATCGGCAATACGCACTTTTCCATCACAGCGGTCGTCGCCGTCTTCATGGGTGGTCTCGCGCTGGGAAGCCGCCTCGGTGGGCGAGCCGCTGACCGCTCGAGGAACCCCCTGCGCCTCTACGGAATCCTGGTGCTCGCCGTCGGGCTCCTCTGTCTCCTCGTGCCGCTGCTGATCATCCTGGCGGAACCTCTCTTCGCCAGCCTCTACCAGCCCTGGGAGGGAAACCCCGAGGCCCTGCCTCTGCTGCTCTGCAGGCTGCTCTTCTGCGTCATTGTCCTCCTGGGACCGACGACCTGCATGGGAGCCACCCTCCCGGTGTTGTCAAAATTCCTCACCACGCGCATGAGCAAGGTGGGAATGAGCATCGGGGGCCTCTATACGGTCAATACCTTCGGCGCTTTCCTGGGAGCCGCCCTCACGGGTTTTTTCGCTATCGCCACCCTCGGGCTCTGGGGAACTACCGCCCTGGCTGTAGCCATCGACGTGGTCATTGGAGCCGTGGTGATCTACGCGGCGAGAGGGCTCGGCTCGACGACGCCTGCCCCTTCAGCCGAGGAGGCCCGGGAAGAGAGCGGCGCCCTGGAAAAAACCCCTCTCCCTTTCAATGTCCGCCTCTGCGTCTTCTGCTTCGGGGTCACCGGCTTCGCCAATATGCTGCTGCAGATCTCCTGGACCAAGGCGCTGATCCCGACCATCGGCAACAGCACCTACGCCTTCAGCCTCATCGTGACGTTGTTCATCCTGGGTATCGCCCTCGGCGGAGCGATCATGAGCTGGCTGGTCGATCGGCTGAAGAGGCCGCTCCTTACGCTGGGGCTGATCATCGCGGCCAAGGGCCTCCTCGTCTCCGCGACCATCCCGGCCCTGGGGCTCTTTCCCCTCTGGGGAGCCCGGCTCTTCGACCAGGTGGATGAGCCGAGCTACGAAGGCTTTCTCTGGATCAAGCTGTGGATGGTCGCCTGCCTGGTGCTTCCCTGCACGCTGCTGATGGGAACCGTCTTCCCGCTGGTCAGCAAGATCAGGACCCTGGCGCTCGATAAAGTTGGAGACGCGGTCGGCTCGGCCTATTTTTCCAATACGATGGGCTCGATCCTGGGCACCCTGGCCGCCGGCTTCCTCTTCGTCCCTCTCTTCGGCGAGGTCTTTCACACCCTCTACATCAGCGCCGTGCTGAACCTCATCGTGGGGCTGGCGCTGACCTGGGTCGCGACCCGGGGGTTGAGCCTGCCACGGGCCGCGGTCATGGTCCTCGTCCTGCTGTCTCTCATGCCCCTGTGGGTCATGCGCCCCCATGCCTGGAACAGCCGCAGCGACTACTGGCACCCGGCCATCATGAGTCTCGGAGCCTACAGCTACTACTCAGGCGCCTACTACAAGGACCGCCGAAACAATGTTGTCCGGCCCATCGAGGAGCTGATCGACCAGACCATCAGGACCAATGAGATCAAGTCCCATAAGGTTGGACTTCATGCCGAGGTAACCGTCGTCAAGCATCGCCTGCTGGGGACAACAGCCCTTCGAATCTCCGGCAAGGCCGATGCTTCCGTCAAACCTGATGGAAGCTACACCCAGGATCTTCCCCACCAGGTAATGGCGGGGCATCTCCCGATGATCCTGCACCCGGACCCACAGCGCGTTCTCACCCTCGGCCTTGGAGGCGGGGTCACGCTGGGCGCCCTGACCACCTACCCCGTACGGCTGATCGACAGCCTGGAGATCTCGAAGGAAGTTATCGAGGCGGCTAAAAAGTATTTTAAAAAAGCCAACCGAGGAGCCCTCGACAACCATCCGAAGGTGCGCAACGTGATTGGAGACGGCCGCAACCACCTGCAATTCACCACCGAGACCTACGATGTCATCACCTCGGTACCCTCCAATCCCTGGATCGCCGGGATCGGCAATCTCTTCACCACGGAATTCTTTCAGATCTGCAGGGATCGCCTGGAAGATGACGGGATCATCTGCCAGTGGATCCACAAGATCAACCTGCGCGGAAAAGATCTGAAGACCGTTGTCCGTACCTTCACGACGGTCTTTGATGAGCACGCGCAGCTCTGGGACCTCGGCTACGATTGCCTGCTGATCGGCAGCAGGAGCCCGATCCGGCTCGATGCTGCCCGGCTCCAGGCCCTCTTTGAAAACCCGGGGTTTCGCTCGGACCTCGCCGGCCTGGGAATCGTCGACGCAGTGAGCCTGCTCAGGCACTATCGCATGGACTCCGCGGGCATGAACCATTGGACGGGAGAGGGACGCCTCAATACCGACAGCTCCCCCATCCTCGAGTTTGAGTGTCCAAAAGGAATGTATGGCCACGAATTTGACGCCTACAGGAACCTGACACTGGCCGGCTACTCGAGCCCGGACGAGAGCTGGGTCTTCGCCCTGGGGGAGGAAAAGCTGGCGGCCTCGCGAATCCGCCAGGAGGCCTTCCAGCACCTTGAGCTTGCCAAGGTGCTCCACAAACAGCTGCTGGCCGACCTCAATCGATGGGGACTCAGCAGCTTTGACAAGAACAAGATCGCCTCCTTCTCCAGGGACGAGAAGGCGAAGATGCTGCAGAGAGCGGCGGAGATCATTGCCCATCTCGACAAGCTCCACAACTCTTTCGCAAGCTCAACCGATGACTGGCTGGACAAGCAGGGGACCCGCATCGGGCGCCTGGTGACCGGCTCACCGGGCGAGAGCCTCCAGGACGTCCTCCTGGGCTACCATGCCGGTCTCGCCATGAATCCGAAGCTGCAGGTCAATCCGCTCGAGGTCGCGGGACACCTCGAGAAGGCTCTTGAGTATTCACGCGACCAGCCTGAGATGACCAGGGACCTGTCCATACAGCTCGGCAGGACCTGCCTCCGCCTCGGCAAGCCGAAGCGGGGAATCATCGGCATGCAGAGGGTCATCTCCCAGGAGCCTAATAACGCCGGCGTCGTCGAGCTCTACGGCGTACTGCACGCCGCCGGCGGCGACCGGGAGAAGGCTGAGATCATCCTCAAGCGCGCCCTCGAACTCTGCGGCGACGACGAACGAACAAGGGGCAGCGTTCTCCATAACCTCGGGCTCCTCTACCTCCAGCTCGGAAATTCCCCGCAAGCGATCGAGTACCTCGAGGAGGCTCTCCTGCTGAATCCCGACAACGGGCCGGCAAAGAAACTCCTCGGCGAGCTCAGAGCTCGCAAAGATCCCTGAGAAACCTCACGCCCCATCCTCGTGCTTGAGCCCATCAGGCGTTTCGAGAACGGTATAGCCCGGCTCCACCATTGCAAGGCGAAGGTAGGTCTCGCGCGCCGAGGTGTTGCCATCGTGAACATAGAGGCGCACACCGCAATAGCCCGGCGAGGAGGCCAGCTCGATGACATGGTTGTACAACGCCTTGAAGACGCCCTTGCGGCGGTTTTCCGCCCGGACGTAGACGCTCTGGATCCAGATGAACATGCCGTTTCGCCAGTCGCTCCACTCGTAGGTGATCATCAGCTGGCCGGCCACCTCCGCCGCGTTGCCCTCTCCCGCCGTCTCGGCGAGGAAATACCGCGCCTTAGAGGAGTCCTCCAGGGCGGAGCTGATGCCGGCAGCGAGAACCTCCCGGTCCAGGTCGACCCCCTCGGACTCAGCGGCGAGTCGAGAGCTGAAATCGATGATGATGCCGAGGTCCTCGAGCGTGGCCGGACGAACGCTGATCTCACTCATGCTGAAAGCTCCTGTCTACTGGCGCAAGGGCAACATGCTAAGGGCTTCCCGCCCCGCTGGCAAGCCGCCCCCTCAGACATCCTCGAAAGGAAAGGGCAACACCTCGTCAATAGAGTCCGCCCCGAGAGCGAGCATCACCAGGCGGTCAAAGCCCAGGGCCACCCCGGAGCACTCCGGCAGCCCGGACTCGAGCGCCTCCAGCAGCCGCTCATCCGGCGCGAGCGGCTCCCGCCCATCGCTTCGCCGCTGGTCATTGGCTTTCTCGAAGCGGGTCCGCTGCTCGGCGGCATCAAGCAGCTCGTGGTAACCGTTGCAAAGCTCGAGGCCGGCGATGTAGAGCTCAAAACGCTCCGCCAACCGGGGCTCCTCCGGACAGAGCCGCGCCAGCGCCGCCTGGGAGGCGGGGTAGTCGTAGACGAAGACCGGGCGCTCACTCCCGAGATCATCCTGCAGCCTTGTCGACAGCAACAGGTCGAGCCAGGCATCCCTGTCTTTCCAGTCAAACTCACCCTCGAGTTCCACTCCAAGCTTCTCCGCCACCTGGCCCAGCTCCCCCGCCCCGCATTCAATGGGATCGATGCCGAGACGGTCGCGGAAGAGCTGGCGATAGCTGAGCTTCTCCCAGCCA
>CAUZHA010000071.1:0-23525 GCA_963579555.1 Planctomycetes bacterium UBA1146
CGGTCGGCGGCCTCGAGATTGATGATGGCAGCCTGCTGCTCACCAACCACGCCGTCTCAGGAATCTCGCTTGCCAGTCTCTATCCGAATACGGTCGCTGAGATCTTCCCCGAGGGATCGAAGGACTACCGTTTGAGAGCCCTGGTGAATCTCGAGACCATCAGCGAGATGCTGATCTATCTGCGGGGAAGGGTGGGGGTTTTTGATGGACCCAATGCGGAGCTCGATGCCTCGCTGGAGCGAGGCTACGCCTGTGTCATCTATCCCGAAGGCGTTGATGGAGAGTTCTTTGACGGCGCCCTGGCGATTGCCGAGTTTACCGGCTGCCACCAGGCTGTCCCTCACCGCGAATGGCCGAATGGAGCTGTAGGTTACGCCAGGGCGGATCCGGGTTTTCCGATCATTAATGGCGAATGGTATTGGGTCGAGGTTGCCGCCCAGGGAGATGACGATGGAGGGCCGGTACAGATCAGCATGAAGCTCTGGGAGGAGGGAGATGATCCCCCCGAGGAGCCCCAGCTCCAGGTGGTCGACAGCAATGGCCTGAGCCACACCCGGGAGACCCTGGATGACGCGACCAATGTCGAGGTCCTCTTTGGAGCATCCTTTGGCCAGGTCCAGCAGCCGGGAGCTACTGCCCGTATTGATGACCTGACGATTACCCTGATCGGCGGTTGCCGGACGGCACCGGTAGAGGCCAGCCGGTCGCTCTGGGATGGGCGGGTTGCGGTGGAGGGGGAAGAGACGGCGGTCTATGAGGATGGCGAGGAGTACCCGGTCGTACTGTCGCTGTCGAATCGTCGCGGACCAGGGGTGTGCTCTAGGGCCAGCCTCGTTACGGTTACCGAGACGATTCCTCCTCAATGGGAAATTACCAGTGTTGGACAGGAAGGGCAGGTCATCGAGGATAATATCGTTCGCTGGGAATTAGACATCAGTGAAGGGAATATCACCGAGCTGACCTATTCGGTCATACCGGACAATTCCGTTTCAGGCTCCTTTTCCGGTGAGCTTACCGAACCGGAAAACGATTTTGTCTTTGTCGTTTCCGGAGAGACGAAGGCCTCCGCGGCTGCCACCCTGGCTTCCGTGAGCGATTTCGGCAGTATCCAGAACTGGTTGATTCTCGGTCCTTTCACCCGGGATGGAGGAGCTAATCCGGGCGAAGAAGAAATTGCCAGGGACTATCTCACCGATGGGGAGACCCCAGAGACGGAAATCATTCCGGTTGGTGCAATGGCGACCGAGCCTGACTATAACGGCGCGGCCGCCTCTGCCGGCCTGGCGCCGAATGAAACGGGCCGCAATCCTGATGAGGTGCCCACCTGGATCGAGTGGTTTGACCGTGACGATGACGATGACCGCATTGATTTTGACACGGTCTACGGAAGCAATGACAACGTGATGTGCTACGCGGTGACCTATCTTGACGTTAAGGAGGAGGTCGAAATTCACCTCGGCGTCTCCAGTGACGATTCGGTCCATCTGCTCATCGATGGGCAGACCCTGCATGTCAACAACGTCTCCCGCGGCGCCCTTGACAGGATGTACCAGGACCTGCCCTTTGATTACCCTGACCTCGGAAACATCGTTCTCGAGCCCGGGCGCCACACCCTGATGGTCAAGGTATTCGATGGCGGCGGTGAGCATAATTTCCGCGTGGGCTTTCTCGACGAATTCGGTATCGAGATTCCCGGCGGACCTGAGGACCTGAGCATCAGCGTTCGTCCCGCCGAGGTCGAACCAGAGGAGCGCTTCAAGCGAGGCGACACCGATGGCAATGGGGCCCTGCAGCTGACCGATGGGATCCGGATTCTCAACACCCTGTTCATGGGCGCGGCTATGCCTTCCTGTCTTGACGCGGCGGATACCGACGACAACGGCGTGGTCCAGCTGACTGATGGGATTGTCATCTTCCAGTTTCTCTTTGTCGGCGGGACGGTCCCCGCTAATCCGGGTCCCTTCGCCTGCGGCGGCGATCCGACCGATGACGTCATCGATTGCGAGACCTACGACGGATGTTGATGCTGGGTGGAGAAGCCCGAGCGCCTTGAAGACCTTCAAGCTGGATCAATTTCTTAAATACCAGGGCTGGGTCGAGAGCGGCGGTGAAGCCAAGGTGCTCATCCGGGCAGGCGAGGTCTCGGTTAACGGGCTTGTCGAAACCCGCCGTGGAAAGCGGCTGGAAGCAGGGGATGTCATCCAGCTGGGTGAGCGCAGTTGCGTGGTCGAGGAAGCTTGAGGTTTCAGCTTCGTGATGCCATGTCGAAGGTCGCTGTGGACCGAGGGCTTTAGAGCAGGTATGCTAAGCCTGTTGAAGAAGTGGAGAACCAGTCGAGTCCGGTGGATGGCCTGCATCAGGAGTAGATTTCGATGACACGGAGAATGTTTGAGCACCTTGCGCTGCTTCTTTTTCCGTTGGTTTACGCCGGAGGTCTGGTGGTCGCCGCGGTTAATTTTCTGCGGCCCCTGCCGCGCAGGCCGCGCCAGGAAAAGCTCCAGCTGGAGCAGGACCGCTCGTATTTCGATGCCGTTGGCGCCGAGCCTGTGCCGGTTCAGTTCAATGGCAAGAAGGTCTATGTGCTCAAGGTTGGGGATAGCCTGAGGGCCTTTGATGCGAAGTGTACCCATCTCGATTGCAACGTGAACTGGAAGAAGGGCGCGTTTCACTGTCCTTGTCACGGGGGAGCCTTCGACATCTCTGGCAAGGTGACCAGGAAGCCTCCGCAGGAGCCTCTGCGGGAGTTCGCCCTCGCCGAGGAAGATGGCTCCGGCGCGGTCGTTCTTTTTGATCGTTACCTGGAAAATCCAACCTGAGCTGGGTAGAGAGAATTGCCGGACAAGACAGGAAAATCTATCGCAAGACTGAAGACGTGGCTGCTCGATCGAAGCGGAGGCGAGAGGCTGCTCTCCCTCGCGGGAGAGCAGGCCTGTAAGCCTGTTCCGACGCGCCTGTCCTGGCTCTATACCACGGGGGCGCTGGCCCTGTTTTTCTTCGCTCTCCAGTTCTTTACCGGCTGCCTTTTGCTGACGCTCTACGTTCCCGAGGAGACGCTGGCCTTCAAGTCCGTGCAGACGATTGAGTATCACGCCCGGCTGGGCTGGCTCATCCGGCAGATGCATTCCTGGGGCGCGAGCTTCATTATCGTGGTCCTCGTGCTTCACATGCTCAAGGTCCTCTGGTACGGATCCTACAAGCGTCCTCGAGAGTTTACCTGGTTCGTGGGAATGCTCCTGCTGGGGGTCTCGATGGCCTTCTGTTTCTCAGGCTACCTGTTGCCCTGGAACCAGCTTGCTTTCTGGGCTACCCGGGTAGGGCTTGGAGCGGTCGACTCCTTTCCGGTGATCGGGCCGACGCTCAAGGAGCTCATCTGCGGGGGAGAAGATGTTTCCGGGGCCACCCTCGGCCGCTTCTTCGCCCTCCACGTGGTGATCCTGCCTCTGCTGCTGCTGGCCCTCGTCGGCTATCATCTCGCCCTGATAACCTGGAAGGGAATCTCGCCCAAGACCACAGTTACCGATGAGCTCGAGCTGGGCAATAAGGCCGCGCTGGCCAGGGGCGGCAGCGAGCCTTTCTTTCCAAGGCAGGTCTATCGGGACCTGATCGCCTGCAACCTCGGTTTCGCTCTCCTGGTGACTTTTGCCACCTGGTGGCCCTGGCATCTCGGGGAACCGGCCGACAGGTTTGGAACTCCAGAGGGCATCAAGCCGGAGTGGTACTTCCTGCCGATGTACCAGTTTCTCAAGTACTTCGATGACAATCTCTACTCGGCGCTGCCTTTTCTCAAGTCCTGGGGTGTCGATCCCGCCTTTCTCGGAGTGTTGACGATCAACGGTGTCGGGCTGGTTCTCTTCCTGCTGCCGGTAATAGACCGCGGCAAGGAGCGCAAGATCATCCGGCGGCCGGTTTTTGCGGCCCTGGCCTTCCTGCTCTTCCTCGGTGTCTTCGGGATGGGCTTGCTTGGCTACATTTCCGAGACCACGCGCTGGGGCTATCACTTCAGCAGTAAGGGGTATCCGGAGCGTGTCGAGGCACCCGGCAAGACACCCGCTGGAGAAAGCCAGGCTGGAGAGGATGCAGGCTCGGCCGGCGATGACCCTGGCAAAGATGGTTCAGGGGAAGGAGAGGGAGGCGGAGGCGGTCCGGCTGAAGAGGAAGAATCGCAGGAGGAGGAGGCACCTGACGATGAAGCCATCGTTACACCTGGCTTGCGTCAGGATGGCCTGCCGGACGGGGGGACCTGCGGAAGCTGTCATAAGCATGAGAAGCCCCTGGAGAAGTGGACCGAAAGCGTCCATCACGCCGGCGGAGTGCAATGCGTAGATTGTCATGGCGGAATTGACACCGCGCCGCCGGAGCCATTTCTTCTCGCTCTTGAGCTGTTGTTTGAAGCTGACGAGGAAGCCTCGAAAGAGCCGGAGGAAGAGGAGGCGAAGCCGGCGGGTCCCGGGAAAGATGGCGAGGCGGCTGAAGAGAAAAGCGAAACGGAAAAGGCCGAAGAGGAGCCTGCGAAAGAAAAAGAATCAGGCTCTGAAGAGGGAACCCCGAAAGAAAAGAAAGATGCCGAAGAGCCGGCAGAGAAAGAAAAACCGGCGGAAGAAAAGCCTGCTGGCCAGGAGGCCGAAGCAGGGGAGCCCGACGCAGGGAAGCCTGCGGACGCCGAGGCTGCTGACAAGCCGGCTGCTGAAAAGCCGGAGGAGGAAAAGCCCGGGGAAGATAAGTTGGAGAAGAAAGAAGAAGAGCCGGAAGAGAAGGAACCTCCGAAGCCCAGGCTTGAGATCAAGTGGCATCGCAGTATCGAGACGCCCGAGGACAAGAGACTCTTCCTCTATTCGCACCAGGGGATGCTGGTTGATTCGAAGGGGCGTCCGGAACGGCCTGATGATGGAGACCCCGAGCAGGCGGGGAAATTCTGTGGGCGCTGTCATGCCGAGGTCCTGGAGCATTATCTTGCGGCCAGGGCTCCCGCTTCGGGCGAGCAGGAAGATTCGGAGGGAGAAGAATCTGTCACGGCTCATACGAAGGTCTGCTGGGATTGCCATGAGAATCACGCCGTGCTGAAGCCTGGCGCTTTCCTCTGGGAGGATGACGGATATACAGACGAAGACGATGAGCTGACGGTTCCGTTCCAGCAGATCAAGGCTGACTTTGATGCCCTGGATGCGGAGCTTTCTTCGGTCCGTTCGAATCTGCTCGACCTCGAAAAATCCGGCTATCCTGTCGATGGAAAGGTTGCCGAAGAAGAGCGCTTCGAGGAGCTCGTGTCAAAGGCCCGCCAGCTCCGCCCAGCGGCTCACCGGCTCGATCCCGCCTTCATCCAGAAGCAGAAGGCCGGTATCTCAGCCTCCCTTGCCGTCCTGTCAGAGGAGATGGCTCAGCGTCAGGCGGGACGGGCGTCAGCGGAGAAATCTGTCGTCGTCTGGGCCTGGATCGTTGCAGCCATCTTCAGCCTGCTCTGTATCGTCAAGCTCTTCACGATTCCCGGCGAGGAGCCGGCCGGGGGAGCGGTTTCCGACAAGTCGCGTAAATCAGATCGCGCGAAGAAGGGGAAGGCCTCCGACGCAGGGAGCCGGCGTAAGTCGTCGAGGGGCTCCGGGAAGAAGAAGTCTTCTAAGAGCCGGGACGTTTCGGATTTCCAGAACGAGCGTGATGCCTTGCTCGATCCTCTCGATTCCGACGACGAGAAGTAGGCCACGGGCCAGGCACCCTCAGGTTCTCTGGGAGCTCTCCGCATCCCATTTCTGAAAGGCGCGTCCGATCTGCCGTACAGCCTGCTGCATGCGCGGGCGGTTTTCAATCAGGGCGAGGCGGAGGTAGCCTTCGCCTTCGGGCCCGAAGCCGATTCCGGGGGCAACGGCCACCTCGGCATCTTCCATCATGCGCCTGGCGAATTCCATAGAGCCCATCGAGGCATATTTCTGCGGGAGCTTTGCCCAGACGAACATCCCGGCCCGGGGGCTGCTCACGTCTTCCCAGCCGATGCGGGCCAGGCCGTCAAGCAGGACATCCCGGCGCTCCTGGTAATGCAGGGCCTGTTCTTTTACCAGGTCGCCGCAATGACGCAGGCCGATGATCGAGGCGATCTGGATCGCCTGGAAGATTCCGTAGTCGTAGTAGCCCTTGATCTGTCCGAGGGCCTCGATGATCCGGCGGTTGCCGACGCAATAACCGATTCTCCAGCCCGCCATATTGAACGATTTTGACATGGTGGTGAACTCGCAGCCGAGCTCCTTGGCTCCGGGGGTGGAGAGGAAGCTGGGAGCCTGGTAGCCGTCGAAGGTGATCTGGCTGTAGGCGAAATCGTGCACGACGGTAAGGTTGTGGCGCTGCGCCAGTCCCACAACTTCCTCGAAGAAGGCCGCCTCGACAGTGTGCGCGGTCGGGTTGTGGGGGTAGTTGAGAAAGAGCACCTTCGGCTTGTTGTCCATCCTGGTGCAGGCCTCGTCGACCTGGCGGAGAAGCTCCTCGTCATCCTCTACCGGGACTCCCAGGCATTCGCCTCCGGCTATCACGACGGCGTAGGCATGAATCGGGAACGAGGGGGTCGGCACGAAGGCCAGGTCGCCGGGGCCCAGCAGGGCCAGGCACAGGTGACTGAAGCCTTCCTTGCTTCCGATGGTCGCGATGACCTCGGTTTCCGGATCGATATCGACGTTCCAGTTTGATTTGTAATATTTCGACACCTCGCGCCGCAGGTTGTAGAGTCCCGATGCTGCGGAGTAGCGGTGGTTCCGGGGATCCTTCACCACCTCGCAGAGCTTGTCGACGATCGGTTCGGGAGTAGCATCGGTCGGGTTGCCCATGGCCATGTCGATGATGTCGATCCCGGCGCGTCTCTTGGAATCTTTGAGCGAGTTGATGGTCCCGAAGAGGTAGGGAGGCAGACGGTCCATCCTCTGGCTGAATTGAATCATATCTTCTGACATAGGTCTCTGGCAGGCAACTGGACTGCAGAACGGGCTGGAGCTCAAATATTCCGTAGTCCCGATCATACAGATGCGGTCGGATTCCCTATCTCTCTTTTCGCCAGATGGGGCTAACTTTCTTTTGAATACTCCACCTTTTCGGAACAAATCGTCATTCTCGGCGATTTTTATCCTGAAGTCACCGGCGCGGAGAGCGCTCCGGGAAAGGGGATTTCTATGGCAGGCCGTTGCCGATGCTGCCATAAAGGGCCGTAGCTGAAGAAAAACAGTTTGTTCCTGCCAATAGGGTCCTCACAGGGCTGCTTGCAGGGCTTGGACCGGAGAGCCTTCTTTGCCGTTTAATAATATTCCAGCTGTCGAGATCGCTCCGGGATGTGGAATTGACGAAGCCGAAGAGAAGGTGTGTGCCGCCTTTGAGGATGCGGACCTTGGGTTTGCCAGCATCCCGGATATCAACTCCAGGCTTCCCTGCGCAGACCTCTGCAGGTTCTACGAATCCAGGGTGGATGGGGAGGTCCTCATCAGTGTCGTCAGCATCGGATGCTGGGAGGAGAACGAGACGCTGAACGTATTGAACATACTGGTCGGCTTGCGGCTCAATCCTTATCCCCGTGGGAGAAATGTCCGCCTGCGTTTCTTCTCCGCTGAAGAGGTCCCCTCGGTCTTGCTGCTCATCGGTGGGGACACGGTCTTTGGGGAATTCGAGGCCCGCGCCTGTCTTGTTGCCCGGTTCGGGGAGGATATTCGCCCCGAAAATTGCCAGCAGATGGGCGCGGCCGGAATGCATCTGGTGCATTCCGTTCTTGGAACGAAGGTGAGCCTGCTGGCTTCGGAGTCGCCGGATGCGCTCGCGGGGGCGGTCTGTGACACCCTTGAGCGCGAAGGGCAGCCGGTGGCCGAACTGCTCAATTCTATGATCCTGCTTGGTTGCCTGTTCGGGGAGATCGTTCGCAGCCAGGTGGAGCTTTCAAGCTCCTGGCTGCCCCTCCCTGATTTCCAACCCTGGCCAGCAGTGGTTTTTACGCGTGCGGAAAAATCAGATGGAACCGACAGCGTCGCCTTCAGCCCGATCGCCCACATCGGAAGTCTTATCGAGAGCCGTGAGAGGGGGGCCCTGGGCCGCTCTTTAGCGGAACTTAAATCGACCTGCCGGTAGTTGATGTCGTCGGGAGTCTCTGTTTAAATCCGTTTGACTGCCCAACGGCAGTAACTATAATCTGTCAGTCTTCGTGAAACGGTTTGCGAAGGCCTGCAACCCCTTTAGTTGCAAGATTTTCCGTTTTTATTTCAGTTCCGATGGAGTGAAGGTCGTGACCGGGGTCGCCGGAGATTCTGAACTACCCTCCAGCCCTGGAGGAATGGACCCCGAGAAGGGGAAGAAACAGCCAGTCGCAGGCAGCGAAAGCGACTTGGCCGGGGAGGATGTTCGTGCCGTATCCGTGCCGCTGCGCAAGGGTGGCAGGACATTTCTCGAGCTCTTCCCGCAGCTGTTCGGTATCCCTTTTCTTATCGTGATCGTTCTGGTCCTCGTCTGGGTTTTCTTTGGAGCGATCGCCAAGGACAACCGGAGCGTGGCCGACCTGCTCAGGGATATCCAGGCTGGCGGCGGACATTCGCGTTTGCAGGATGCCAAGGCGTTGGCCGACCAGCTGGTCGCGAAGCAGGGAGCGGGCGAAGACCCCTACCTGGGCCCGCAGGAGACAAGCCAGCTCCTTCAACTGGTTGAGAACGCCTCCTCTGGCGAGGATCAGCTCAGGGTATTCCTGGTCGTGGCCCTTGGGCGATCCGGACACCCTCAGCAGGCCGTCCCCTTCCTTCTGGGGCAGCTCGCGCAGGAGGATATATCAACCGAACTCAGGCAGGCTACGATTGCCGGATTAGCCTGGTCAGGTGATCGCAAGGCGATCCCTGCTCTCCTCGACGAGGTCGAGATGACGGGGAGCCCCAGAGCCTGGGGAAGCCGGTTTCTGGCCATCGGCGGCGTGGTGAACATCTTGATTCGTAATGGTCCCGATCTCGAAAAAACTCTCGCCGATGACCCCCAGGCCAGGGCAGTCCTCGATAAGCTCAAGGGCCAGGTGAACGATCAGCGCAAGGAAATCTCCTGGAATACGGCCTTCTGGCTGGCCCGGCATTTCGGCGATGATTCCGGCGCATCGATTCTCGAGGAAATCCTCGATTGGGATTTTCTTGACAGGGTGCGGGGAGATCACAATAGGGGCTTGACTGTTCAGCAGAAAGAACGATGGATGTGTCAGGCTCTCGACGGCCTCTACAGGCTTCGGGGCTCTGAATTCAGGGATGTGCTTCTGGAAAAAAAAACCGACAGCAGCCTGGCGGTGAAGGACAAGGCCCTGACACTGCTCGAGCAATTGGATAAAGGCACATGAGTGAGACTAACGACAAGGGCAGGCGTTCTTTTCTCGCCGCGGTAAGTACGGGCTGGGCCCTCTTCACCGCTGCCAGCGTTGCCGGTCTCGGTATGTGTGTTCGCTTCCTGTTCCCCAATGACACCTTCGAGCCGGCCACAAAATTCAAGGTCGGCTATCCGGACGAATTCGCGGCTTCGAACGCGGGTGTCGTCGACAAGCGCTACAAGACACGTGGGATCTGGATTGTCAGGACCCTGGATGGCTTCTTCGTTCTTTCTACGGTCTGTACCCACCTGGGCTGCACGCCGAACTGGCTGGAGACCGAGAAGAAGTTCAAATGTCCCTGCCATGGAAGCGGCTTCTATTCGAGCGGGATCAACTTCGAGGGGCCGGCTCCACGGCCGCTGGAGAGATTCAAGGTCAGCCTCGCTGCTGACGGGCAGCTCGAGATCGACAAGGGAAAAAAATACCAGCAGGAAAAGGGACAGTGGGATGACCCTGATTCGTTCCTGAAGATGGAGTACAGCGTATGACTATGGACCGCTTTCCAACCAGGCGCAGCACCAGCCGGAGGTTCTCCTTCGCCATTCGGTATCCCGGGTGCAGGGTAGACTGGAGGGCAGCGCCATGAGCCTCATGAAATTCATCACGGATAGCCAGATCTGGAAATCCATTTTCAGGCATAAATATCCTGACAACCCCAGAGACCAGGCGCTGGCGGTCTTGTCGAACGTCTTTCTGCATCTGCACCCGATCAAGGTACGCAAATCCGGCGTTCGAATGAGCTTTACCTGGTGTATGGGGGGCTTGACCTTCTTCCTTTTCCTGGTAGAGACGATCACCGGTGTGTTGCTGATGTTCTACTACAGGCCCGTGGTGGAATACGCCTACAACGATATCAAGGCTCTCAGGGACCACGTACCCATCGGAATCATGCGTGAGTTGCACAGGTGGGGCGCTCACCTCATGGTCATCACCGTCTGGCTGCATATGCTGCGGGTATTCCTTACGGGCTCCTACAAGCCTCCGCGTGAGTTCAACTGGAATGTCGGAGTCATCCTGCTGGTGCTGACCCTGCTGCTGAGCTTTACCGGCTATCTTTTACCGTGGGATCAGCTGGCGATCTGGGCAATCACGGTCGGTACCAACATGGCGCGAGCGACGCCGATTATGGGACACGAAGGTCCCGGCGCGGCCTTTATCCAGCTTGGCGATGTTTCACTGGTAACCGCCGGAAGTGATGTCCGGTTCGGCCTGCTTGGCAGCAAGACGGTCGGCGCTGCCACCCTGCTGCGTTTTTATGTTCTCCATTGCATCGCGGTTCCGCTTGGAGCCGGCCTGTTGATAGCGGTGCATTTCTGGCGGGTCCGCAAGGATGGCGGCATCTCCGGCCCGATGTAGTTTCTGGCCGGTGTAGTTTTTCATTAGAGAAGAATCTTCAACATGTTGGCGTTGTTAGTTCCACACCTGCCGGAGTTCATCAAGAACTTCATCGATGGCCTGCTCGAGCCGACGATGTATTTCGTCCTCTCCGTGGTCGGGTTCTGGGCCATGATCCAGTTCAGGTCTTTCTGGACCCGGGGCTGGTTCATAGGCGGCTTCTTCGCTTTCGCGATCGTCTTTTATTTCTGGAGTCTTACAGATGAGAACTTCAAGCTCATCGTAGGTAAACCGGATAACGTACCGATCACGATCCTGTTCTTCTCCCTGGCCTTTTTGCTGTGGGTCGCTTTCAGGAAGATGGTCATCAATGACCGCCTGATCGACAAGGGGTTGCCGACCTTTGAGCATCGCGAGTCCAGTCGCCGGGTTTATTGCTGGCCTGACCTTGTCTATACCGAGTTCCTCGCGATGATCCTCTGCACCGTGCTCCTGCTGGTCTGGGCCTACTATCTGAAGGCCCCCCTGGAGGAGCCGGCGAGCCTGGTCAAGACGCCCAATCCATCCAAGGCGCCCTGGTACTTCCTCGGTTTGCAGGAGATGCTGGTTTACTACGATCCCTGGCTGGCCGGGGTGGTTTTCCCGACCTTCATCATCAATGGGCTGATGGCGATTCCCTATATCGACATGAACCCGAAGGGCAACGGCTACTACACTTTCAAGGAGCGCCGCTTCGCTATTGCGACCTTCCTGTTTGGCTTTCTCGTTCTCTGGGTGACCCTGATCATCCTTGGAACCTTCCTGCGGGGGCCCAATTGGAATTTCTTTGGACCCTATGCCTATTGGGATCCCCACAAGGTCGAATCGCTCAACAATGTCAACCTGGCCGAATACGTCTACCTCGAGTGGCTTGGACGGGCCCTGCCATCCAATATCCTCCTGCGTGAGCTGCCGGGCTTCCTGGCGGTCATCGCCTACTTCGCGGTCCTGCCGCCGCTATTGGCCAACCTGGTATTCCGCAAGATGTACAAGGACCTGGGCTTTATCCGCTACCAGACGATGGTCTTTTTCCTGCTCTGCATGGCAGCTCTGCCTCTGAAGATGGTTCTTCGCTGGACGGTCAACCTGAAATACATCGTCGCGATTCCCGAATACTTTTTTAACATTTGAATTAAAACTACAGGCAAGTATCGATGCCGAATGACAGAGGACCCTGGTGTCCTACAAGAGGTTACCTGGATGACAGTGGAGCTCAGCCGGCTTCTGCTCCGGCTGATGCCGGCACTGCGGATGCTCCTGCCCAGGAAGTTCCCGCTGCGGCGGCTCCCGCTCCTGCTTCCGGGGGTGGAGGGGGAGGCGACCAGTACTGGACGCCTACTCGCGGCTATCTTGGCTCAGGCGCCGCCGCTGCGCCGGCGCCTGAGGCCGCTGCCTCAGAGACGCCCGCGGAGGCCCCGGCCGAGGCTCCGCCTGAGGTGGTTACAGCCAGCAAGGAAGCTCCCGTAGAGGCTCCGGCTGAGGAGGCCTCCGGCCCCGAATTGCCTGAGCTGCCCGAGGAAGATCCTCTCAAGGAATCCGTAACGACGGTCGAGTCGATGGTCGAGGGAGAAGGATTCCGGGAGCTCTCCCAGAGCATCTTTACCGAGCCCGATAGCGAGACCACCCTCTATCGCGTCTCAGCCCTGAATGTCGCCTTCGCAATCTCGAGCGCCGCGCTGCTGGTGATCACCCTGGTGGTTTTCTGGCAGGATTACGATCGCCAGTGGAAGCATATCCAGGCCCATTGGCGGGATGTGCAGGCCGAGGAGTCCGAGGAGGCGCTGAAAAATGCCAGGGAAGGTGAGCTTGAAAAGCTTGAGAGCCTGGCCCAGGGCTTCTATCTCGTTCTGGACAAGCTTACGGGGGAGAAGGTTGAACGCCAGCCGCCGCCGGCAGCCAGAGAGGTCGAGGTGAATTACCTGAGGCTGGTTGACCATGTCCAGCAATTGCAGGCTCAGATCGATGCGAAGGTTGCCGATGATCCCGGACTGAGGGGAAAGCTTCGGGAGAAAAACAATGCGTCCTTCGCGGCCAGCGAGGCTGACCGTGCCCTGCGCACCTATCGCGGTGATTTCCAGGCCGCCAAGTTCAACTTCGAGGAAAGTAAGAAGCATGTGCTTGCTGATGGCCCTACAGAGTCAGCTGTCGAGAAGGTCAGGGAACTTTCCGTGGCGTTCAATAAAAACTCCGTCAAGGTTCTCAACGACAAGCTCTTCAAGATGGAGAAAGCTGAGAACGGGGCGAAGGCGGCGGAGCTCGCCTACGATGCGGCGCTGAGGGGGGAGACCTCCGTAGCCGGAGCCGGTGGGGCCACCGATTTCTCCGCCCTGAGGACGGGGTTGAAGAACAGCCTGCTCGCGGTCAACAGTGCTCTCAAGCAATACCAATTGATCGACTCGTCCATGAGGAACGCGCTTCGTAACGCTCCGCTTCTTGATTTCATGGCTCCGAGCTACAAGATCGATAAGGTGGTGACTCCCGGGCTCAAGGAGCCGCTCAACTTCATGGACGTCGACCGCGTGCATCGATGTAAGACCTGCCACGTCAACATCGACGATCCGGATCCCCGCTTCGTCGGGTATCAGGATGAAAAGTGGGGTTCGGTTTATGCCAGCCACCCCCGTCTTGATCTGTTCCTCTCGGCGGCCAGCGCTCACACCTACCAGGAGACCGGCTGCACCACCTGCCATTACGGCGATGGTCATGCGACCGAGTTCACCATAGCCGCGCACACTCCGGCTGGTGAAGAGCAGGAGGAAGAGTGGGAGGATAAGTACCACTGGCATCTTAAGCATCACGAGGAGCATCCGATGCTCCCGACCGGCTTTACCAGCTCAAGCTGCACCAAGTGCCACAATGACCAATGGGAGCTTGAAGGGGCAGAGCGACTCAATCTCGGCAAAAAGCTGGTTCGGACCTATGGCTGCTTCGGCTGCCACAAGATCGAAGGCTTCGCGGTTGCCGCTGGCGCTTCGGATGACCGAGTATGGAAGCATAACAAGGTGGGGCCGAGCCTCAAGCATCTGGGCGATAAGGTCTCTATGGGTTTCCTTACCCGTTGGATCCGCAATCCGGGGCATTTCCGCGAATCTGCGAAGATGCCGCGTTTCTTTGACCTGACCAATTCCAATGGCAAGATGCTTCGTCCTCTCGGTTCAGCTGATGACGAAACGGGCGGCAGTGAAGAGGTGGATTTTAACCTGCGAAACAGCGTCGAGGTCCTGGGGCTTGCGACCTACCTGTTCAATACCAGCATCGGTGTCGCCGGCCCGGGCGCCGGGACGGCCCCGGCTGGCGATCCCGTTCGCGGTCGCGGGCTTGTCAAGACCCTTGGTTGTATGGGATGTCACAGCATCAAGGTCGAATCCGAGGGAGAATACGATGAGCCGCTCCCGGCATTGACCACTGTTCTTGCGGCGCTGGAACAGAGGGCTGCGCAGGCGGCTGGGGGGCAGCCCCTGCTTGCCGCCGCCTATCGGGAATCCGGGGGGAAGCTTTCGGACCTTTATGGTTGGCTCAAGGGGCTGGATGTCGGCGCCGAACTCGAGGAGCTCTACAGCAGGAGCAAGAGAGCAATCGAGAAATCGATGGCGCTCGAAGAGATCCTTGAAGTCGAAGAGAGCGCGATGGAGAGCGCCGGCCAGCTGGCCGATGCAGTCTACAATCGCTGGGTTCACAATACCTTTGGACCCGACCTGAGTCCGCTCGCCCGCAAATTCGACCTGGCGACCGAGTTCGGGCGCCAGAAGGCGGTCAGCTGGCTCTCAAGCTGGATTCTCAATCCCCAGGCGCATGATCCGGAGACGGTCATGCCTCGTTTCCGGCTCGCTCCCGGCCAGGACACCGCCGGGGAGCAGAAGGTCGCCGACATGGTCAGCTATCTCCTGACGCTTGATTATAACGATGTCGACCTCGCGGCCCATCCCTCCGCCTCTCCCGCTACGCTTGGTGAAAGCCAGCAGAAGGATCGGGACGAGGGGTGGGAGAGCGGGCTGGTCACGACCAATGTCGCCGAGATCGAAAGCGACCCGGCGAAAAAGAAGATTCTTGATGATATAGCGACCTATTATCTGAGCGCGGCGCATGGCACATCCAGGGCGGCGGCTCTCTTGAAGGGCGGTGACGCCAGCAAGCCGATGACGACCTCGGAGAAGCTCAACCTGGCAGGGCATCGCCTGGTCCGCCGCTATGGTTGCTTCGGATGCCACAACGGAATCAGGGACGAGGATCCCGACCCGGGGGCGCCGCCTTCCGACAGGGTCGCCTATTTCGATGGCGCCCAGCCCATTGGAGCCGAGCTCAACAAATGGGGTAACAAGGGCTCCGATCGCCTGGATTTCGGCCAGTGGGGCCACCAGGAAGATGGATCCGAGGCGATTCCCCATCAGCGTCATGAGTGGGCCAAGGCCAAGCTCAGCGACACCAGGAGGTTTGACGTTCTGCCTCGCAGGGTGGCTGTTGGAAGGGACAGCTCAGGAGAACGGGTCTACGATTACAAGGTGACGAAGCAATTAGTCCACAAGGGAGCCGACGAGCTTCTGAAGATGCCCCTGTTTCCGTTCCACGACAAGCCGGAGCAGGTCAAGGCTGTTGTCGCCTATGTAATCAGCCTGGTAGCAGACCCGGTCGATCCCGGCAGGAAGAAACACCTTTCGGAAAGGGAAAAGATTCTCGAGGGCGGCAGCCGCCTGGTTCAGAAGCTCAACTGTTCAGGCTGTCACCGTCTCGGAGCGACCACCAGCTATGTGTCGGTCGATGACCTTCCGAATCCCAACGCCCTCGGAGATGAGTCCGGCCGGACCAATGTCATGCAGGCGGAGACCTGGCTCGCCAAGAGCTACCGGTTAGCCGCACGGCCGGCCGGCCCGAACGGGTCGAATCTCGGGATCGAGCTCTCTGTTGGCTTTCCGCTCGGTCAACAGGTCGGGCAGTTCAGCACCGGCGATGCGAATGCAGATGCGGCCTTGCCCCAGGTCTTCAGTCCGAACGAGGATCCCCTGTCGGTTGTCGATGTCGCACGCAGGCATTTCTATCCCCTGCCGGGCTTTGTCCAGGATATAGCCCGGGCGATTGACTCGATCTACAACGAGGAAGAGCCTGCCGATACGCTCGCTAACCGGGGGATCTATGATTTCGTCAGCAAGCGCCTGGTGGATCCGGCGGGGCTGATCTCGCGGATGCGCAAGGCCTATGAGGATGAATCGAGCAAGCTCGGGCAATTCCTTGTGGCCATGTTAGAGACTCCCTATGACACAGACCTCGATTCTTTGCCGGACGGGTTAGGGGTCAGCAAGAATGAACTCCAGGGGCTTGCGACGCAATACTACTCGGCTCTTGGCGGGGTTCTCTCCGAGAGTCCTGTAAGCGAGCGAAAACTCGCGGTGAAGGGCTATGGCGAGGGGGGGGTGCGTTTCTACTTTGGAACAGAGTTGACCGACAGGTTCAAGGCGCCGCCGCCGCTGCTACGCCAGGGTGAGCGAGTCAAGAGTGACTGGTTCTTCCACTTCCTGCAGAACGTGCGTCCCATTCGGCCGTGGTTGAAGGTTCGAATGCCGTCCTTCAATCTTACGCAGGCTGAGGCGCGTCTGATTGTCCAGTGGTTCAAAGCTGTCAGTGAGGTTCCATACGGTGAGGAGCTCTTCTCTGAGGACAGGTTTGAAAAAGACCAGGCGCTCAAGGGGCAGCTGCTTTTCGGAAAAGGTACCGCCGAGGTCACTGGCAAGCAATGCAGCCAGTGTCATCCCCGCGGCGCAGAATTGCCGACCCTGCCGATTCTTACCCAGGGAGCCGGGACGTTTGATCCCGCAGAGGTTCCGCTGAGCGCTCCGGGTGACAGCCACTTCCTGGTCTGGAAGGATTCCGCCGGCAAGATCCTCCTGCGGGGGGGGTTCGCCACCCTGGATGCCGTCCAGGCCGCTGGTGGTGAGCTTGGAGGCAAGGCCTCTGCCTGGGCAGCCGGAAAGCCGTGGAACAAGAGCTCCTGGGGTCCGGATCTCAACGCGGCCGCTGGCCGGCTGCGAGTACAGTGGATGCGGGATTGGCTTTATTTCCCGCCTGATTTCATGCCTGGAACCAAGATGCCGAACTATTTCCAGGAGAGGAAGAAGTATACCGGCAACCCGGCCTCGGAAATTGATGCTAAAGATCTCGCGGATGTAAACGCCCTCCTCCAGTACCTGCGCCATATGAACGACGACAAGATGGCGACCGCTCCTCATGAGGAGTCCCAGGAAGAGGCAGGAGGCGGCAATTAGGCGCGACAGGACCGGCGGCCCCCAGGCTGTGAGCCTGTCCCGTAGTTAGGACCGCTGCTCAGCAATGTCATTTGACGCGCTTGTAGTCGGAGGTGGAATTTCAGGATTGTCCACCGCGCATTTCCTCCTGCGGCATCTGCGTGCCGGGCGGCCAGGCGATGGAGCCTCCCCTGCGGTGAAGGTCGTCGAGGCTTCGAGCCGAAGCGGCGGCTCGATTGGCACGCAGCGGGTCGATGGCTTCCTTTTTGAACAGGGCCCCAACGGCGTGCTCGATAACGCTCCGGACACCCTTGAGCTGATCTCCAGTCTCGGGCTCGATGAGGAATTGCTGCCGGCCTCTCCGCGCTCTTCGGATCGCTACCTGATGAGGGCGGGCGAGCTCAAGCCTCTCCCCCGCAGCCCGGGCGCCTTCCTGCTTTCGAGGGTGCTCTCCTTGAGGGGGCGCTTAGGGCTGTTGCTCGAACCCTTCCGATCCAGAACCTGCGCAGCGGCGGATGAGTCCATCGCGGAGTTCGGCCGTCGGCGTCTCGGGCAGGAGGTGGTAGACGCTCTGCTCGATCCGATGGTTACAGGCATCTATGCCGGTGACGTCGAGGCGCTGAGCATGAAGAGCTGCTTTCCGCGCATGGCGGCCCTCGAGGAGGAGCACGGCAGCCTGGTCAGGGGGATGCTCAGGAGAGGCAAAAAGAAATCTTCAGGAGGAGGCAAGGCCTCGCCGTTCTCAGCCACTCTGCACAGCTTTGAGGGAGGTCTTGGAACGCTCTCCGGGGCGCTTGCCGAAGAGCTTGCTGGGAATCTTGAATACGACATCGGAGCCGAGAGCATCAGCTCGTGCGCCGAGGGCTGGCGGGTGACCTTTTCTGATGGCCGGGAGGAGACGGCCCGGGCGCTGGTCCTGGCCGTTCCGGCCTGCCGCGCCGCCGCGCTTTTCTCGGGGCCGCAATCCGATCTCGGCAGAGACCTGGAGGCCTTCTCCTATTCCTCCGTGGCGGTTGTCTGCCTCGGCTACCGGGCCGAGGATGTCGATTCGAAGCTCGATGGTTATGGCTTTCTGGTTCCCGCCAGTGAGGGGCTGCAGACGCTTGGCATGATCTGGACCTCGAGCATCTTCCCAGGGCATGCTCCCGAAGGTCACGTGAGTGTCCGGGCGATGGTGGGGGGGGCTCGTTTTCCAGGAGTCGTCGGAAAGCCGGACGAAGAGTTGATCGAAATGATACAGCGAGAGACGGGAGCGGCGGTCGGTCTCAGGGGGAAGCCGGTGGCGCGGCGAGTTTACCGATACGAGCAGGCGATTCCCCAATACGAGGTTGGTCACCAGGCCCTCCTGGATGGCATCGAGGCACGCCTGGGGGCCTTTCCCGGGCTTTTCCTGACCGGGAACTCCTACCGGGGGGTGTCGGTCAACGAC
Source organism: Planctomycetes bacterium UBA1146 (assembly GCA_963579555.1). Classification (GTDB taxonomy): domain Bacteria; phylum Planctomycetota; class UBA8108; order UBA8108; family UBA8108; genus UBA8108. The sequence continues at coordinate 18,380 of CAUZHA010000071.1, forward strand.
TGCATCAGAGAGGGAAAGCGGACGGCAGGTGAGGTTTCTCGCTACCTGGAAAAAGCCGCCTCGGCTCATTCTTCCTCCCAGCCGCCGCCTCCGCCAGATACGGTATAGGAAAAGGCTTGAAAAGACTTTTTTGCACTCTAACTTATGACATCTGAACACGGCGAAGCAGAGTTCTAACTACTTGATAAAAGCAAGAAATAGGAGTGGCGGATAGAATGCAGGAGGATCGATTTTCACCCCTGGGCGCAGGTGTCGCGGTTTTGATGATCGCCGGCCTCCTGGCGTTGATTTCAGGCTGTGAAACCAAGAAACAGGCCAAGGCCCCAGGAGGGTCCGAGCAGAATAGCGTTGGCGCGGGCGGCGGAACCAGTCCAGTAGTTCCCGAAGCTGGCGGCGAAGTGGGCGGCTCTCCCAAGCAGAAGTTCGGTTCCGTCGCATTGACGGGGATTGTCAAGATCGCTGGAGCGCCTCCCACGGTTACCCTGGATCTCTCGGCCAAGCCCGAGTGCGGCAAGCAGCGCGCGGCACAGTCGCTTGGCCCTCTCAACGCTGAGACGGTCGTGGCGGGAGCCGATGGCGGCCTGAAGGACTGCATCGTCTATATCAGCAAGGGACTCGGACGCTACAACCTCAAGGACATGGCCACCTACGGCCACCCTGGAAAGGTCGTGATTAACCAGAAGGGGTGCCAGTATTCCCCTCATGTTTTCGCCCTGCATAAGGATCAGCAAGTGGTGCTGAGGAATAGCGACCCCTTCCTTCATAACGTGAGCATCCCCCAGCTATCCTTCAACCTCTCGATGCCGAATGTCGGCGAAGAGAGTCGGGATAGATTTTTCAAGAAGGCGGGTCCACATGTCTGCCAGTGTTCTGTCCATCCCTGGATGTCCGCATACGCCTTCGTGGTGAAGAACCCGTTCTTTTCCCAGACGGCAGAGGACGGCAAGTTTTCCATCGGGAAGCTGCCTGATGTCGATGGCACCTATACCGTAGAGGCCTGGCATGAGAAAGACCGTAAGCTGAAGGCCCCCAAGGCGCAGAAAATAACCGTGAAGGATGGCGCCGTGGTCGAAGGGAACATCGTTTTCGAATTTATCTATAAAGGTTAGTATCTGGCTCATTACAGCCAGAGAGTTTTCAGGAAGTTGAAGCGAGTAATGATTCTGACAAGATTACAGGGTTTTAAAAGAGCGCCCTCCTTGCTGGCTATGGCTCTTGTTGCCATGTTGCTGGCCGTTCCAGCCTGGGCCCAGGAGAAGAGCGCCGATGCGCCGGCCGCGGCGGCCTCCGCCGCCGGCCACGAGGCGGAGAAGCCCGGGCTGTTCTGGATGCCCGATGCTATTTCAACCTACGGTGAAGGGGTGGATGACCTGTTCCTGCTGATCTTCTGGATCACCGGGATCGCCTTTGTCGTCGTCGAGGGGCTGATGCTCTGGTTCCTCTTTCGCTACAGGAATCGTGAAGGCTGCGACAAGGCGCATTACACCCACGGCAACAACAAGCTCGAGGTGAGCTGGTCGCTGGCCACGGTCGCCGTTCTCGCGTTCATCGCCTATATACAGATGGTGGGAGACAGCAGCTGGCTGACAATCAAGACCGGCTATCCTGAGAAGGATGGTGTCGTTCAGCCCGGAACCTTCGTCGTCAGGGTCTACGGAGAACAGTTCGCCTGGCATTTCAACTATCCCGGCAAGGATGGGAAGTTTGAGGACCAGCGGCATTCTTTCAAGTCTTCGATCAATGCCATCGGTCTCGACGAGCCGGCCAAGGACAAGGTCCTGCCAAAGCTTGTTGTCCCGGAAAATGTGAACATACTCATCGAGCTGAACTCCCTGGGTAAATACGATGCCAACACCGAGTCCTATACCCACCCGGTGCTTCACAGCTTTTTCGCGCCGAACCTGCGGTTGAAGCAGGACCTGGTTCCTTACCACCCCGGTAAGATCTGGTTCAAAATCAAGCAGGGGACCGCCAGGGAAGGTAAAAAGTACGAGATCGTCTGCGCCGAGCTCTGCGGCGAGGGCCACTCCAACATGCATGCGCCTTTCCTCGTTCTCAGTGAAGAGGACCTGGCAAAGGAACTCGGATACGACTGGAAGACAGCGGTTCCGGAGAAGTTTCCCGAGCCCGTACATTATTACCAGGAACAGAAGGAAGCCGAATAGGTTCAGCAAGGAGCCTTCGAGAGACTCATGACTACGGAAACTAAAGAAAACGTCGCAACCGAAGATCACGCCGAGCACCACGAGATGGGGTTCTGGGGGAAGTATGTCTTCTCACGTGACCACAAGGCGATCGGCATGCAGTTCATGATGACGGCTCTCTTCATGCTGTTTATCGGTGGAGGGCTTGCGCTCACCTTGAGAATGCGCCTGGCCTGGCCCGAAGCCGAATTCATGGGTATCGACATGAAGCAGTTTGGCGGCGAGACCTACAATGTGCTCTTCAGCATGCACGCCACGGTGATGATCTTTTTCGTGATCATTCCGTTTCTCGTCGGCGCCTTCGGGAATTTCGTTATTCCGCTTCATATCGGCGCGCGCGACATGGCCTTCCCCTTCCTCAACGGCCTGAGCTATTGGATCATGCCGCTGGCCGGATTCGTTATGTTCGGGGGAATCCTTCTGGAGGGAGTCGAGGCCGGGCTCAAGTCCGGCGCCTTCGCCTCAGGCGGTTGGACCTCGTACCCAACTTTGAGCGTCATAGCAGGCTACGGTCAGACCCTGTGGTGCATCAGCCTGATCATCGTGGGGACGTCGAGCATCATGGGCGCGGTGAATTACGTGACCACCATCGTCAAGATGCGTGCCCCTGGCATGACCTTCGGGCGCATGTCTCTTACAGTCTGGTCGATCTTTATCACGGCGATCCTGATTCTCTTCGGAACGCCGGTGCTGACCTCCGCCCTGATCATGCTGATCCTCGACAGGCACTTTGGCACCACCTTCTTCACCAATGACGGCCAGCCGCTTCTCTACCAGCATCTCTTCTGGTTCTATTCCCATCCCGCGGTCTACATCATGATTCTTCCCGGCATGGGAATCGCCTCCGATATTATTTCCGTTTTCTCCCGCAAGCCCATCTTCGGCTACAAGGCCATGGCGGCCGCCATGGCCGGAATCGCCGGACTCGGCTTCATCGTCTGGGGGCATCACATGTTCCAGAGCGGCATGAATCCCTATCTCGGAACCTACTTCATGATTGCCACGATGATGATCGCCCTTCCCTCGGCTGTGAAGAGCTTCAATTGGCTGGGTACCCTCTGGCGCGGGAATATCCATTTCACCACGCCCATGCTGAACGCCCTGGGCTTTATTTCGATGTTCATCATCGGAGGCCTCAGTGGAATCTTCATGGCGGCCACGACGGTGGATCTGATGATCCATGACACCTACTTCATCGTAGCCCATATCCATTATGTGCTCTTTGGCGGCAGCCTCTTCGGGGTCTTTGCCGGGATCACCTACTGGTTTCCGAAGATGTTCGGCCGCATGTTCAGCGAGACTCTCGGCAAGATTCATTTCATCCTGACCTTCGTGGGATTCAACTGCGTCTTCTTTCCCATGCATATCGTTGGGGCGGCGGGTCTGCCGAGGCGTTACGCGGCCTATGTTGGCGAGGGAGCTTCCAAGACCTGGGCTCATATGCAGCCCTACCAGCAGTTCATGACCGTTTCAGCCATCGTGCTGGGGCTTGCCCAGGTATTCTTCCTGATCGCGCTGATCTATAGTGCGATCTGGGGCAAGAAGGCCGAAAAGAACCCCTGGAAGGCGAACACGCTCGAGTGGACGCTCGATTCGCCTCCGCCGCACGGGAACTTCCATCCCGACCTTCCGACAGTCTACCGCGGTCCCTACGAGTACAACTCCGGGCTTGTCGAGGAGGACTATCTTCCCCAGGATCGTTTGCTCGAGACCTCCAGTGCCAGTGCGGGCGGTGACGGTGAGGACTCTTCGGGAGAAGGGACAGCGTGAACCGTGCCCGGCACAGGCGTGACGAGAGAAGGTCCGGCCGAAGGTGACCCTGTGGAGGTTCCGTCCGCTGGCGATTCTGAGGGAGCATCCGCGGGCGCCTCGATGCTGGTCTACCGGCTAGCCCTGGCGACCCTCTGGGTCGCCTATCTCGGCGTGATTACCGGAGGCGTCGTCACCAGCACCGAGAGCGGCAGGGTTGACAAAAACTGGCCCAGTTTCGGCGGAAATCTGCTGCCCTCGCCGAGTGGCATGCTCGATAATCCCGGCTTGCTGGTAGAGCACGGCCATCGGCTGATGATGGCGAGCGTTGGATTCCTCGCGGCCCTGACCTGCTTCGCGGCCTTGAAGAAGGAGAGGCGGCTCCGGGTCAAGGTGCTCTCCTTCGTGGTCGTCGCTCTTGTTTTTCCGCCTGCGATTCTCGGTGGGTTGACGGTTTGGTTCAAGCTGCCGCCGATCCTTTCGGTACTGCATGTTGGTATGGCTATGTTGTTTATTTCCGCCGTCACCATCCTGGCTGTCGTCACCTCTCCGGGCTGGATAGGTGAAAAGACCCGGCTGAAGCTCTCCAGGGCGGGCCCCATCTGCTCCCTGGCGCTCTTCGCTGTGCTCAGCATCTATGTGCAGATCGTGCTTGGCGCCGTTCCTCGGCACGCGACGCTCGAGCCCGGGGGTGGCGGGGAGGCCCTGCAGACGATCGGTGACCTGGTGCATATTGTCTGGGCCTTCGCGGTTTTTACGGTGATCGTTCTGCTGGCCGGCAAGGTGCTCTCCCTCTCGAAGGCCGACCGCATTCTCCATCCGTCCCTGGGCCTGCTGTTGCTGCTCTTTCTCCAGGTGTTTATCGGCTTCGCTACGTTCATTTACCAGACGCCGCCTTCACTGGTGGTCGATGAGGCCCCGGGGTTGGTTAAAACGGGTACCTTCGAAGTCCTGGCCAGCGTCCATCAGGCTGTCGGAGTTCTGATTCTCATCCTTGCTGTGGTGGTTTGCGCCCGGGCCTACCGGATTCGATTTCTAAGCTCGGCTGAGCCGGAGGCGGTCTTATGAGCATGGACGAGGCGGCCCTGGCAGACCAACGGATTGAAAGCCCGCAGGGTTCTGCTGCCGGCGTTGGTGCGTTAGCTGAGGGGGGGCGGGGTGACTCGGTGAAGGCAGAGGCGGCCGGGGGAACC
>CAUZHA010000072.1:0-23147 GCA_963579555.1 Planctomycetes bacterium UBA1146
TCACGCCTCCAGCCTGACAGTACGCGGACATCAGAAGAGGCTCCACCCCGGTCAGCCGAGGTGGTCTTCACCAGGTCGTAGAGATCGCCTCGGCTGGCGAGGTAGGCAGGTGACATGGAGAGTTCCTTTGCCCTGGTTCTGAGGAAGGTGTCGAGCAGATCGAGAGCGAGCGCGAGCCCGGGATCCCTTCCCTCCCGCTTGATCGAGAATGGACACTCATCTGCGGGGACAGCGAGCCCCTGCCGGACCATCTCCAGGAGGGCCTTCCCGTTCCTGTCGACAAAGCGCCGATGCATCCCCCTTGACTCGCCAAGCCTCTCGATACTCGAGGGCTTTCTCCTGGAAATCTCGATGAGCTTATCATCGCTCACGATGCGCTTGCGGGGCTTGTTCTTCCCTCTCGCCTCCTCTTCACGCCAGGCTGCGAGAAACCGCAGGATCGCGAGCTCCCGTCGGTCAAGCCGCGCCGCTCCCTTCACTCGCGAATAAATGGTCATCGGATCCCTGCGATAGAGCTCACTGTCCTGGTAAAAAGCCAGCTCCTCCTCAAGCCAGTCTACGCGGCCAAGCTCGCCAAGCTTCTCCTTGAGGATGTCCCGCATCCGTTCGAGATACAGCACATCGTTCAGAGCATAGTCCAGCTGCCTGTCGGTCAGGGGACGCCGCTCCCAATGCGTCCGGGCCTCTCCCTTGGAGAGCCTGATTTCGAGCAGCTCGTCAACCAGCCGGGCGTAGCCGATGCTGTCTCCCAGGCCGAGAAGCGCGGCGGCGACCTGGGTATCGAAAATCCGCAGGGGAAGAGCCTCTGACTTGCAGAAGAAGATCTCCATGTCCTGCTGCCCCGCGTGAACGATGACCTCCACCCCTGGATCACAGAGAAGCTCAAAGAGCGGTCCACAGTCAATGTCTTCCGCCAGCGGATCCACGGCGAAAGCCTCTCCCTCGATGCCGATCTGGATGAGACAGAGCTCGGGCCAGTAGGTGTCTTCCCTCAGGAACTCAGTATCAAAAGCGAACGACCCATGCTCCCGGCAACGGTTCAGCAGGTCTTCGAATATTTTCTGATCCCGAATGAGCATAGCCTTGTCAGCTCCTGGCGTGTAAATAGAAGGCGGCTACGCTACCAGAAAGGCGCGCAATGCTAAAGCGCTGATGGTAGAGATAAGGTAATCCGGCGGCGAAAGGGTCCGCTGAAACCGGAGAGGAGCACCCCCATATCATGAAATTCGCCCTGACAAACGACGATGGAATCGACGCCCCCGGCCTGGCGACGCTGGAATCTGTCTGTCGCCGCCTCGGCAGCGTCGTAACAGTGGCCCCAAGCGAGGTGCAGTCCGGCAGTGGCCATCGAGTGACGATCGACAAGCCCCTTCGTTTTTACGAAAGAGGCGGCGACCGCTACAGCGTAGCGGGATTCCCGCCCGATTGCGCGCGCCTTGCCCTGGCCCACTTCGCCAATGATGCCGACTGGCTGATCTCGGGGATCAACCAGGGGGCCAACCTCGGTGTCGACACCTATATGTCGGGAACCGCGGCCGCCGCGCGTGAGGCCGTCATACACGGGCGGCCCGCCATGGCCATCTCCCAGTACATCGGAAGGGGCAAGGAACTCGACTGGGAGCTCACCGCCAGGAGAGCCGGGATGGTAATTGAAACGCTTCTTTCAGAGCCGCCGCCTGAGGAGGCTTTCTGGAACATCAACATCCCGAATCCCGACAGCCAGGAGGTCGACCTCGAGCTGGTCTATTGCGAGCTCGATCCCTCTCCGCATGGAAACGAATACGAGCTCGCTGGCGACTGTTTCCTCTACCAGGACAGCTACCACGACAGGACGCGAGTCTCCGGCAAAGACATCGACGTCTGCATGAGCGGCAAGATCTCGATTACCAGGCTTCCTGTCGCTCCCTGAAGCCCTCCGGGGAGACAGCAGGTCAGCCCGCCAGATCCGTCCAGGCCTCGAGGAGGGTATCGAAGACCTCCTCCACCTGGCCTTCCTCGAGGCAGGAGAAGGCTACCCGGATGTCTGTAGAGCCGCTGGAGATCACCCCGACTCCGTACTTGTCGAGCAGGTGAACGCGAAGCTCCTCCGCATCGACCCCACCCTTGAGCTTGACGCACATGAAATACCCGGAGTTGAAAGGATAAACATCCCATGCATCGGAGAATTTCCCGTTATCGAGAACCTCCCGTGTACGAATCGCTCGGGCGCAGAGAATATCGCGTTTTTCCTTTCTCTGGGCCGCAGCCGCGGGATTCTTCAGCAGCCGGGCCACCGCCGACTGCGTGGTATTGGGTGAGTTGCTGATCCCGCCACGGATCGAGCCCATCGTTTTCTTCTCGAGGGCCGTATGAACAGCATCTAGATCTCCGGAGCCTCCCGCCGCATAGCTCAGGCAGCCCACCCTGAAGCCCCAGGCGAAAAGCTCCTTGGTGGCCCCATCGAGCTTGACGGCCAGGACATTGGGATGGCAATTCGCCAGGTAGCCGAAGATTGATTCCTGGAGACAGCTGTCCTCGAAAAAGAGCCCGAAATAGGCATCATCGCAGACTACCACCTGGCGCAAGCCGGCCTCGGCCGCCGCGACAATAGCCTCCCGAATCTCGACAGCGGCCTCCGCGGTCGGGGTATAGCCGGTGGGGTTATTCGGAAAATTCAGCACCACGACAGCCTTGGAGGATCTCTCTCCGACCTCCAGGAGCTTCTGCCCGAGGCCGCTGGAATTGAATCCTCCCTCACAGTAGAGCGGATAGGTCTCGATCTCGCATTGGTTGCGAACTCCGAAGGTCAGGTTGTAGTTGCCCCAGAAATGCTCCGGAAGAACAACCGGATCACCCGGATTGATAAAGAGATCACCCACGATACCCAGCCCATGCGTCAGGGCGCTGGTGACGATCGGCATCCCGAGGGCCTTGTCCCGCATCGATGGATTCTCCTCAAGTTGCTTGGCACGCCAAAGCTCACGAAGCTCAGGCCGGCCCGCGGTGGGCGCATAGGGGTAGACCTCGCCCGGCTCCATCGCGAAGAGCTCGTTGACACTCGCAAGATGCATCGGAACGCCACCCTCGGTGGCAATCCCGATGGTGGCGTTGAACCGGTCGGCCTTCGCCTTGGCCTCCGCTCCCTGGCTGATAATCCCCTTGGGGAAATACAGCCTCTTCCCAAGGTCTGACAACATATCGAGAACCGCGGGAGCCTCTGACTCAAGCACCGTGTTCAACTCAACAGCAAGCGGAAGGATACTCATCTGTGCGTTCACCTGTTTTTTTATCGAAGCTATTCTATGAATGGTCCGGCTGGCCCGGACTCGGCGAGGCATTCTATAGAAAACCCCCTATTCGAACAATGTCAGCCCCTCAAAAAAGTCCGGGAATTGAACCGGAAGGATGTCGAGAAGCTTCTCAGGAGAGACCCCGGAGCACCGAGATGCCGTGCTGGATGGCCTCCACTCGCTCCGCCTGGTCGCCGACCTCACGCTCGACAACCAGCGGCCCGGAATAACCGACCCTCTCGAGCGCCGCTACGAAATCGGCCATCCCGACAGAGCCCTCACCCAGGGGGACCTCGGCCCCCCACTCTCCGCTGGCCTGGGGTGGGTTCGCGTCCTTGGCGTGTACGTGGGCGATATCGGGACCGAGAATCTCGATCGCCTCAATCGGGTTCCCCATATCGTAGAGAATCATATTGGCCGGGTCGAAGTTGACCCGCAGCGAGGACATCTTCAGCTCATCGAGAGTTCGCCGGAGCAGGGAGGCCGTCTCCTGTCCCGTCTCCATGGTGAAGAGCACGTCCTTCTCCGCCGCGTATTGGGCAGCCTCGGAAATGCAGTCGAAAAAGCTCGATCGTTCAGCTCCATCATCTTCCGGAATAAAGCCGGCGTGGCTGCAGAGGCACCTGAGTCCAAGCGCCGCGGTCTGGTCGACGGCCAGGCGAAAGATCTCCAGCCGCTCGGGGCGAGTCGCCGGATCGCCGAAGCCCCCGGTCTGCCTGATCGTCGCCGGTGAGGTATAGTCCTCACCCGGAAACCCGATCATCGTCCCGCTGAGCTCGAGGCCGGAGTCCTCGAGCGCGGCCAGGAAGCCGCCTCCCTCGTCCCAGGAGCCATGGGTCGGATCTCCGAGGCCGATCTGCACCACCTCGGCGCCCACCTCGGAACTCAAACGAATCAGGTCGGGAATGTTGCTTACCTGCAGCGACCAGCTGCAGACGCCCAGGGAGGGCTGTGCCATGGTATTACCTCCAGGCGACCATCAGTCGCGCATGTCGTGACAGCTCTCACAGGAGTCCTCGACGGCCTTAAGAATCTTCTTGGCTCCGGCCGCGTCCTTTTTCTTGATCGCCATGGCGACCTTCATCATGTCATCACGGATCGAGATGGCGACCGCCTTCCACTTCTTGATGTTCGCTGCGCCCTTGACCTCGTCGCTGGTGTGAAACTGCAATACATTGCAGAACTCGGCTACATAGTGGGCCGCCTTCATGGCCTTGGAGTACTTCTTGATCTTGAGCTGGTCGGAGATCGCTTCAAAATTATCATCAACCGCATCCATCAGGTCATCCATGGGTACAACGGGCTTGTAGCAGGGAGTCTCTCCATAGACTGCCGGGAAATCAAGGTCACTGTGATTCCCCCCGGGCAAGCCGACCAGGGCCATCGCAAGCGCGCCCAGAACGGCCAGGCTGCAAACAATAAAACGGTTTCGGTTCATCATCTAGATATCCTTAGACTAATACCTTGGGTTAGGACAGTACGCATTTGTGTTCCTGGTACCGGAGTTCCGAGTTGCCTTGCATTCTGCGTACTGATTGACTGGAACTGTTAGGGAGTCTATTTTCTCTCCACAATTGATTTGGTCAAGATCGTACTGCGGATATTCACTCGAATAGATACTTTAAGCCTATGCTGAATGACAAAAAAGATCTCAAGGTTGCCCTGATCGGCGGTGGCATGTTTGGCGGAGACGTGGTTCTTCGATCCATCGAAGATTTCGAACGCTGCGGGATTGCGCCCTACCTCGGCAGGATCGGACTAGATGAACGAGCCAGGGAGCTCGCAGAGATCTCCCTGAGACTTGTCGCCATCGGTACCCGGACAGCACAAACCGCCGAGGCGCTCTGCGCCGCCTACTCTGAAAAAGTCCCGGAAGCCGCCCCGGCCCCCTTCCACGGAGAGACACCCTGGGTGGACATCTTCGAAAAACACGAGGTCGACATCCTCTACGTCGCCACCCCCGACCACCTCCACTACGCCCCGACTCTTCACGCTCTCGAACGGGAAGCCCACGTGATGGTCGAAAAGCCTCTAACCCTGCGGCTGGACCAGGCTGATGAGATCATCGAGCTGGCGAAAAAAAAGAAACTGGTGGTGGGCGTCGACATGCACAAACGCTACGACCCGTGCCATCGTTTCATCTTTGAAGAGCTTGCGGGAAACATCGGCAGGCCTCTCTACGCGCGGGCTGTCCTGGAGGAGCCCCTCGAGGTCGCCACCGAGATCTTCAAATGGGCGGCGGACTCCAACCCGTTCAGCTACGTGGGAATTCACTGGCTTGACCTCTTCACCCACTACCTCGGCTCAGAGCCGCTTTCGGTGCATGCCGTTGGGCAGAAGGCCTTGCTGGCCAATTGGGACTCCGAAGGAGGAGACCGCAAGATAGACACCTTCGATGCGATGCAGGTCTCGGTAGATTACCGTGATGGATTGCGGGTCTACTATGTCAACAGCTGGATCAACCCGAAAGAGTTCGAGGGTGCCGTGAACCAGGAGCTGGAGCTTGCAGGAACCCTCGGCAAGATCGAATTCGACCAGCAGGACAGGGGGCTCCGTGCCACCCTCGCCGGAATCGGCAGCCGAACCTACAACCCGCACTTCACCGCGGACATCCAGCGGCCGGGATCGGCCTACCCGGCCTACGATGGCTACGGCAAGGACTCCATCGTGGCAATTACCCGGGCAGCCATCGAGGTAGAGCTTGGACTCTCAACCGCCGTGGAGCTCGAGAGCGACTACCCGACCGCAAGCTCTTCACGCTCAAACATCATCGTCATCGAGGCGGCGGCCGATGTGGCCTCACGCAACCATCTGCACATCGAGAGCGGGCAGGGCAGTCCCGTCACCGCGAAAATCAGCGAATCGGGCTACGAAATCAGCGATCCCCTCTCCTGAGCAGGCGCCTCCGGAGCAGCGCCCCCTGCAACCGCAGCCACCCGCAGGCGGAAATCTCAGCGCTTGCGTTTCTTTCCGCCCCTCTGCAGGCGAGCGGTGTTGGAGTCGATGAGAAAATTCAGCAGCAGGTTCTGGAGGCTGAATTCATCCTCATCGGAGTGCTGCTTGCCGAAGTGGCTCAGGACCTGCACTACCACTCCCGGGGTACCCGGAGGGGTCTTTCGCTTGCCCGAACCAATGGGCGCAGTCTTTCCGGTTCCCGGCCTGAAAGCGAGGGCCACCACGGAAACCGGCTTCTTCTTGTCATCGGGGCTTCGGGGCTTGACCTCTGAGCTGCCCAGAAGAGCGACGACCCTCGCCCGGTTCTTGATCGTCAACTCGAAGCTCTCATCGTCAATCTGCCAATTGTGCCGGATCTTGCGCAGCTCCGGCGCGATCTTATGATCCTCGCCGCGCTTCACCACGGCAGTTTTGCCTCGGCTCGATGGGTCTTCCTCTTCAGCATCGTCATCCTCTCCCTCCAGGTCACCCAGGCCGAAATCGAAGCTGTCATCTTCGTCCTCCTCGCGAGCCACGTAGATGCCCTCGAGATATGGGTGGGTCGCCATGCCGCGAACCGGCGCTATGGTGACGTTGTGGTCGGGAAGCTTATAGCCCGCCTCCACGAACTTGGGAAAGGCCTTCTCGACAAACTCCTTGACGATCCAATCCTCACTGAAGAGGTAGCCGCCGGCGAGGACGAACTTCTTGAGCTTCTCGATGGAATCAGCCGTGAGAGCCGGATTGAAAATGGTGTGCTTGTCGCAGCCTGTACAGCGATACAGGCGATTGTTTTTATTCCCGCCGGGCTTGCAGGTAGGACAGATGCAGAACTTGTTCATCTGAGCGCAGTTGATCAGGATCGCCCCGGTCTCCCGGAGATCGAATTTATCAAAATCTTCCCTGTGCACCACCGTATGAGGAACCCCCATCCGCCGGAGAACCTCCTCCATATGATCATTGTTGAGATCCCGCCTGGTCTTCTTTCCAAAAACCTTCTCAAAGACCGCGCTGATCACTACGATGCCCTTCTTGGGCGCCTTCTCCAGGCCGACAAAGCCCTTCTTTCTCAGGCCGGAGAGATGGTCGACAACCGTTCCCGTATTTGAATCTCCGTTGGCCGCCGAGCTGACCCGAAGGGGCTTGTTCTTGTTCTGGTTCCACCAACCCTCCCAGTTCACCGCGCTGGTGCCGAATTGCTGGTTGGTGATCATCGTGAGTCCCTCTACCGCAGCGATCATCACCTCGCTCGCCACCTCGCGTGATTTTTTCTCCTCACCCTTGACCACTTCGACAAGAACATCTACAGCCTCGGGACTCCTGACCCTGGCGAGCTTCTTGATGGCCTTGAGACGAAGGGAACCCGGTCCCTTCCTGATAATCGGGGTGAGCGCGTAGACGACATTGCGGGACCTGCTGGTCTGCAGAGCGTGAAGCAGATCGCGAGCGATCGCCTTGGACTTGTTCTTGGAGATGTACTTGCCCAGTTCCTTGAGCGCCGGCTTGTCCACAAAGCTGGAGACACCCTCGAGCAGGCTCCAGTAAACCGTCTGGGAGCTGGCGGGAACCGTCGTGGCGTATTTCAGAAGACCGCCGATAGATTTTTCACCGCCGACCTTGATAATCTCCTTGAGGGAAGCCTCGAGCGTCTTGGCATCTCCAGACCTCAGGGCCTTCAGAACCCCCTTGAGAGCATCTTTTGAGTCATCTCCGGATACCGGCAGGCAGAGCAGGCAGCTGAATGCCACCAAGAGACAGCGAGACAATCCAGATCCGTTCATGAGCAAAGCCCCTTGTTCAATTAAACCCCTCAGGCTCGACACACCTGGAGCAATTGTTACCCTGTTGCCGGGAAACCCTGAAAACAACTCTCCTGTGTCCAGGTGGGGTAATCATACCGTCACAGGCACGCAGGTTGCAGAAAAAACCTCACCTCGATCAATAGGTAGCCCGGCCGCCTGAGATATCGTAGCAGAAACCCGTCGAGAAGCTGCAGCGCTCGGATGAAAGGAAGAGAACCAGCTCGGCCACCTCTCCGGGCTGCCCCACCCGCCCCATTGGGATCTTGGAGATCATGTATTCCTTCACCTCATCAGACACCTGGGCCAGGATCTCGGTTTCGATGACGGCTGGAGCGACCGAGTTGACCAGGATCCCCCGGGTGGCGACCTCCTTGGCATAGGCCTTGGTCATACCGATCAGGGCAGCCTTGGACATGGAATAAGGCACCAGGCCGGGATTGCCTTCCTTGCCTGCGATGGAGGCGATGTTGACGACACGACCGTAGCCGTTCTCCAGAAAATGCGAATGGACAGCGGCACAGGCGAACCAGGGCCCCTTGACATTGACGGCAAAGATCCGGTCAAGCTCATCCTCCGTCTGTTCCTCCATCGCTCCCTTTAGACCGGCGATGCCGGCGTTGTTCACCAGGATGTCGACACGGCCGAACTTGCTCACCGTCTTCTCGACCATCGCGTCGACCTCGTCCCTGCAGGCCAGATCGACAGAAACGGCCAGCACCCGCCCGCCGCCGGGGTCCAGCTCGACGGCAGCGGACGAGGCCGCTGTCGAATCGATGTCGGCCAGGACCACTCCGGCGACATCGTCGGCGAGGAACCTCTCAGCGCAGGCCCTGCCGATTCCCCGGGCGGCTCCGGTAATGATGGCGACACGATCTTTCAACGACATTCGGATTTCTCCAGCTCTGGGACAGGCATTTGTACTGCGCAGGGGCTTATCATGTCGCTCAAAAGGCTTGAGGGCAATCCCCAGGTCATAAGGTATTACGCCCCGGTCAGGATATCTGTTGGAAATCACACCGGGAAGAGACTAAAAATTCAGAATGTCAGGAACGGAAGAACGCTACAACCGCCACCACATTCTCGAGGCGATCGGCAAAGACGGACAGGAGCGGCTCAGCCGTTCAAAGGTCCTGATCGTCGGCTGCGGCGCACTGGGAACCCACAGCGCCGAATACCTCGCGCGCGGCGGTATCGGAGAGCTGCGGCTCGTGGACCGCGACTTTGTCGACTGGTCTAATCTCCAGCGCCAGATCGGGTTCACCGAAGAAGATGTCCGCAACGGAACCCCCAAGGCGCTCGCGCTCAAAAAACACCTGGAGAAGGCCAACTCCTCCATCACGATCGTCGCCGAGCCTACCGATTTCCAGTTTTTCAACGCTGAAAAACTGGCCCGGGACGTGGACCTGATCATCGACGCTTCGGACAACATCCCCACCCGCTTCCTGATCAACGACCTGAGCTGGAAGCTCTCAATCCCCTGGATCTACGGAGGGGCGATCGAGACCCGCGGACACGCGCTCTTCCTCAGCGGACGGAACGGCCCCTGCCTGCGCTGCTATATGGGAGAACCTCCCCCGCCCGGGACGCTGCAGACCTGCGACACAGCAGGCGTGCTCGGCCCCGCGGTAGCCATGGTCAGCAGCATCCAGACCTCGATAGCCATCAGGAGCCTTACTGGAGACGAACCCGCCCTCTTCTGCGGACGCCTGTTCAGGCTGGATGCCTGGAAGATGGAGTGGAAGGAATCTCGTATCGAGCCGGACCCCGATTGCCAGGTCTGTAGCCGCAGGAGCTTTGACTTCCTCGACGGCAAAGGCCAGCTCAACAGCGAGAGTCTCTGCGGCCGCCAGGCGGTGCAGGTACACCCCCGCTCGCCAAACGACGTCGACCTGCAGGCTCTCGCCCGCAGGCTGGAATCCGTTGGCAAGGTCGAATGCCATCCCAGGTACCTGAGACTGACCACGGAGGACTTCGCCATGACACTCTTCGATGACCAGCGTGCCATTTTCGACGGATTGACGGATGCCAGCAAAGCTCGCAGCCTGTATAGTCGCTACGTTGGTGACTGAGACCAGTACGATCAGGCACGACATCCCACGGCAACAACACCGTCCGAAAAGAAAAAAATGAAATCCCTCTCACGACTCATATCCACCGGCCGAATCACGCGGCTAGCTGAAGACAACAAAGACGACTGCCTTCGCAGCCTTGTAAAATGTCTCTCCGAATCGGAATCTCTCGGAAATGAAGATTCGATCTTTGAAGCCATCATGGACAGGGAACGCCTCCTGTCTACCGGGTTTGGACTTGGACTGGCGATCCCCCACGCCAAGCTCAACATCATCGATGACTTCATCGTCGGGCTGGCGATCCACAGAGATGGTGTTCCGTTCGATTCTCTCGATGAGCTACCCGTGCATATCCTTGTCATGATCCTCGGACCCGATCAGAAGCAGGACGAATATCTCAAGGTGCTCTCAAGGGTGACAGCCTTCCTGAAAGATCAGCGGGAAAAGATCCTGTCTCTCGAGGACAATGAGGAAATCTACAAGCTCACCTTCGATTATTGAAACGATGAGTTCCCAGCCAGGCATAGTGAGACAGGTCATCCAGCTCCTGCTCCCGCTGTTGGCCTTCTGCGCAGTCACCGGGCGCCCCTCGCCCTGCGAGTCCCAGGAGAGCGGCACTAAAAACGAGGCTCCGACCTTTGGCCTCACCGGCGGGCAGATCCTCATCGGAAAGCTCGAGGAGAAGGAGCTCTCCATAATGACCAGCTACGGCAAACTCACGGTTCCGTTCAAGGAAATCCGCCGGGTAAGATTCAGCCCGCGACTAGCCCCAAAAGACCGTGAGACGCTCGACGAAGCCTTCGAACGCCTGCGAAAAAAAGACCCCGAAGCGCTCGATGACCTCCGCGAAATCGGACCGGCCGGCTACAGACCCCTTCTTACCCTGCGCGGCCTCGAAGAGGACGAGACCATCCGCAAGCAGCTCTCAGGACTGATCAGGGGTATCGAGGCGGCCAACGGCATCTACCTGGAGGCTGAAGACGAAATCACCACCCAGCGCTTCACGATCAGGGGAACGATCGAGGTCGGCACCTTCTACATCACCAGGGGTGCCATCAAGCTCGAGATCCCCAGCACCGACATGGTCTACATCGCCTGGGGAGAGCTGGACACCTCGAAAATCTGGAAGGTAAAGTCAAGCAACATCGAGAGCTCCAACCGGCACCTGGCTACGGGCTACAAGCTGCGCAAAGGCCAGAAATTCAGCCTCGAGTCCAGCGGTACGGTCATCTGGCAGGGCCGCAGCTTCGGCCCCGTGGGATTATCCAACCACAGCTGGAACTCCCGCAGCATGGGTTCCCTTCAATGGCGTGTTGGAAAGCAGGCCTGGCAGCTGGCCGGAACAAAATCCACCGGACGCGCCCCGGCCAGCGGAGAGCTCCAGTTCTCCATCCACCTCACCTCTGGCGGCACAGCCTCGGGTTTCTTTAACGTCAAGTTCCGCTCAAAGAAGTAGCCCGGCCGTCCCCTCAGCCGACCAGCTCCAGGCACTCGTCGAGAATACCCACGGCTTCCGTCACCTCCTCCTCGGTAACCGTCAGCGCCGGAGTGAGCGTGATGATGTTGCCCATGGTGAGCTTGAAGCTGAGACCGCGGGCGAGAGCCTGGTACATCACCTCCTCGGCCTCTTCGGTCGCCCTCTCCAGGCTCTGGCTGTCCCGGACGAGCTCAACCCCCAGCAGGAGCCCGAGTCCGCGAACATCCCCCACCAGGGGATGACGCCGCTGCAGATCCCGAAGTTTCTCGAGAGCGAATTGACCGACCCGCTCGGCTTTTTCGAGCAGGTTCTCCTCCCTGATCACCTCCAGGGTCGCCAGGGCGGCCGCGCAGGCTACGGGACTCTTCTCATGCGTGTAATGCCCCAGAGCCTTATCCGCCGCGAGGTTGAGCTCCTCACGGGCAATGAGAGCGGCGAAAGGAAAGATTCCGCCGCCAAGACCTTTGCCGATCACGACCATATCGGGCACCACCCCATAGTGCTCACAGGTAAACATCCGGCCTGTGCGGCCAAGGCAGTGGGGAATTTCATCAAGGATCAGCAGGGCTCCATGCCGGTCACACGCATCGCGTACCCTCCGCCAGTAATCCGCCGGCGGGATGAAGGGTGTGCTGCGCACGGTCTCGGCGATCACGGCGGCGACGTCTCCCTCCTTCTCCAGCACATAATCGATATAGTCAGCGCATTTCAGATTGCACTCTCCCGCGCAATCCCAGACGCAGCGATAGGAATCCGGCGGCGGGACATGCTCGGTACCCGGCAGCAGCGGACCCATGCCTTCTCGAAAGAAAGCCTCGCCGCCGATGGAGATGGTATCGAGAGAGGCTCCGTGAAAGGAGTCCCACATGCTGATGGTCTTGAACCTGCCGGTCGCGCACCTGGCGAGCTTCAACGCCATGCCCATCGCACCCGCTCCTCCGGGGCAGAAAAGGACCCGGCCAAGATCTCCCGGGGCCAGGTCACAGAGGGTCGCCGCGAGCTCGATCGCGGGCAGGTTGGTATACCTCCGCGTACAGAAGGAGAGCTCGTCGAGCTGCGCCTTGACGGCAGCCACAACCTTCGGATGCGAAAAACCGACCTGGTGAACATTGTTGCCGTGAAAATCCAGCAGGCGGCGGCCCTGGAGGTTCTCGATGTGGGTGCCCTCGCAATGGGCGAGAACATCGAGGCAGGGAGTCGAAAGCGACTGGTGCAGAAAAAGGCGGCTATCCTCCGCGAGGAGCTTCCGGGTCTTCTCGTCGAGATTCTTCTCTACCCATTCCGACCTCCTGGCAGAGAGGTTGATGTCGCCCTCTGACAGGTCAGGCCTGGCTTCTCCGGGTTCCATCAGGCCCGGCCCCCGGATGCGACAGGAGCCGTCCCCGGGAACACCGTCCGGCCGCGATGACGCGGGTGGACGCTCACCTCTCGATGGCCCAGATATTTTTGAAAACGACCACGTGGCCGTGATTCTGGAAAAAGACGGCGCCGGGATTGGGGCTCTCGCCCTCCGGCGAGGCTGTGGTCCTCTTGGGCAGCTTCTGCTCCTTGTGCACGAGAACACCATTATGCCAGACGGTCAACGTTCCGTTAGCCGTCTTCTTGCCCTTGTCATCGTACTTGGCGGCCTTGAACTCGATATCATAGGTCTGCCAGGTAAGGGGCGGATAGCTCATGTTCACCTTTGGCGGCGCGATGGAATAGATACCACCGCAGAGATTGTGCGAAGCCTTCTCACCAAAGGAATCGATAATCTGGACCTCGTAGCGCCTCTGCAGATAGACCCCGCTGTTTCCGCGCCCCTGGCCGCGGTTGAATGGCTCATAGGGAAGCCGGAATTCCATGTGCAGATAGCAGTCCTGGAATTTCTTGAGAGATTCAGTACCCCTGAGAAGATGCCCTTCCTTGGTCCTCTTGCCGTTCTTCCAGCTCTTGGTATCGCTTCCATCAAAGAGAACGACCGCTCCCTTTTCAGGTTTCTTGCCAAGCGTCTTGCTCTTTCGTTCGACTCTCTTGAGCGTACCCAGGGCCTCGCCGCTGGAGCCCGTAACGACAATCGCCCCGGCCTTGACGACAGCCTTCATCTCCTCATGCTCCGCCGAGATGACGCCATCCCTGGTTGCGAATTTATAGGGCCCGGCACGTTCGTCAGCAGCGGGATCAAAGCCGTCTCCCGGCAACCCTCCCGAGAAACTGTAGGCATCAAACTTTCCGGCGCCGCGGGCGATGAGCTGCATACCGTACTTCTCATTATCAGCCCCCAGCTCGCCGCTGTACTCACCCTGGATCGCGTAGTCAGCGTCCACCTCTTTCAGATTGGTGTAGCTGCGCTTCTTGTCTGCCGCGTCGAGAACGCAGAGAAGGCTGGTCTGGATAAACAAGAACGCAAAGGTCGCAAGCTTGGGATAGGACATTCCGGAAATCTCCAGGGTTGTTGAGTACCAAGATTCAGATTACGGGAACACCAAGATACTAGTCTCCAGCGTTCCGGTCAATGGGAGGTAAGGAAAACCGTGACTACCTTGGCTAAAAGTTCCCAAGATGAAGCCAACTTCTTCCGAAGAAGTGTACATGGCATGGTTAGGAATCTGGTACGAACATGAGGCGAGGCAGGGCGGCCCCCTGGACCCGAGGCAATTCACCAGCCTGGTCCACCCGGTCATCTATCCCTACGCCCACTCCTTCGTGGAAAACGAGACCAGCAGACTCGAGGGGACGGACGACCCATCGCGCACCCGCAAGGGCGGAGAGCTTCACTCAGTCTACTATTCCCTCAACCATGACGGAGGGCAGGGCGGCCTCCACCAGCAGGGCTGCTCGATCCTGCAGTGGCTCTTTCAGAATTTCGAACCCGGCGGCAATAGCACCATCAGCAAACGCTTCTGTGAAATACCCGTCATCATCCATGCGGTCAACCCGGCCCGCGCGGCGGCGATGGGCAATGCCCTTACCCTGCTCCGCTTCCTCGCCAGGGAAGAGGACCAGGCCGTGGCGAAGATCATGCTGAACCCGTGGGATCCCAGCCAGCGCCCCGACAACTCGACCGCTGCATTGGAATACGAAAAACGCTGCATAGAATTCCTCAACGGCGACATCTTCTATCCCGAGAACGTCAGCCTGTTCGATGTTCTCGGCAGGATGGATCTGAAATCACAGCGGAGCATTGAGCCCTGCTGCAAAACCCAGATTGGCTTCATCGAGTCACTGCTCAAATGGGCGGATGAGTGCTGGCCGCAGAGTCCGGCGGAGGCCGTCGAGCTGGAGACGAAGATGAGGAATTCCCTGGCAGACGAGGCCGCCTATCACCGCCGCCAGCAGCTGAAAAAACAGGCGTCCCTCGAACGGGAAGCTCTCCTCGCCCTGTAAACAAGAACCCACGGCGAATCAGGCTTCCGTCCCGGGAAAGCTGACGCCTTCCCGCGGAGTATACCGCCCACCTGTAAAATACATGAAGAACGTCGCCGCCAGCGGATGGATGACCTGCTCCCCCCCCGTATCCTCCCGCAGGTTTTCCTCGGCAACGTAGGTGGAATGATCGCCTCCATGTACCAGGACGTGATACCAGGGCTGCTCCCGCGCCGGCTGCGTCAGGTTACCCTCGTACCACTCCGACGATGCCTGGCAGCTCGAGTCCCGTGACGCCACCACTCCCCGGTAGCTATAGCGCTGGTGCTCGACAAGCTGTCCGACCGTGTATTTGAACTTTTCTTTCACGATATCAGCCGGCAGGAGAAAGCTTCTCCTCCGGCACCTGGAAGGCCCGGGCCCGGAAAAGGAACTCAACGATATTGCCTTCGTGCGGCTGCAGCCAGTCAAGCTTGATCGTTGGAATTGGACCGATATTGAGCCGATCGATATGGCGGGTGGTGATCAGCCGGTCGACAAAGGTCTGGTCTTCGGTGATGGCGCTGCAGACCAGGGTCTGCCCCATCTTGTCGATCATGTCTTCCTGCGGACACTTCACCACCGTGCAGAAGGGGAACATATACTCCTTCGATGCCGCCGCATTCTCCGGCGAGGCGCAATGAAGAACTGTCGGACGAAGGTACGCGCACCGATCCCTCTCCTCCAGCCTGCTGCCGAACCTGGCGGTCATGTCCTCAACTCCTGACTCGTTGAGATCCGCATCGATCATACCCGAGAGGGCCTGGGCCATCCCCGGCACCGTAAAGGCCGCCAGCAGCGATTCCGGATCCTCCGGAGGCTTCACCTCGATGGGACCGATCCTCTCGGCTACGGCCTGGGCAATCTCCTCGGTATGACGCGAGGCCCAGATCCCTGAGCAGTTGATGCAACCGCGGCCACTGTTGAGATAGACGCTGTCAGCGATGAGGTCGATGTGTTTCTCCCAATCATCGACCATGTCATCGCCGAAGATGATCTTGCTGAAGCCGGGGCCGTGGGCCTGCACACGGGGGTTCCCCTTGTAGGCCTCTACCGTCGGGGCCCCGCCGAAGATCATGGTCCGCTGGCACTGGCTGACCACCTCGGCCCCCATCGCCGCTCCGCCGGGATAGATCCCGACAGCCTCGGCAGGAATCCCGGCTTCGGCGAATGCCGCC
This sequence comes from Planctomycetes bacterium UBA1146, assembly GCA_963579555.1. Classification (GTDB taxonomy): domain Bacteria; phylum Planctomycetota; class UBA8108; order UBA8108; family UBA8108; genus UBA8108. Next base: position 16,114 of record CAUZHA010000072.1, read on the forward strand.
GCCATGCGGTAGGGAGTCCAGGGCTCCTGAGGACCAGGCTTGAGAACCAGGCCAATCTGCATGGGAATGACAGGAAGCCAGAGGGTATGAACCCCTGGAGAATTAGAGGGGAGAACCATTCCCAGGGCGGAGGTCTGGGCCTGGTAGCTGACAACCACGCCGCGGTCTTCTACACCGTAACCCCTTGTCAGGATATCAAGATCCAGCCCCCTGGTCAGGGCGTCGAGCATCTTGTCCATGTTGGTCAGCACGAAGTGGTTCTTCTTCATGTTGGCCTTGCACATATGCTCCGGGAGCCCCGTCGTGGACGATTGCTGCCTGGCAAAATTATCCGGGGTCTGTACGCCATCTCCCATCGGCAGCGAGCCATCGAGATAAAAATCGGCGGCCTTCTTCATCATCTCGATCAGGTCGCCCGCGGGAATTTCCCTCAGGCATTCACGCGCCCTCTCGGCCTTGCGCATGTCCCGGGCCAGGAGTCCCGTATTGGCCTGGCTGACCTTGGCAACCGGCTCGCCAGTGATGAAGTGAAAGATCTCTTCCTTTTCGAGGCTCTCGTAGGGAGTGCCCCAGCGCAGAATAGGAATATTCAGCAATGTTCAGGTTCCTTGAATTGAAACAATCGTTTGTTGAAGCCGGCGGCCCTCTCTCAATAGACACCCACCGTCGTGGCCGATGCAAATTCACGGAAAGGACGCACCCCGCTGATGCCGTCCCATGGATAGTCATCATACGGCTCCTCCCGCTCGCCCTCATCCCGCTCGAGAAAGCCGGGAACGAAAAGCTCCCTGGTCAGCGTAGTCAGCCTGACCCTGCCGGTCTCCCCGTACGGAACGACCTCGGCCGGGTCGTCAAATGAGACCACCTCGATCACCGCTCGAGGCTGGGGAGCGTAGTAGGCGATCTTGTAATCATCCGCCGGAACCACCGGCCTCGAACAGGCCAGCCCCATCAGGGTGTTGCCGTAGGTCGGAGTCATGTAGATATCTCCAAGAAGCTCCTCGCTGGCGAACCGGGTCCACTGCGGGGTGAACTCGGTCCCTCCGGAAAAGATCCCCTTGATCCCGAGCTCTTCCAGGCTGGTTCCCCTGCGCTCAAGCTCGAAGGCCAGGCCCTCCAGCAATTTCGGCGTGGTAAACACGCACTGGATATCATGGCCCGCCTGCAGAAGGGTGATCGCCTGCTCGATAATGTGATCCTTATAGGCCTCGAGCTGGTCCATCCACCGCTTCTTGATCAATTTGATGACCCAGCGGGGGTCGAGATCAACACAGAAACAGATTCCCCCGCGATACTGGCAGAGATGCTCCACGGCGAGCCGCAGCCGCCGCGGCCCGGAGGGTCCGAACATCAGCCAGTTCGCTCCCCTGGGAAAATGTTCCTCGGGAAGGGTGTCGCTGAACATCTCGTAATCGATCCTGTGATCATTGACCACCAGCCTGCTCTTGGGAATTCCAGTCGTCCCCCCCGTCTCGAAAACGAAGGCCGGCTCCTTCTCGTAACCCTTCGGCAGCCACCGCCGCACGGGGCCTCCTCGAAGCCAGTCATCCTCAAAGAGAGGGAATTTCTTCAGATCGTCGAACGCGACAATCTCTTTGCGAGGATCCCAACCAAGCTTTCCGGCGTAGTCAAGCCAGAATGGACAGCCTGTCTCCGGATTGAAGTGCCACTCGATGGTTTCCCGGACATGGGCATCCAACCCCTCCCGGGAAGCTGTAACCTTCTCAGCCAGTTCGGATGAAGAGTTCTGGGCGTTCACTGTTAATCAGGTCCTGGTAGGAAAAGAAGCTGGAGCTCTAAGGGGAATACACAGGTGGTGAAAATACCCGAGCATCCCGATCTTGACAACTCTTTGTCCCCCGCGGCAAACACCCGGGTTGGTTTTTCCCGACGGCCGGCGTTAGAATCAATCTACCAGGCGAGCCATCGGAAACTGCCGATGAGAACATCATCGATGGAGCCGAAATGTCCCACACGAGAAAAAGGGGATCCGGAAGGTGGGTAAAAAGTAAATGACCGTGATCCAAGCGAATGGCCGGCTGATTGCACTGCCGGCGGCCCTGGTCTGCGCGCTGTTATCCTTTTCATGTCACAGTTGCCCGGAAACTACAGCTCCGTATGAAGCGACGGCGGAAAGCCCTGGGATGAATTACCTCGAACAAATAGCGGGGCTCGGAACCGGCACGAAGAGACTCGACCTCTTCGTGGCTCCCGGGGTTTTCGAAGGAGCATCCTACGCGAAGGCGCTGGCCGCCAGGCTCAGGACTGATGCCGAAAGTGATGGGGCCTGTCGCCGGATCCTGGCAGGATACTCGATTCACCTCGCCACAGTCATGGCCCCCGGCTACCATCCCGAAGATCAGGGTCGCGGAGTGAGCCCGGACAACAGCATCTACCTCTCGCGGATCAGGGAAGCCTACGATTCCCTTCCTCCCGATTCGGTGAAGGTCATGGTCAGCCGCTCCTGGGGAGGCGCCACCTGTCTCTCCGGGTCGCTTTGGACAGACAAAGCGGAATCCGAACTGCCCGACCTCGCTGTCTTTGCCGCCCCGGCCTGGAGCGACCACGTTAGCTTCATCTCACGAATCGCCGGAGTGATGCTTGGCATCCCCCTCTCCCAATACCCTGCCCGCCTGCTGGCCCGGACCATCGGCTACAAAACACTGACGGACAGTCCCCTTCCGGAGGTCCGGGCCATAGCGCTTGGAACGCCTGACATTTTCAGCTCAAGGCTGGTCGCCTATCAGAGCTACCGCCAGGTTCTCGCGGGTCCCTGCCTCGGCAGCCACGATGCTGAATCCCTGCGCAAGCTCCTGCGGGAGTCCGGGAAGAATGTGACCATCATCCAGGGCTCTACGGACATCGCCCTCAACGGACCGAAGATCCTCGCAACCCTGGAATCCATCGGGGAGCTCGACAAGCTGTCAGAAAACACCAGGGTGCTGCGCAATAACCTCGATCACTGGCCCCTGCTGGAGGACCCCGGGCTCCTTGGATCGGTCATCGAAGCGGCCCTCCTTCAGCCTTCGGACTGAGCCCTCCGCCCGCGAAATTCTCCCAACTGGCCGCGGTAGGCGAGATCAAGCACCTCCATCGTATGGAGGACAGGCAGATCCAGGCCACGCGCGCGCAGCCGACTCCTCAGCTGCATGATGCAGCCGATATTTCCGGAGACGACAAGGTCGGCGCCCGTCCTGAGCAGGGCCTCCACCTTCCTGTCGCCGATCTCACGGGCAAGCTCGGGCTGCTCAATGTTGTAGATTCCAGCGGAACCGCAGCAGGCATCCGCATCGGGAACGGGAACCAGCTCGAGACCCGATATCTGCTCCAGCAATCGACGCGGCGGCTGCCGAACTCCCTGGGCATGGGCAAGGTGGCAGGCATCCTGGTAGGCCGTCCGCAGCGGCTTATCCAGCGGAGCTGGCGCCTCGATACCAAGCCTGTCGAGAAAAACCGAGACATCCTCAACCCGCGAACTGAACCTGGATGCCTCGGCTTCGCGCCTCGTTCCCTTGAACAGCGCCGGGTACTCGCTGATACCCGAGCCGCAGCCAGCCGCGTTGGTCACCAGTGAATCCAGCTCGCCGTCAAAGGAAGCCAGCAGAGATTCCGCCAGTTCGCGAGCCTGCCGCCTCTCCCCCGAATGAATGCTGAGGGCACCGCAGCAACCCTGGCCGGCAGGCGCTGTCACCTCGATGCCGTTTCGCGCCAGCACCCGGACGGTAGCCTCGTTGATGGCAGGGGCCAGGACCGCCTGGGCGCAACCCAGCAGCAGGCCGACCCGCCCGCGCTCCTCTCCCTCCGCCTCGGTGAGCGAGGGGATGCCTCGATTCCGGGGTAAACGACCGGGGGAGAGCTCCAGCATCGCCCTGAGACCCCGAGGCAGAACTCCTCTTGTCCAGCTTATCCATCCGGCCATCCATAGGGCTGGCCTGAGACGAGCAGGGTAGGGCAAGGTCTTGAGCACAAGGAAACGAAGCAGGCGTCTCCAGAGCGGCAGCCGGCCCTGTTGATTCGAAAGCGCCCGAAAAGGAGTCAGCAGAGCGCCATATTCGACTCCGGACGGACAGGCCGGCTCACACGCGAGACAACCGAGACAGCGGTCGATATAGGGCGCGGCTTCGGGAAGCTCGACACCTCCCTCCAGGATTTCCTTCATGAGAAAGATCCGCCCGCGGGGAGAATCCATCTCCTCACCAAGGGCCGTGTAGGTAGGGCACGCCGGCAGACAGAAACCGCAATGAACGCAGGCCTCTACCGCCGCGAGCATGGCGGGGCCTTCGGGACCGAGATCAGCTGCCTGGATCTTATGCTGCATCGTTCCTATTGCTCCCGCCGGGAGGGATGGATAGAGAACTTTCCCGGACCATCGAGGACGGACCGAATCCGGCCCTCAAACGGTCCCTCTTTCCGGTTGAGCAACGGACCTGTGCTCGAGTCCGCGGAGCGCCACAGAATGAGCCCTGTCGTTCCGACGCTTAAAAGAAGCTCCTCCAGCTTCTCGAAAGACTCGCCAGCCGGCCAGCAGACCCACGCGACGCTGCCGCCGCAGCCGTAGCGCCTCACGACCCCCAGCTCATCGAGGCGGCTGTCAAGCGCCTCGATAACCGCCAGGGTGGCGGGTATCTTGACGAAGCTGTCACCTCTCGGTGCCCAGGAGAACTCGCCCTCCCTCCGCCAACAGTCTCCCTCATCATCCACCAGCGCACAGGGAAGATCGAGCAGGGCGCGCAGACGACGGATACGGGTGGAAAGAACCGATTCGATCCCGCCGAGACGAAGCAGCAGGGTTCCGGGAGGCTCAAGCTCCAGGGCAAACAATTCCTCCACAGATGAATTCAGCCTGGCCACGACCTCGATGGCCTCCGCGAGACCGCCGGCATCGACCCTCAGGGTCGCGAAGGCGTCCTTGCTCGGAAAGACCTTGAAGGTGAGGTCGACCAGGACGCCAAGCTCACCGAGGCTGCCTATCAGCAGCTTGGGAAAATCAAACCCGGCCGCGTTCTTGACCACCTTTCCGCCGCCGTGGAGTTCACGCCCCTCACCGTCGATGAAGCTCGCGCCGATGAGAAAATCACGAACCCCGCCATAGCGGTAGCGGCCGGGGCCGCTCAGCCCCGAAGCGACTGCTCCCCCAAGCGTCGAGCCTGCCTCGCTCAATGGAGGATCAAAGGGAAGGTACTGCCTGTTCTCGCTCAACACATCCTTGACCTCCGCGACCGGGGTGCCGCTCAGAGCGGTGAAGGTATATTCTCCCGGATCGTATTCGATGATGCCGCTGAGGCCGGAGAGATCGAGAATGGAAGTGTCGGCCGCAGCCGCCAGGAGAGCGGACTTGGTCCCTCCCCCGCGCGGTCTCAGCCGCTTAGAGGAGCGCACAGCCTCGACGGCTTCCGCTCGATTTTCGGGCGAGATGATGCTCATTCTCTGCTGATCCTCCCCTCTCTCTCAAGCGGGTGGGGACCGTGAAACTTCATGGCCGGGGGCTCGCCCTCCGGCAGCATCTTCCCCTTATTGGCCAGCCCGGAGGGATCGATGGCCGCCCGAATCCTCTTCATCGCGTCGATATTCTCAGCTGAGAACATATCCTTCATATAGGCGATCTTCTCGACACCCACGCCATGCTCTCCGGTGATAGAGCCTCCCAGCTCTACGCAGAGCCTCAGGATCTCACCGGCAAGCTCCTCTGCCCTCTCGAACTCGCCATCGACCCTGCCATCATAGAGAATCAGCGGGTGGAGGTTGCCGTCTCCGGCATGGAATACGTTGGCTACACGAAGGCCGTGGCTCGAGCCGAGCTCTTCGATTCTCCTCAACGCCTCACCAAGACGACCACGGGGAACCACCCCATCCTGCACCAGGAAATCCGGGCTGAGCCGCCCGGCTGCGGAGAATGCGCTCTTTCTGCCCTTCCAGATCCTGGCCCGCTCCTCCTCGTTCTCTGCCTCGATAACCTCGCTGGCCCCGGAGGTCTCGATCAGCTCGAGCAGGCGAAGCCGCTCCGCCTCGACCTCCTCGGCCGGTCCCTCGAGCTCAACGATCAGGACCGCGGCCGCGCCCTTGGGGTATCCGGCATCGACGGCCGCCTCGGCCGCCTCGATCGCCAGGCGGTCCATGATCTCCATGGCTCCCGGCAGCAACCCGGAAGCGACCACCAGGGATACCGCGTCACCCGCACGCTCGAGGCTGCCGTAGGCCGCCAGGACGGTGTGGTAGCGCTCAGGTCGCGGCAGCAGCCTCAAGGTGATCTCGAGCGCTATGCCGAAGAGCCCCTCTGAGCCGACAAAAAACCCGGACAGATCGGGCCCCACACCCTCGAGACTTTCCGAGCCGAACTCGGCAAGCTCTCCATCCGGCAGAACGGCTTGAATACCCAGCACGTGGTTGGCTGTCATTCCATACTTGAGGCAATGCGCTCCGCCTGAGTTGAAGGCTACATTTCCGCCGATCGTGCAGATCAGCTGGCTCGATGGATCGGGTGCGTAATAGAGACCGTAGGGCTGGACCGCCTCGGACACCTTCAGGTTGACCGTCCCGGGCTCAACGACGGCAACCCTCTCGCGCGGGTCGATCCGCAGGATACGGTTCAGACGATTCAGCGCGATGACAACTCCATCCTCCACCGGCAGAGAGCCGCCGGAGAGGCTGGTTCCGCTGCCGCGAGCCATGAAAGGAACACCGTGGCGATAGCAGGCGCGCACCGTGGTCACCACCTCCTCCGCGCTCTCGGGCAGAACAACCGCCCTGGGACGGGCCTTGAAGGCGGTCAAGGCATCGGACTCATACGGCGCCAGCTCCGCGGTGGCGGTAAGCAGCCGCCCGGGCGGATAGGTTTTCTTCAGGTCTTGGAGCAGTTCACTCAATTTGGCCGTCTCTTCAATCGCCGAATGGAGGCATTATAGTCCCAGCCACACGTGGATTTGACAAGCCCTTCCCGCCCTCTCAAGTCTCTGCTAACATACATCCTGTCTTCGCATAGCCTCTGAACGAGCCAAAAACACATGCCTACCATCGACGAAATCCGCAACCTCCTC
>CAUZHA010000073.1:0-23087 GCA_963579555.1 Planctomycetes bacterium UBA1146
CCCTCGTAGAGGAGATCCTTAAGAGCGAGCAGGTGATGCTCCTCTTCAGAGAGGGAGCTGAAAAAAGACTCGTGATGTTCCATCTGAAAACGTGATCACTCGTCCTTGAGCTTGACCTCCGTGGATTCCTTACGCCACTCCATACGAAGATTCTTGAAGCTGTCGTTGGTGATCTCATATTCATCACCAGGACGCGACAAATGGATCAAACGGATCCTCTCTCGCAGGAGGGTGCGGCCACCGGGGTCGCTGATTACTTCAATATCATTGGACAATCCAGTCACTCGGATGGTGATATTCTTGGCATTCGGATCGAACTTGTTGAACACCGCGACACAGAGCCGCTTCTCTCCATCCTTGATCCTGGTATAGGCGAACTTCCGCTCACCCAGGGACTTGCCCTTGAGTACCTTGAACTTGTCGGCCTTGCCCCACAGAGGTCTGTCTTCCTGCCTCTCGATCGCCTTCTCGACAGAGGGAAGGAATAGATCGGAATAGCTTTTCTTCCTGTCGCTCTTGGCGCTGATGGAAAGAAAGAAGTTCCGATCCGCCCCGGACTTGTTCTCCAGGGAATAGACCATGTACCAGAAGGTCCTGCCTTTACCCACGCCAATGCGGGGGGTCACCATACGGATCTTCAGGGGCGTCATCTCGAGCGTCCACTTTTCCTCGTTGAAATCAGCGACCTCGCCTTCCTCCTGCGTAAAAACAAGAGGACAGGTCGAAAGGAAAAAACCAACGCCAAGCAGCAGTATCTTTTCAATACTCAACCTTCTCCCGGCGAGCTGAAGCATGTCTTCTACCATTGCCTTTCTTTAAACGGCGGCCCAAGTAAAATCCCCCCCGGCGACTGCCGGAAGAATGATTCAGGACCCATTGTATTTCTTACTGATTCCCGGGCTTACCAACTTCCCGGACACCCGGATGAGCGATCCGGGAATACCGGCGGCTCCCGCTGGATAGACGAGAAACCAACCCGGCCTGTAATTATCACACAAAACCACTCGGTCCGTCATCTTTTCATATCGATCCTTCAGAAGATTCCAGCCCGTCAAGATGGCGAACCTGCCAGGCGTGAACCAGCCTGAAAACGCCTGTCGGAGTGATTCTGCAGATCCTTTGGATGTTTGATGTTAGGCTCCCCGAGGGGCTCCAGACACGCGCTGAACGCTACCGAATTTCCGGCTGAGCCTGTGGTTATCGGACCTCTCGTCAGGGTTTAACAGGCCCCCCGGACAAGCTGGAGCCACCGAGCCCGAACAGAAGGTGTCCAGGTAAGGCGCCATCGCGGGAATGGTGTTGTGTCTCCGTCAGGGTCTTGTCAGGGGGTGCGAACCAACGACCACAGGATGGTCCCCAAAAAGCTTGCAGCCGGTGCAATGACCTGTAAAGTAATTCATGAAACTCGGGGTCGTCACAGCGTTGGGCTGTCGGTTCCGAAAGGAGAAAAACAATACAGAAAGGAGCAACGCCTATGACTGATCGCCTGCATCAACGCAGCGGGTTTACTCTGGTTGAGTTGCTGGTCGTTATTTCTATCATAGCTATCATTGCCGGGCTCGTCGTACCTGCGCTTCTGCAGGGCCGAGGCGAGGCCTGGAAAATCCAGTGCACCAACAACCTCAAACAGATTTACCCCGCCGCGACAGCTTACGCTGACAAGAAATATGAGTTCCCGAGAGATAAATCAGTGGACGAGCCCCTGGCTCACGACTCCCTGAACATTCTCCTGAGATCCCTGCAGGGAAGAAGTCTCGAGCCGAAGCTGTTCAAATGCCCCGCCGGCGAGGCGAGTCTCGCCGAAGAGGACGAAGACGAAAAATTCCAGCTCGACGAGGATACCCTTGATTACTCCTGGACCATCGTACGCCGCAAGCCCACGGGTAAGGCGAAGGTGCTGTCCTCGGATAAGTACTACAAGGAATACGACGACGGCGACGAGCACGAGGGGCATGACGGAATGCTCCAGGTGCTGTTCACCGACTCGGCCGTAGTGTCCTGGGAAGTGGAAGATCCCGATCTTGAAGGCAAGTTCGACGAAGACACCGGACTTCCCACTGGACTCGGACGCTGAGGTTCGACTCTCCTGCGGATAAAAAGAGGGCGCGTTGACCGCAAGCCGGCAGTCGACGCGCCCTCTTTCTTTCTATCCTGCTTCCCAGCCAGGGGCAGAGCTCAGCATTCCTTGCCCTCCTGCGCTTCCTCTGCAGCTGAATCGAGAGCGGCCTGGAATTCTTCCTGGTCATTCTCCGGATCGAAAAGCCTCGAGACACGGTATCTCTCGAAAAACCAGTTCCCCAGGTCGACGTCCCGGCAACGGGCCGAACAGAACGGAGCCGTCTCGGCAGCTTCAGCGAGAGCCTTACCGCAGACCGGACATAGAGAACCTGCCGGCATTGTCACTTCTCTCCGGCGCTGTCCTTCGAGGCGGGCTTGGCGGGCTTGGCGTCCTTGCTCTTCTTGGATGAGTCTTTCCCCGAATCGCCGCTCTTGGATTTGCCACTGTCCTTGTCGGCCTTGGCATCCTTTTCATAATCAGCCTTGCGGTAATCGGTGATATAGAAACCCGAGCCCTTGAAAATGAGTCCGGCTCCACCGGAGATCATCTTCTTGAGGCGATGCCTGCCGCAGGAAGGACATTTTCTCTTAGGAGGGTCAGAGAAACTCTGCAGGAATTCACAGATCTCCTCACACTCCCGGCATCTGTATTCATAGGTCGGCATAGGATCGGCCTGTTTTCAACGCTCTCAACTCTCGGTCTCGCCCTGGTCCGACTCCACAAGTTTAGCCACCTTTACACGGCTGGGCCGGATGAGAACCTCGCCGTGAAGATAGCCCTTCTCGAGCACCTCGAGGATATCCCCCGTCGAGCCCTCAGCAACCTCCTCCTCGAAGACAGCCTCGTGAAAATCAGGATCGAACTGCCGGCCCTCGGCTTCAACGACAGACACATCATGGTCATCGAGAAGCTTGAGGATCATCTGGTGGATCAGCTCGACGCCCTCGAGCAGGCCCCCGGCCCCGCCCTCCCCTGGATCGGCGCTATCGATGGCTCTCTCAAAATTATCGATCACGGGGAGCAGGCCGCCTATAAAGCTGCGAACCGCCGCGGCGCGGTCTCGCGCCGCCTCGCGGGCCTTGACCTTCTTGAAGTTCTCAAATTCGGCCCTGGCCCTCAGCAGCTCCTCGAAGATGGAATCCGTCTTCTCCTTGATATCGAGAAGCGCCCGGTGCTCTTCCTCTGTCGGGGGAGCCCAGGGAGACTCGCCCTCTTCGGCTACATCGCTGCCGGCCTCGGCTTCTTCCTTGCCGGTCTCCTCCGGAAGCTCTTCGGCAGGCTGACCGTTTTCTTCCAGGCCGGTATCAGTATCGCCTTCGTTCATGTTCATTCTCTATGATTCCTCCGCTTCACGGGACCCACCCTTGAGGTAGTCCCTGATTCTATCCAGAAAGCTCTGCCGAGCCGGATGCTCGTCCTCGGAGTTGAGCTCGCGGATCTGTTCGTAGAGCTCCTTCGCCTCGCCTGAGAGCTTCCGGGGAGTCTCGACAATGATCCGCACCATCTGATGGCCGCGTCCGCGGCCCTCGAGGTCCGGCAGCCCCCTCCGCTTGATCCGCAACACCTCTCCGCTCTGGATGCCTGGCTTGATCGCCAGCTTCTCCTCGCCCTCCAGGGTCGGCACCGTCAGCTCTGCCCCAAGCGCGGCGTCACAGAAAGTCACCGGGACTTCCAGCAGGAGGTCGTTGTCCAACCGCTCGAAGAGGTCGTGCTTGCGCACGGCCATCCGGCAATAGAGATCTCCGGCCGGTCCTCCCTTAGCCCCGGAATCTCCCTGGGAAGGGATTCGAAGCTGGTTTCCGCTGTGAATCCCCGGAGGTATGTCGATCTCGATCTCACCGGAGGCCGCGACGCGGCCTTCACCTTCGCAGGCTCCGCAGGGAGAGGTGATCACGCTGCCGACGCCGTGGCATCTAGGACAAGGCCTCTGTACCCGGAAGAATCCGGAGCTGGACTCGACCCGCCCCATCCCCTGGCATTGAACGCAGGTCTGCGGCTCCGTTCCGGGCTCGGCTCCACTGCCGCCGCATTCTCCGCAATCACGCTGGCGCTTGATCTCGATCTTCCGCTGCGCGCCCCCGAGAACATCGTCAAGGGTGATCTCGATATCGATCCGCAGGTCGCGGCCCTGACGGGGCCCGTTACGCTGACCGCCTCCCATTCCCCCGAAGAGTCCCTCAAAGAGAGAACCCTCGAAGATGTCTCCAAAGCGGGAAAAGATGTCGTTGATATCCGTGAAGCCGCCGCCAAAACCCTTCGCCGACAGGCCCTCGTGCCCATGCTCGTCGTAGAGCCTTTTTTTCTCCTCGTCGCTGAGGATCTCAAAGGCCTCCGAAACCTCCTTGAAGGCCGCCTCCGCCCCTGCGTCTCCAGGATTTTTATCCGGGTGGTATTTGAGCGCCTTCTCGCGATAGGCCTTCTTGACCTCCGAATCCGACGCATCCCTGGAAACACCGAGGACCTCGTAATAGTCCCGCTTGGACATCGTGGAGTTTCTGCTCCCCATCAGATTTCACCAATAACCCGCCGAAACAACAGGAATAGACCCCCGGTCCTCAGCCTCGCCGGAAAGAATTCTCCAGCATAGCACACAGGGTAACACCCCCTGTCGACCGGTAAATGTCCAGCTGGTCAACGCGGCCCTGGACTAGCCGGGCTCCCTGTCAGGTGACGGCATTGACAACCGGTGCGTCATGCTCGTCCACATCCGTAATCAGGGCATCCGTAGTCAGGTTAAGACCGGCTATGCTGACCGCGTTTCTAAGGGCAGTAAGCGCGACATCCGTAGGATCAATCACTCCATCCTTGACCAGGTTGGAGTATTCACCGCTCAGCGCGTTGAAACCATTCGCTCCCTTGAGCTCGCTGACCTCGACCAGAACATCTCCCGGGTCGTAGCCGGCATTCTCCGCGATCTTGCGAAGCGGGGCCTCCAGGGCCGCGGCCACCACCTTGACTCCGAAAGCTTCATCACCCCGGGCCTTGACCTTGCCGAGAGCCGTGATGGCGCGCACGAAAACCGTGCCCCCGCCGGGGATCACACCGCTCTCGGCGGCCGCCCGGGTGGAATGCAGCGCATCGGTTGCCCGGTCCTTGCGTTCCTTCATCTCAAGCTCGGTGTGACCGCCAATGTAGAGAACGGCAATACCGCCGCCAAGCTTGGCCTTACGCTCGGTGAACTTCTCCTTGTCATAGGTCGAGGTGGTCTGCTCCATCTGGATGTTGATCTGGTTGAGACGCTCATCGATGGCCTTCTCTTTCCCCGCTCCATCGATGATGATGGTCTTCTCCTTGTCGACAACGACCTTCTTGGCGCTGCCGAGATGCTTGAGCTCGACCTGGTCGAGACCAACTCCAATGTCCTCGGAGATGAAGACGCCGCCGGTGAGGATCGCCATGTCCTCCATCAGCGACTTCCTGCGGTCCCCGAAGCCGGGAGACTTGACAGCCACAACCGGCAGAACGCCCTGGAGCTTGTTGATGACCAGGGCGGCGAGCGCCTCAGCCTCGACGTTCTCAGCTACGATCACGAGCGGCTTGCCTGTCGGCGCGACCTTCTCGAGCAAGGGAACGAGCTCGTGAACGGCGGTGATCTTCTTCTCGAAGAAGAGGATGTAGACATCCTCGTACTCGGTGTTCAGGTTCGCCGCGTCGGTAATAAAATACGGTGAGCAGAAGCCCTTATCGAACTGCAGCCCCTTGACCACCTCGAGGTAGGTCTCGATGCCCTTGTTTTCTTCGATGGTGATGACTCCATCGTTGGTCACGCTCTCCATCGCCTCAGCAAGAAGGTCAGCTATCTGGTTGTCAGAGTTGCTGGAAATGTAGGCGACGTTCCGGATCTGATCGTAGCCCTCGACCTTCTTCGCCAGGTCAAGCACCACAGTCTCAACGGCTTTCGCGGCAAGGTCCATACCGCGCCGGATAGACTGGGCTTGCACGCCCGAAGCGACAAACTTCCGCCCCTCCTCGATCATACCGATGGCGAGAACGATCGCGGTGGTCGTGCCGTCACCGACAGTGTCATTCGTCTTCGAGGCGACCTCGTTGAGGATCTTCGCCCCCATGTTCTCAAATGGATCGGGAAGCTCGATCTCCTTGGAAACCGAGATTCCGTCCTTGGTCGAGACGGGACCCGCGAAGCTCTTGTCGATAACCACGTTCTTCCCGGAAGGCCCGAGAGTCGAACTCACGGCCCTTGCCAGGGTCTGCATCCCGGCGGTCAGCTTCTGCCGACCGTCACTATCAAAAAGAATCTGTTTAGCCATTTCTCTATTCCTTAATTCCAGGAAACCTTACATTCCCATTCCGCCCATACCGCCCATACCGCCCATTCCGCCCATACCACCCATACCACCCATACCACCCATTCCACCCATTCCGCCCATTCCCATGCCATCGTCGTGATGGTGGTGATGGTGGTCATCTTCATCTTCTTCCTGGGGGATCTCGGCGATCATCGTATCACTTGTGAGAAGCAGAGTGGAAACGCTCACCGCGTTCAGCAGGGCTGCTCGAACGACCTTCGTCGCATCGATCACGCCAGCCTCCAGCATGTCCACGATATCCTTCTTGTCCGAGGCGAGATCGCAGCCCAGGTTGATGTTGTCATCTGAGCGGATCTGCCGCAGCACCCTGGCCGGTTCGATACCCGAGTTGAGACAAAGCTGCCGGATAGGAGCCTCGAGAGCCTCACGGACAACATCGATCCCGGCCTTTTCCTCGCTGCTCAGGTCTTCAAGATCCAGCTCGGCGAGAGCCTGTGAGGCCCGGAAGAGACCGACGCCGCCCCCGGGAAGAATTCCCTCCTCCTGCCCGGCACGGGTCGCGTTCAGCGCACTCTCGTAGCGGGACTTCTGCTCCTTCATATCGCTCTCGGTCGCGGCTCCCACGTGAATCACGCAGACTCCGCCAACCAGCTTCGCCAGGCGCTCCTGGAGCTTTTCCTGGTCGTACTCGGACTCCGTATCCTCCAGCTCCCTGCGGATCTCGTTCGCCCTCGCCTCCAAGGCGCTGGCATCTCCTCCGCCAGCGACAATGATCGTGTCTTCGGAGGTAATCCTGACCTTCCCGGCCTCTCCGAGATCATCAAGCTCGAGAGATTTGAGCTGCACTCCGAGATCCTTGAAGATCGCCTTGCCGCCGGTAAGAATCGCCAGGTCCTGGAGCATGGCCTTTCGGCGCTCTCCATAGGCCGGAGCCTTCACCGCTGCGCAGGGAAGCACACCCTTGAGCTTGTTGACAACCAGAGCCGAGAGCACCTCGGCCTCCACATCCTCAGCAACCACCAGCAGCGACCTCTTGGCCGCCAACACCTTCTCCATGACAGGAAGCAGGTCGGCAAGCTTGGTCAGCTTCTCTTCGTAGATGAGAATGAACGGCTTCTCGAGCTCGCAGAGCATCTTGTCGTCGGCGGTAACGAAATAAGGAGAGAGATAGCCGCGGTCAAATTCCATTCCCTCGACGGACTCGACATGGGTCTCGATCTCCTTGCCCTCCTCGATGGTGATGACTCCGTCCTCTCCCACCGACTCGCAGGCATCGGCGATGCGCTCGCCAATCTCCCTGTCCTGGTTGGCCGCCACGGTGGCCAGGTGAACGACCTGGTCCTTGGACTTGACCGGGGTGGACAATCCCTTCAGGCTTTCGAGCGCCTGGTCGACAGCGCGGCGAATTCCTCGCGAAAGGATTATCGGGTTCATTCCGCCAATAACGTTCTGCAGGCCCCGGAGGTAGATGCTCTCGGCCAGGACGGTTGCCGTGGTCGAGCCATCTCCTGCCTCGTTGGAGGTCTTCTCAGCCGCCTCACGAACCAGCTTCACAGCCATGTTTTCGAAAGGATTGACGAGGTCAACCTCCTCAGCGACGCGAGCCCCATCCTTGGTAATAACAGGCTCGCCCCAGCCGCGGTCGATAACCGCATTGGAGCCGATCGGTCCCAACGTCGACTTGACCGCCCTGGCGAGTTTTTCAACGCCCTCTCTGGAGGCAAGCTGGGCTTCGAGGTCAAAAACTATTTGTTTCGGTGTTCTGGCCATTCCAATAGATCCCTGAAATAATTCTTTGTGCTGAAAAAAATCTTGAACCATTTCCTTATGCAAACCTGATACCAAGACTTAAGTATTTATAAATAAATAGCTTATGGCTTAGACAGGCCCGCGCGAACTGCCACATCGGCAGCAGAGAGCCATATAGGGCCCAGAATCCTGTCAGAGTGGCACAAAGAGGGCCCCCAGACCTGAATATCTGCAGTTAAAGGGGTGCCTGAGTCGATAAAAAATATTGAGGCCGTCAATTCCAGGCTTTCAGTCTCCAACTCGCCCCTGCCTGGCTTAGAGAAAACAGATGAGCGATCGTTATAAGTTTTTCGGTGAAATAGCTTTAGAGAAACGCTTCGTCAGCGCTGAACAGCTCTACGAAGCGCTCACCATCCAGGCTAAAAACCGCGCCTCCGGACTCCTGGAGAAACAGCTCGGCCAGATCCTGCTGGAAATGGGCTATATGAATGAAGAGCAGATCAGTGAAGTGCTCGACGTTCTCTATCCCGTGACCGATACCTGAAAACCCCCACAGGGCTCGGCCTCTCTGCTGACTCACGCGCAGGATGAGCTGCTGATCAATACCCGCTCTCGGCCTCTTCCGAATCGCTGCGAACCCGCCCGGTGATCCTGGGCGTATGGAGAGTGAGATCCGTAAACCTCCAGAAGTGTGGTTCGGTAAGCACGGTGTGCAGGTTGGCTATCTTTTCCGCGTCGGTCAGGACACGGTGCGCTCCTGAGGTCACGGCGCGTCCCCACTCGAGCCGCAGCTGGCCGCTGCGCAATACAATCTCGCTCTTGCTCCGGTCGACCTTGCCGCGCGCGTTGGAGATGTCGATGGACTCAATTGAATTTTCCGGATAGTACTCCGAGATGCGGGCCCGGCCCAATTGTGCCGCCACGCTGAGTCCGTCAACTACAGCCGGGCTCCTCCATGGATACCCGGGCTTCGGAACGGCGATCCCGGAGCGAGCCCCCTCGATAAGCGGCACCTTGAACCAGCTCCTGGCCGCGGCCTTGTAGGGCTCGCCAAGACGTCTTCCCCGGGAATCGCTCAGGTAGCAATTCGGCCCGACCCGGACCATGGCAACCGGGGTAGAGAGAACCATTGCAGCCCTGACCGCTCCCTCCGTCCGGGGAGCCGGATAGACCAGCCGAATATCCAGAACCTCGCGGATCCAATGGGACTGCTCGAGGGCATCCTTGAGACTGCCGAGAACACCCTGGTCAAAAAGACTGAGGTCGCTCTTGCCGAGAGAAAAATCCTCCATGATCTGGCTGCGAATCTCCGGGGTAACCCAGGCAGGCAGCCTGCCTGGCTGCAGATGCCAATTGGCCAGCAGGAACCTCTCGTCAGATCTCACATCCTGCCTGATCGATACCGCCAGCCAGATAAACAGCAGGCCGCCAAACAGCAGGCAGAGCTTCAGCCCGCTGTTCTTCAGCAGATTCATTCCGCTGCCAAGAGAGACGATCATCTCCAGGGGGCCGAATCGTGATTTCTTCTTTTTGACCATATTTCAATACTCCCGACCCCGGAGGGAGCCGCTCTCTTTCATTTCAGACAAACGCCAGGTCCCTGGCGAAGACGACCTCGGGTTCGAGCTGGTAACCTGTCTGTTCGTGGACCTGCTCGATCACTCTTTCCATGAGTCGCTTAACATCTTCAGAGCTCGCCTGGTGTTCGCCGTTCACGATAAAGTTCGCATGCAGCCCCGAAACGGATGCGCCGCCTTCGCGCAGGCTCTTCAGCCCGCAGCCCTCAATCAACTTTCCGGCGGATGGGCCATCTCCGGGATTCTTGAACATGCAGCCGGAGCTTGCCTCGTTCAGGGGCTGGTTGTCCGCCTTTCGCCTCTTACGCCGTTCCATCTCAGCCCGGAGCTCGGAGACATTACCCGGCTGGAGCTCCATCTCCACGGCGACGACCACCCAGGAGGCGGACCCTCCGGCATCCGTATCGTTCATTCCCCAATTACGGTAACGCCAGGGAACCTCCGTGCTGTCGATGATCTCGACGGAGCCCTCTTCGGGAGAAATGACATGCAGCTTCTTGATGTAATTACTAAAGCAGGCATCGGGCCCGTTTCCTGCGTTCATCGCCGTACCCCCGCCAACTGTCCCGGGAATTCCCGTGAGCTGTTCCAGGCCGCAAAGGCCGGCCGTGACCGTCTGCCTGATGATCCGATCGATGCGGACTCCTGCCTCCGCGTAGACCCGGCCATCCTCCTCGACATGAAGCTTGCCGAGCTTCTTGGTCCGGATCACCGGCCGGCTGAAATCCCCATCCGGGAATATGGTGTTGCAGCCGCCTCCCAGGATAAAGGGGTCATCAAGAACGGCCAGGAGCTCACGGAGTTCACCGAAGCTCTCCGGTTCGTACAGATCCCGCGGACACCCCCCTACCCCCATCGAGGTAAGATTCGAGAAATTGGGTTTTCTTGTGACGGCCATCAGCCTCAGCCCCCCACCTTAGAGAGCTTCCCTACAATCTCGATACCCCCGGGCTTGCCTGCGTATTCCGAAGCCAGGACGGTGATACTCCCCGCGCCCAGGAAGATCACCGCGTCCCCCGCCAGGACGATCTCATCGAGCCGAGCCCGGGCATCCCTGAAGGTCGGCGTGTCGAATGCCGTTCCCCCGCGAAGCTCGATCTCTCTGGTGAGCATGTTGGAGCTGACGGCTGCCTGGTCCTCGCGGCTATCCCTGGCCTGGTAGGGCTTGGTAACGAGGACCTCATCAAAACCCGCAAGCGCCTCCGCGAACGCATCCAGCATCTGCCGCAGCCGGGAAAACTGGTGCGGCTGGAAGACGCCGATGACCTTGCCGCTGAAGCCGACATCGCGGGCGGCGCTCAGCAGAGCCTCCACCTCGGTTGGGTGATGGGCATAGTCATCGATCACCGTCACCGGGTCGCGCGCGAGAATTTCAAATCGGCGATGAACTCCGGGGAAGCTCTCCAGCGCCTCGCTGATCTTTTCAGCAGACACCCCCACCCAGGTGCAGATAGCCGCAGCGGCCAGCGCGTTCTTTACGTTGTGCCTGCCGGGAGTACCGAGCTCCACCGGCTGGCGAATTCCGCCGGGACCGGTCAGGATGAAGGCAGATCCCAGGCCGCCCGAGCGGAGCTGCGAGGCCTGCCAGTCACCAGCCGTTGGATCAAGGCTGAAGGTCTGGATGTTGCGGCACACGGCTGCCGGAGCGAGGCTCATCGTCTGGGGATCATCCGCGTTCAGAACCAGGAGCCCTTTCTCAGGAACCCGGTTGATGAACTGCTGAAAGGCGCCCAGGATCTCCTCCATGTCCTTGAAGCAATCGAGATGTTCCTCCTCGACATTGGTCACCACAGCAGCCTCGGGCTTGAGCTGTAGAAAGCTGCGATCGTACTCACAGGCCTCGGCTACGAAATCACATCCCTTTCCCTGCCTCGAGCTGCCGAGCTGAGGAATCCTGCCTCCGATGACGAAGGATGGATCCTTTCCGGCGCTATAGAGAATCCAGGAGACCATCGAGCTGGTGGTGGTCTTACCGTGAGTTCCAGCCACGGCGAGACCTCTCCCTTCACCCATCAGCTCGCCGAGAAACTCAGAGTATTTCAGGACCGGGATTCCCAGCCTGCGGGCCTTGCGAATTTCTGCGTTGTCGTCACCCACCGCCGCCGTATGAACGACAAAATCAACATCGGCTCCGAGGTTAGCCTCCTCGTGAACGGACGAGCATTCCACTCCAAGCCCCTGGAACTCCCGGGGCAGGGACTTGCCGCTGGAATCGGAGCCCGACACATGGATGTTTCTCGCTCTCAGGATGGGCACCAGGCCGCGTACGCCAGTGCCGAGCATCCCCACGAGATGGACCTTGCCCGGTTTCTGCATCGTGTAACGACGGCCCGGCGCGGACGGAATCCGCCCACCTGGGGCGTCTCTTTTCTCTTCAGATCTTCTCTTCAGATCTTCTCTTACAACTTCTTTCAGGCCGCGCGATCCCGGTCAAATCGCCCTGGATCAGCACAGACTACCGACCCTAATTAAGCAAATGCCAATCAGAGTAACCAGAGTTTTCCCCCCTGTTGACCTTTATCGGTAAGATGTTGTCTTATCTTGAGCTATAACAATTCGACACCACAACATAATGTGGTGTTAGGATGCCCCCCGGGTCTTCTGGGTGGGGCCTTAACGGCCACCTGCGGCACCCCTAGACAGCACTGTAGAGACAGCGAAGAAGGCGGCGGGATTACTTTTTCGGGGGGATCCTGAGCTTCATCCCGACGCGAAGCCTCTCGGGATTGTCACCGAGCTCTTTTTTGTTCAGCTCGATAATCTTCCTGTACCGATGGCCGCCGCCAAGATACTTCTCGGCCAGGTTCCAGAGCTTGTCACCATCCTTCACGGTATGAATCGTGTAGCTCACCTTCGGCGGCTCAGGCTTGACGACCTCGGGCTCCGGCGTCGGCTCGGCCGGTGTCTCGACCGGCTGCAACGCCGGAGGCCGACGTTCGATTAACGGAGTCACGGAGCGGCCGGGATTGACCAGGCTGAGAGAGCCCGCTCTCCCCTCGGCCGCGGGAGCCGACGACTCCACGCTCGCGGCGTTCTCGAGCACAGCTGGCGTATTGGCCGAGCTTCTACGAATGTCGACAGCCGGTTCGCCCGCCTCGATCGAGGGGCGGTCCCAGCGGGGAGTCGGCCTCCTGGTCACGCGCGGGCGCCGGCCGATCGCGGTCGCCTTGATGGTCGTCTCGATGACGGTGTCATTACCCACAAGGCCCTCCAGCGGAGCCTCGCCTGGAAAGCTCTGGACTGACGGTGCCGGGGAGTTGCGCAGCCAGACGGCCAGCTCACCCTCCCGCAGCTGGTAAACGCAGAGGGTGCAGAAACCAATCAGCACGATCAGAAGCAGGCGGAATCCTACTGACATTTTTCCTTGAGCTCCAGGATGAGGTCCAGTACGGCATCGGCTGCATCAGGCCTTCCCAGGGTGAGGGCGCGATCTTCCATCGCGAGCAGCCTTCCAGGTTCAAAGAGAATTTCTTTAAATATCGTCCGCAAAGTTTCGGCTCCAAGATCTTCTTCAGACACCATAATGGCGCCCCCCGCCCGCTCCAGAGCCTCAGCATTCTTCATCTGATGCTGGTCCTTATGATGCGGATAGGGAACGAACACCGCCGGAACACCCAGGACAGCCAGCTCAGCAACGATTGTCCCGCCCGCCCTGGTAATCACCAGGTCACCGTGAGACAGCAGATGCGGCAGATCCCTCAGGTAGCTCTCGACCTCGGCTTCCCAGCCTTGTTCAAGATAGGCAGTCTCTACTTCTTTTTTATCGGCATCTCCGGCTACATGTATCCAATGTATTTTTTCGCGATATTCGGCAAGTCCCTTCAGCGCGCCGATGACCGCCTGGTTGATGCCATGGGCTCCCTGGCTGCCGCCAACCACGAAAATCTTACGCTTGCGCGTGCTGAAGGCTCCCGCGGCAAAAAATCTTCTGCGGCGACCGGCGGCCCTGACCACCCTGCCGCGCACCGGGTTGCCGGTAACCTCCCGCCTTCCGCGAAAGAGATCTACGACCTCCGGGCTCGGACAGGTGACGAGGTCCACAAAAGGAGCCGCCAGGCGATTCACCTTGCCGGGAACCTGGTTCTGTTCGAGCAGGACTACCGGCAGGCCAACGTGCCTTGCCGCGACGATTCCGGGGAGGGAGGCGTAGCCCCCCAGCCCGATGGCAGCGTCATACTTTCGCGCGAGAGCCTTGCGAATGGCCGAGATCGCCCGCAGCGACTGAAGAGAGTATTTCACGATGGCGCGGGCGCCGCCTGAGGGAGGAGAGATATCGAAAATCTCAGTTCTGAAGCCGCTGTTGGCGAAGACCTTCTCCTCCACCTCCCTGCGGGTACGGAAAAATACGATGTCGCAATCAGGAAATCGCTCACGTGTCCTCTCGGCGACGGCGAGACCCGGGAAGAGATGTCCCCCGGTTCCTCCGCCGAAGAAGGCGAGCGCCTTCATCTCCTGCAGAGAAGACGACCGCGTCTCGGTCCTCTCCCCTGTCAACACAGCGGTGTTGCTCATGGCTGCACGTCCTTCCCCCCGTCCGTTCGCTGCGTAATATCGGCTCCCTCGAACTCCGCCTGGTTGACCCCGGAAAAATACGCCGGGCCGGGGATCTGAGAAATTCTATAGATCGACAGCAAGAGACCTATCTGGGCCATGGTCACACAGAGCCCCGTCCCGCCGAAGGTCACCAGCGGAAGCGGGATCCCCTTGGTCGGGGCGCTTCCGGTCACGACGGCGATATTGAACGCGGCCTGCATTCCCAGCGAGAGAATGATTCCCGCTGCCAGCAGGTAGCCAAAAGAATCTTTCGCCCTGCGGGCGATCATCACTCCCGACCATAACAACACCAGGAAGAGAGAGATGACTCCAAGAGTGCCGACCAGCCCGAGCTCCTCGCCGATGACGGCGAAAATGAAATCCGTATGGGCCTCGGGAAGGTAGCGCAGCTTCTGCATGCCGGCGCCGATCCCCATCCCCGAGACTCCACCGGACCCCAGGGCCCTGAGTGAATGGCGAAGCTGGTGAAGCCCCTCCGGGTTGAGCAGCCCCTGGAAGCGGTGGACGATCATATCCCACCTCAGGTAGGCGAAGAGGACGAGAAACGGAGTGAATCCGGCCGCGGGAGCGAGAAAGTAACGCCAGCGCATCCCGCCGATGATCATCAGGATGATTCCCAGCCCCAGGATGAAGGTCGATGTGCCCAGGTCCGGCTCAGCCAGGGTCAATCCCCAGATCACACCAACGCCCAGCGCCGCCGGCATGAACCCCTTGAGAAAATTCGTGGTGCGGCGCGGATCGTTGCAGATGTGCCCGGCGATGAAGACCAGAACCGTTATCTTGGCGATCTCCGACGGCTGGAAACGAAGGCCCCCTCCCAGCGGCAGCCACCTGCTCGACTGGTTCACCCGGATACCCAGGCCGGGAATCAGGACCAGCGCCAGCACTACAGCGGTCAGCGCCAGGCCCAGCCGGTAGTGCTTCTGCAGGATACGGTAGTCGCTCATGTAGATGAAGTAGCAGACCGCAGCCGAAATGCCGATCCACATCAGCTGACGCTTGAGGAAGAAGGCGATGTCTTCAACGATCAGGTAGTGAAAGGCGCTGGCGCTGAAGACCATGACCGCGCTGAGAGCCAGCAGCAGGAAGACAGCCGACAGCAGCGTCTCCTTCGGGTTGATGGACTGTTTTAGTATTCCGATTTTCATGATCTGAGACTCGCAACCGATACCAGGGCCAGGAGGGCCGAGGCCGCCCAGAAGCTCAGGGTGATCCTGTTTTCGCTCCATCCCTTGAATTCAAAATGATGATGCAGGGGCGCGCACCTGAGGAGCCTTCTTCCGGTGAGCTTGAAAAAGGTCACCTGGAGGAGCACCGAGACGGTCTCGGCAACAAGGACTCCACCGACCAGCACCATGAGCAGCTCCTGCTTGCAGAGTACGGCGACAAGCCCCAGGGCGGCGCCAAGACTGAGCGAGCCGACATCTCCCATGAAGATCTTCGCCGGATGGCAATTGAACCAGAGGAACCCCAGGCAGCCGCCCACCAGGGCGGCGGTAAATACGGCAACCTCGGCTCCACCCTCCACATGGGGGACCTGGAAGAAGCCGCTGGCCTGTTCACTGCCGGCAAGAAGGGCGACAACGACAAAGACCGCTCCGGTGAGTACGCTGATTCCAGCCGCCAGGCCATCGAGACCATCCGTCACGTTGACAGCGTTGGAGGAGCCTGCCATGACGACAGCCACCAGGGGTATGTAGAGGAGGCCGAGCGAAAACGTTGCATCCTTGAAGAATGGAAGGCTCAGGGCCGTGGCCGGATCCTCGACGCCGTACAGGGAAACCACCAGCGGATCCCAATACAGGATGCAGCCGGCGGACAGTCCCAGCAGCACCTGGAAAAAGAGCTTGGTTTTTCCCCTGAGACCTTTCCTTTTTCCCGGCTCCAGCTTGATCAGGTCGTCTGCGAGACCGACCGCTCCAAAGGCCGCGGTGTAGGCAAGCAGCATGAGGATGGGCCGGCTGTCGAGCTCGGCCCAGATCAGCGTGGCCGCCGCGGCCGCTGTGAGGAAAATAACTCCGCCCATCGTCGGAGTGTTCGACTTGTGACCATGCAGATCATCCAGGAGCTCCGAGTCTCCCTTGGCCGTCTGTTCCAGCAGCCTCCTGCCGCAAACCCAGGAGATAAACCAGCGGCCCACGAGTATCGAGAAGACGAAGGCCGTGGCCCCGGCAAGCAAGGCGCGGTAGCCGACCTTCTGCGTCAGCGAGGTCAGTGCCGGGCTGTCGATCAATTGCTGGAGATATTCAAACAAGCGGTATCTCCCATTCAGTGTTGCTCACTGTTTCTCTCAATTGCTCGGCGCACTTCCCCAGTCCAACCGAATTCGAGGCCTTGAAGAGAACCCTGTCTCCCGGCCTGAGCTCTTCGCTGAGATATTCTCGTGCAGGCGACAGCTCCTCGAAGTGTCTCGTTGCCGCCTGGTTCTTGTGCCCGAGCCTCTCGCGCTCGCCGGCGAAGGCTTCCCCCAGGTGGAGGCTCGATCCCCCCACCGTGACCAGCAGATCCATCGGCTTCCCGGCCAGCAGGCGGCCGACCTTCTCGTGGAAATCTCGCGACCTCTCCCCGAGCTCGCGCATCTCTCCGAGCACCGCGATATTCCTGCCCCCGGAGGTCCTTCCGCAGAGCTCCTCGAAGGTGTCGAAGGCCGCCTCCATCGAGCACGGATTGGCGTTGTAGGAATCATCGACGAAGAGCACCTCCGAGACGACCTCTACGCTGAGACGGCCCGGGGGGAGACGGCAGAGCGCGAGCCCTCTCCGGATCGATTCGGGGCTGAGACCGAGGTCGAGGGCTACAGCGATGGCTCCGCTGGCATTGATGACATTGTGCTCGCCGGGCAGCTCGAACGCGTACTCCTCGCCGCAGACCCTGAAGGTCTGGGCCGCGTCGACCGCTCCAGCTGCCGGGTTCAGCTCCAACGGAAAATCGGCACCGGGGGAGCCGAAGGTCCTCGGTTTCCGCTCGAGACGAGAGCAGAATTCTCCGAAGCCCGGCATCTTCGGGTTCAGGTAGACCTGCCCTCCCGGAGCAAGACCCTCCAGGATCTCGACCTTGGCCTCGATCACCCCTGCCAGATCGCCGAGGTTCTTGATATGGGCTTCGGTCACGGTGGTGATGAGAATCCGCTCGGGCCTTACCCTGTTCGAGAGATAGGAAAGCTCGCCCTTGCCCGAGGTGCCCATCTCAACCACCAGGTGGCGGGTCTCTTCGTCAGCCTCGAGCAGTGTCAGGGAGACCCCCAGGCGATTGTTGAAGCTCTTTGGAGCCGCCGCCACGGCGCACTCCGAGCCCAGGATGTCCCTGAGAAATTCCTTGGTGGTCGTTTTTCCCACGCTGCCGGTGATCGCGGTTACCTCGAAGTCGAGCTCCTGGCGCTGGTAGAGCGCGAGCGCCTCGAGAGCGGCCAGCGTGTCGGCAACCCGCACGAGACAGCGGCCGGGCTCGAGAGGAACAGCACGGCTTGCCAGGCTCGCGAGCGCTCCCCGCTCAAAGGCTCCCTGGATGAACTCATGCCCATCGAAACGATCACCACTCAGCGGTATGAAGAGCTCTCCGGGCTCAACCTTCCTGCTGTCGGTGGAGATACCGGTTACGATCGAATCTTCAGAACCCACCGTATCCGGGCTTCCGCCAACCGCCGCGATGATCTTCGAAAGGGGCAGGGGCCTCATGCGTGACAAACCTCTTTCAAAAATTCCTCAGCCACCTCGCGGTCGTCGAAATGGATTCTCTCCCGGTTGCTGAACTCCTGGTAGTCCTCGTGGCCCTTGCCGGCAATCAATACCGTGTCGCCCTCGCGGGCCATGCGAATACCGAGCCCGATCGCCGCGCGGCGGTCCTCCTCGCGGGTCACCTCCTCGGGCTGCTCAATGCCTGTCATGATCTCGGAAAGGATCTTCGCCGGAGACTCGCTCCGGGGGTTGTCCGAGGTCAGGATGATCCGGTCTGAGCCACTCTCAGCAACCTTCCCCATCCTTGGCCTCTTGGTGGTGTCCCGATCTCCCCCGCAACCGAAGATGGTTATCAGGCGCCCGGGCGTCACCGGGCGAAGAGCCGCCAGCACGGCCTCGAGAGCACCGTCGGTGTGGGCATAGTCAACGACCACCTTGAAGGAGCCCGGATGGTTAACCTGCTCGAGCCTGCCCGGCGGCAGCTGGGCCTCGGAGACCACCGCAGCCATCTCAGAGGGCTGTAAGCCCATGCACTCCCCCGCATGAAGAACCGCCAGCAGGTTCTCCAGGTTGTGATCGCCCCAGAATCCAGCCCTGATCCTGCAATCACGCCAGGTGAACTCGATCCCCTCGTCCATGACACGCAAATCGGTAACCCCATCCTCGGCTCCACAGCCGTACCAGGAGATCTCGGCCCGCGTATTGGCGGCGAGCTTCTGGGATGCCTCCTGGGCGCGCGGGAGCACCGCGCAGGCATGGTTGTCG
Organism: Planctomycetes bacterium UBA1146; assembly: GCA_963579555.1. Classification (GTDB taxonomy): domain Bacteria; phylum Planctomycetota; class UBA8108; order UBA8108; family UBA8108; genus UBA8108. The sequence continues at coordinate 18,647 of CAUZHA010000073.1, forward strand.
AGGCCGGTAAAGAGCTTCATCTTGGCGTTGAGGTAGCTCTCCATATTCTCGTGGTAGTCGAGGTGCTCGGGCGCCAGGTTGGTGAACACCGCGCAATCGAAATGAATCGAGGCCGTGCGCTGCTGTTCGAGAGCGTGCGAGGAGACCTCGATGACGGCGCGCTCGCCGCCGCGTTCGACCACCTCGGCAAGAAAGCGATGAAGATCGAGGCAGCCCGCCGTCGTGTTCTTGGCGGGGTAGGAATCCCCTCCAATCCTGTTCTCAACGGTGCTGCAAAAGCCCGTTAGAGAGCCGGTAGCCGAGAACAGCTGGTCGAGCAGCCAGACCGTTGTCGTCTTGCCCTTGGTACCGGTCACACCGACAATCTCGAGCTTCTTCGACGGGTGGCCGTAAAAACGATCGGCTATTTTCCCCATGATGTCGCGCACATCCTCCACCTCCAGGATGGGAACTCCGAGGTCAGCCCCCCCGGCGGCACCTTGCGGAGCGATCACCGCCGCCGCGCCCCTGCTCACCGCCTCGGCGGCGTAGAGAAGGCCATCTGTGGTCTCACCGGGAACCGCGATAAAGAGGCTCCCGACGATCGCCTCGCGTGAATCGCACTCGATCTGGACTATCTCGAGTTCGCCGCATTCGGCGGGAACGCTTATCCAGCCATTACAGAGTTCACCCAGCAGCATTGCTCTTCCTTCTTTCATTGCCGCGGAATCCACCCGGACCCGCGCTACCAACCTTTAAACTTCAATCGCTCGAATTCCGGCTTCGCCGAGATGCTGAAATAACGGCGCAGGATCCGCGCCACGACCGGCCCCGCCACGCTCCCTCCGTAAATCTTTCCAGAGCGGGGCTTCTCGATCATCACCAGGATGACGACCTCGGGGTCATCAAGCGGCGCGAACGCCTCGAAGGACGCGAGGTAATCTTCCTTGGTATTGAGCGGATTCATGTCGGCTGTCCCGGTCTTGCCGCCAAACTTGAATTCCTTCATTTTCAGGTAACGGCCGGTGCCCTCCTCGACGATCTTGTACAGGATCGACCGCATGCGTCTGGAGGCCTCCTCCGTAACCGTATGACCGACGAGCTGCGGAGGATTCCTGATGACCTCTCCGGCGCGAACGTACTTGTCGACCAGGCGGGGCTTCACCAGGTAGCCGCCGTTCACCAACGAGGCGAAGGCCGTGACCAGCTGGATGGGGGTGATCATCACCTCGTAGCCCATCGAAACCGAGGTCGTCGAGTAGATGTCGTTCCATTTATCTGCCGGGGTGTGCTTTCCCTTCGCCTCGCCAGGCAGGCGAATGCCGGTCTGCCTGCAGAACCCGAAGCGCGCAAGCGCCGCGATCAGGCGGTCCCTTCCAAGCTTCATGCCGATCTCCCCCATACCGATGTTGGAGGAATAGACCACGGCCTGCTCGACGGAGATCGGACCATGGTTGCTGACATCTTCGAGGCGGCGTCCACCGATCCGGTGAAAGCGTCCGCCTCCCCAGATCTTCTCGTCCCAGCGCACCACCCCGGCCTCGACAGCCGAGGCCGCGATGAACGGCTTGATGACACTGCCAATCACGTAGGCGTTTTCGATGACCCGGTTCTTCCTTCGCTCAGCAAGCACCTCGGGCGGGTAACGATGAAAATCGTTCGGATTGAAGACCGGCCAGGATGCCATCGCCAGGATGGACCCGGTCTTGCAATTCATCAACACCCCGAGGCCGGCCTCCGCCTTGTGCTTGCTGATGCCACGCTGGAGCTCCTCTTCCAGGATACCCTGCGCCTTGCTGTTGATCGTCAGGTAGACGTCGTAGCCATTCACCGGCGCCACCTCGACCGTCTCAGGCGAATAGATGCGGAACTGTTCCCTCGCATCGGTAATCACCCGGCGCCTTCCGGATCTCGGCCCGAGCCAGGGCGACAGCGAAAGCTCGAGCCCTTCCTGCCCGGTCCCATCATGAGAGGCTACACCGATCACATGGCAGAGAAATTCGTCCTTGGGATAGTTCCGCCTCGTCATCCGATCGACGACCAGGGCCTTTTTCAGGATCCGTGGTTCCAGTTGGCTGGAGAGCGATTCCCTTACCTTGTCGCGTCCCTCGCCATCGACCCGGCGCGCCAGGTTGGCGTAGATCTGCCGCTTCGCCTTTCTCCTGTGCGCGTCGCCGATCCGCTCACGACGCCTGCCGTAAGAATATCCGAGAGCATCGCTGGCGGCGGCAACCACCGAAGGGATCTGCTCCTCGGAGAGGGGCCTCAGATCAAGGCCAAGGCTGAAGGCCGTCTCCGAGCGGGCAACGATCACCCCATCGCTGGTTCGCAGATCGCCGGGGTAGGCCGGGATGCTGTCCGTTCGCCCGACACCGCTCCTCGCCCGGGACAGGTGCTGATCATGCGCGAGAATCTGGATGTAAAACAGGCGAACTCCAAGCAGCAGGAACACGATGGCCACGGAGATGGAGAAGAACCACAGCGCCCGCGGCCGGAGGTCCGGTCCCGGAGGGGGCTGGTTCGAGCTCAACTGCGAGGGCTGGCTCTTCATGGGGTTGATCTCCTGCTCAATTGAACTCTTCACTAGCCGCCGGAACTTCCCGCCGGGGCCGAGCGGCCGTCGTCCGGGAATCCCTCAGGAGTACGAAAAGCATCCGGCAGCTCCCGCTCCAGGTTGTCAGGCGAGATCTGCGTGTTGTATTCCATCTGCAGCTTCCGAAGATTTTCGACCTTCGCCTCTTCGTCTCTGAGCAGCTCACGCACCCTCACCCCGGTACGGATGTTCTGAACCTCCCACTGAACGGAGATCAGGCCGATCACGAAGAGGCAGACCGAAAGGATCGCGGCACCTGTTGATAATGGCATGGATGATGATCTCCTCTTAAAACCTGCTGCTCATGTTGAACTCCAGGTTCCCCCGGCCCGAACGACCGCACGCAGGCGAGCGCTTCTCGATCGGGGGTTCGACTGGACCTCCGTCTGCGTTGGCCGCTGTAATCCGTCCGGATGGGAGATAAAAAATCCCTCCCGGGCACGATCCCTGAAGACCGTCTTGACGAGCCTGTCCTCCAGGGAGTGATAGCTGAGCACCACCACCCGGCCGCCGGGCTTCATGTACCTGTCCAGCTTCTCGAGCGCGTCCCGCAGGCAATCGAGCTCCCGGTTCACGGCGATCCGGATGGCCTGGAAGGTCTTCGTGGCCGGATGAATCTTCTTTCCGCGCCGCGGCACCCGCTCCTCGATCAGGCTGGAGAGCTCCGCCGTGGTCGTGATCGGCCGCTCTCGCCGGCCGCGGTCGATCGCACGGGCGATCTTCCCCGCCTGGGGCTCCTCCCCATATCGCCGGATGACCCTGGCGAGCTCCTCGACGGGAACCCGGGCAAGCCAGGACGCCGCCGACTCTTCCTCCCCCCGGTCCATCCGCATATCCAGCGGACCATCGTTTCGAAAGCTGAAACCTCGTTCGGCCCGATCGAGCTGCATCGAAGAGACTCCCAGGTCGAGCAGCAGGCCATCGAACACCCCATCCGAAGAGATCTCCAGCTCCTTCAGCAGCTCGCCAACCCGGTCGAAGGTTCCGTGAAGAAGACGATAGCTGCCGCCCACTCCATCCAGCCTCTTCGCGGCCAGCGCGAGCGCCTCCGGATCCCGGTCGAGACCGATCAATTCGCCTCCGGGAGAGAGTCGGCTGAGGATCTCCGCCGCGTGCCCACCCAGGCCCAGCGTTCCATCGAGCATCGTCTCGCCAGGCCTCGGTGCAAGGCACCGCAGGGTCTCCTCCAGCATGACCGGAAGATGTTCCGGATCGGCATTCACACGATTCAATGGCGAATACTCCCGCGTGAAGGGAGTCCTGCATTACTTCACCTCAGAGGTCGACTTCTTACTCAGGGCCTCGACATAGTCGCTGAGACTCGTACCCTGGAGCTCCGGGTAGAGCTCCAGGAGGCGTTGACGCCGCCTCTCCATAGACTCTATGTCGCGGCTCAACCGATTCAGTCCGCCGGACTCCTGTCCGGACAATCCACCCATACGACGAATCGCTCCCAACCGGCCCGCTCGCCCGTTCTCCCCATCTGTCCCCGCCTCCAGCTGTGCCCGCAGTCTCGCGACCAATCCCACCTCGCTGTCCCAGTTTTCTCTGCTGACTACCACTTCTCTCCCCTTCCCTTGTTCGCAAAAATCTCAGCCCGTCAGTTTCATCAAGGGCCTCTCGATCTCGGAGGTTCCTGCTTACCCTCCCGGGAAGCGCGATGCACCTCGTAGGCCTCTGCGGCCCAGATCTCGATCTTGTCTCTCATGCCGATGAACACGACCTCCCTGTTGACGTCGATCTGCTTCTTCCTGGCATCGGGAATAACGAATCGATATTGCTTATCGAGATCCACCTGGGTCGCTGAGGCCATGACGTCACGCAGGTAGTTCTCAGCTTCCTCATCATCGGAATCAAACTTCGCATAAA
>CAUZHA010000074.1:0-22981 GCA_963579555.1 Planctomycetes bacterium UBA1146
TGGCAACTGGCGCAGCCAAGCCGCAGGAAGACGCTCTCTCCCTGGCGAACGTTCGAGGTGATTCGGCCGCGCCTCGGGGCCGCCAGGTTTTCCTGGAAGAAGACGAGCGCGATCAGTTCCCCCCGGCTGATCTCCGGATCCTGGATTCCATCGTAGTCGGTGAGCTCATCCATGGGGGCGGCCACCTGGGCATAGGCGGTCTTGATCTCGAACAGCTCGTCAAGGAACGGCTTCTCGTCCTGCGCGGGGCCCATGGCGAACTCGACCGAGTTGCTGGTGATCCCCATCTGGTTGTTCAGAGCGCCCCTGCTGAAGGCCTCGATGCTGGCGGTCTGGCATTTATAACCAAACCGGCCAATCTGGTTGTTTTCGTCTTCGATCCGGTTGATGCGCCCGGAGATTCCATCGCCATTGGCATCCTGGGGGTCGGCCCGCGAGAGAATCTCTTCATCGGACACCAGCCGGAAGAGGCCCACTCCGAACATGGGAGGAGCGTTTCGGATGGCGACGACATCCGCCTGGCCCAGGCTGGGGTGTTCGACGCCGCTGGCCACCGGATTTGCATTGTCACCCCTGGGGCCGTAGTGCGGAATGACCATGCTGGGCAGGCAGCATTCCGTTCTTTGCGTGGGAACGTTGAACTCGGTGCAATCGGGATAGATTTTTCTCAGTGTTCCTTCCTGGTTGAAGCTTCCAGCGAGGAAGAAGTCACGATAGCGTTGCGAGGAGCCGCCCTCGACGGGATCTTCGTGGCAGGAGGCGCAGGAGGTAGCGTTGAAGTGCGGGCCAAGGCCTTCGCGCCGGGTAAAGGACTTCTTGAAGATGGAACGTCCGAATTCGAAGGTCGCAAGCTGTCCCGTATTGAGTCCCGGGATTGCCGCTCCGAAGTTGCCGGAGACATCCGCTTCTTCGCCAGCCGATGAAAACGACTCGAGTATGGCGAGCAGCGCCAGGGTGCCGAATACAGATGAGAGAATCAGAAAAGTACGCATGGAATCCCGATCAATTTTTTTGCCTGAACCGCGTCCGGCTCCGGAGGAACCGAGCTGCCCGGCCCGGCCGCAATTGGCTTGCTGAATATGGTCAACTTACACAGGTTGCAATCAAACCCCAAGCACCCCAATGATAAACCCTCAGGCTCGCCGACGACGGGATAAAATCAGGAGTAGAAGGTGTGAATCAGTCGTATACTGTTTAACTCAAAGGACTTGTCAGAGTGGCGAGTAATCTGAAAGGTACTTTTCCGGCGACTGTCCGGAAGGCTATAGTACCTATAATATCTACCTGAGAAAACTCGCCGAGCCGATGCCTTGGCCAGAGTAAAGGCCCCGGGAGCGTCCTGGATGACCAGGCGTTAGAAACAATTCCGCCCACAGGTTTCATTGTAATGTTCCGCATTGCCATCTTCATCGTGTTTGTCCTGTTCAATTTTGCGTCGATCTCCGCCCAGGAGTCCGCCGAGGGGGGCAAGGTGCGCGAGAAGGTGCCCGAGGGTCATTCTAATCACGGGGAGGCTTTCAACGAGGGGCCGCGACAGAGCGCCTACCTGATGCGGGGCACGGGCAATGTAGTCTTTCCCGTCGCCACCCAGAATGAGAAGGCCCAGGCCTTTATCCACCAGGGCGTCGGTCAGCTGCACGGCTTCTGGTATTTTGAAGCTGAGCGAAGCTTCAGGCAGGCGGCGGCGCTGGAGCCGAAGCTGGCCATCAGCTATTGGGGCATGGCGATGGCGAATCCGAACAACGAAAAGCGCGCGCGTGATTTCATCGAGGAGGCCGTCAAGCTTAAGGAAGGGGCGAGTGAGCGTGGGCGCATGTATATCGATGCCCTGAAGAAGTTCCTGGATGCGGGCGCGAAGGAAGGCAAGAAAGGCGAACGCGAAAAAAAGCGCCGTCAGGATTATCTCAAGGCGCTGGATCGCATCATCCAGAAGTACCCGGAGGATCTCGAGGCGCGGGCCTTTCTCGTTTGTCATACATGGCAGAGCTCCTGGCGTGGTGTGCCGATTACCAGCCACGTGGCAATGGACAGCCTCATCGATCAGGTCCTGCAGAAGTCTCCGATGCATCCGGTGCATCACTACAGGATTCATCTCTGGGACAAGGAAAAGCCGGAGCGCGCTCTTCCCGCCGCGGCCCGCAGCGGCCAGGCCTCGCCCTCGATCGCTCATATGTGGCATATGGGCGGGCATATTTTCTCCAAGCTCAAGCGCTACAACGATGCCGCCTGGCAGCAGGAGGCGTCGGCCAGGGTTGACCACGCGCAGATGATCAAAGACCTGGTGCTTCCTGACCAGATCCATAATTTTGCGCACAACAACGAGTGGCTCATTCGCAACCTGATGAATGTCGGCCGGGCCAGCGAGGCATCCAGCCTGGCCAGGAACATGATCGAGCTCCCGAGGCATCCGAAATACAACACGCTCTCCAGGGGAGGTTCGAGCGCCAAGTACGGCCGCCGCCGGCTCTTCGAAGTTCTCTACCGGTATGAGCTCTGGGGCCAGCTGGTAGAGCTTTCGAGAACGCGCTACCTGCCGCCCACCGAACTCGAGGGAGAGCAGGTAAAAAGATTGAGGCACCTGGGCGTGGCCTATGTTCGCCGGCAGGACACGGAGAATGGGATTTCCGTTCTCATCGACCTGCGCGATCGTCTTGATGAAATCGAGAGGCAGAGTGAGCGGGCGGCTCAGCAGGGGAAGGACGGGGAACGGAAAAAGATCGAGGGGGAGCGATCCGACAAGAAGGAGGGGAAGGGTAAGGAAGGCAAGGAGAGCGCTGAGCTGAGTGATGCCGAGAAAAAACGTATCCAGGAGGCAGGCAAAAAGGCGGTGAACCCTTACCGGTCGCGTCTCGGCTCTCTGAAGAAGGCGCTTGCCGAGATCGAGGGGCATCTTGCCGTCCGCGAGGGTGACCTGGCGGCGGCCTTCGGGAAATTCCGTGAGGCCGGCGGCGTGAACGAGCTCTATCTTGCAGGTATAGAGCTTGAGCTTGCTTTGGAGGAGAAGGCCGGCACGAAGGAAGAGAACAAGGGCAAGCTTCGCAGCCGGGAGAAGATTCTCGAGTGGGCCAGGGGGCACGTCAACGGCCGCAAGGGGGAGGTGCTGGCGCTGGCCGGCTACATCGAGCTCCTGTGGCTGGCTGGAGAAAGGGAAAAGGCCGCGGTCGAGTTTGATGTTCTCCGGGGGCTCTCAGGCAAGCTCGATCTTCAGACCCCGGTATTTCAGCGGCTCGCTCCGATTGCCCGTGAGCTGGGACATCAGGGAGACTGGCGGCTAAAATACGAGCCGCCGTCTGATGTAGGGGCCCGACCTGAGCTGGACACCCTCGGTCCGTTTCGCTGGCAGGCGCCGAAGGCCGCGCCCTGGAAGCTGAAGGATCACAAGGGCGCCGAGCTGAGCCTGGCCGGGTACAAGGGCCGGCCGGTCTGCATCATCTTCTACCTGGGCTACGGCTGTATCCATTGCGCTGAACAATTGAACGCCTTTGCTCCCCGGATCAAAGATTTCAAGGCGGTGGGGCTGGACGTTGTCGCGATCAGCAGCAACAACCAGGAAGATCTCAAGAAGTCCCTCGCCGCCTATGATAAGGGGGAGTATCCCTTTCCGCTTATCGCCAATCCTGAGCTTGATGTGTTCAAGGCCTACAGGGCCTACGATGACTTTGAGGACCTGGCCCTGCATGGGACCTACCTGGTCGATGAAAAAGGCTCTATCCTCTGGCACGACATCAGCTATGAGCCTTTCATGGAGCCGGAGTTTGTTATTTCAGAATGGCTGAGGCTCTCGGGCAGGAGCCGCCCCCCTTCCCTGGACCGTCGTAAGAAGCTCTGAAACCGTCCTTTAGGGATGTCATTAAGACATCTTGTTAATCCGCTATTCGGGCGTGTAGAGTAATGTTTATCTGTGTTGTCCAATAGCTGGGTAGTAATGCGGTTACCGGGGTTTTTTTTCATGCGAGATCGACTCAATATTTTCATCATCGTAGTGTTACTGGGATTGTTCTCGGTTTCCTTTCCAGCCGATGCGCAGGTCATCATCAACGAATTCCTGGCGGATAACGCCCTGACGAATTTCGACGATGATGGTGATAACGAGGACTGGGTCGAGCTCTACAACCAGGGAGATGAGGGTGTTGATCTGCAGGGGTATTTCCTCAGCGACAATCCTGACGAGCCCCGCCGCTGGGAATTTCCGTCGGTGATTCTACCTGCTCGCAGCTACCTGCTGGTCTGGCTGTCCGGTAAGGACCGACACGTGCCGCCGCCGGAGGCGATCGAAGATAACGGTGCCACCATGGCCTTTGAGCCGGTCTTTATACGGCGAGGCGCGCAATGGGATTACCGGGTGGCTGACCCTGATGATGGAGCCCCGCCCCAGGGCTGGAATCTTCCCGGCCAGCCTTTTCCCGGAAGCCGCCCCGGCACCGCGGGTTTCGGCTACGGAGATGGAGATGATTCGACCGATGTTCCCGATAACAGCAACGCGGTCTTCACACGCCGGGAGTTTGAGGTCCCCAACCCGGAGGCTATCACCAACCTGGTGTTGAAGGTTGATTACGATGACGGATTCATCGCCTTTATCAATGGAGTTCGTCTTGCCGAGAGCAACGCGCCTCCCGGCGAGGTTGACTTCAGCATCGAGGGGACCGCCAAGCACGAGGCCGGAACAGCCGAGACCTTTGACCTGAGCGCAGGAATCGAGGCCCTGGTTGAGGGCACCAACTCTCTTTCTGTCGTGGGGTTGAACACCCTTGACCCCGGGAGCTCCGACATGTCGCTGCACGCGGAGCTGGGAATTGTCCCCAATGTCCTTCACGCCAATTTCAGCATCGAGCGGGAGGGCGGCGAGGCCATCCTCTTCAGCAGCCCCGCCGGCGAGCTGCTTTCCGGTATCGCCTATCCCGAACAGACCGAGGATCACTCCTACGGTATCCATCCCAATGGGACAGGCGAATGGTATTACCTCCTGACCCCGACACCCGGGGCGGCGAATGAGACCCGGGCTTTTGAGTCGCCGATTTCGACCAATGTCGCGCTCGCTCCTCCCCCGGGATTCTACCAGGGAACCCAGCAGATCGTGATGAACGCTGAGCCGGAGGGGCTGCTCCAGATTCACTACACGACCAACGGCAGTGAACCGACGACCAACAGCGCCCGCTACAACTCACCAGTGCGGGTTACCGGCAATACGGTGTTTCGAATCGCCGGCTTCATCGAGGGCGGCGAGCGGGCCACCGCGATCCAGTCAGCGAGCTATTTCATTCCGGGACGGTCCTTTAACGGAAACTCCATCGATCTGCCTGTCCTGTCGATCTCCATGCCCGCCGATGATTACAGCACCGTGCACAACTCAACCGGCGCCCGCGGCCGGGGATCGGAGCGAGAGGGGTATTGGGAGTACTTTGATGAGGATGGCGAGCTGCGGACCTCGACGGGCTTCGGGCTCAGGCTCCACGGCGGCGCCGGCCGCGGAGGCGGCTTCAGCACCAAGAAGGCCTACAAGGCTTATTTCCGCGGCGTCTACGGTGACAAGAAGATGCATTACCCGGGTTTCATGCCCGACTCCGATCTGGAGAAGTTTGACAAGTTTGTCCTGCGTTCAGCTTTCAACGATGCGATCGGCCGGAACGGAAACGGCTCTCTGCTGCGAGACCAGCTGATTCGCGACCTGCATGGGCTGATGGGCGCGCCCTATTCGCACGGAACCTGGTGCAATCTCTACGTCAACATGCAGTATCGAGGCATCTACAACATCGTCGAGCGCATGGACGAGGAATTCATGAAGGCCTATTTTCCTGACGAGGGAGATGACTGGGACGTCATCAAGACCGGCGATGATGTCCTGGTCGGTGACAGCCAGGAGTGGAACCGGGTCAGGGATTTCATCAACCAGAATAATTTCTCCCGTGACGAGGTCTATGAAGAGTTCAGCGAGTTTGTCGATATTCCCAACTACACCTCCTACATGATAGTAAACATGTGGGCGCAGAATCATGACTGGCCCCACAACAACTGGTACGCGGCGCGTCCGCGCATCGATGGGGGAAAGTGGAGGTTTTTCTGCTGGGATGCGGAGTTTGGCATCAGCCTGAGCCCGGGCGGATATTCCAGCAACACCTTTGAGTTCGTCTTCGGGCGCAACGGGCGGCTGGCCGACATCATCGAGGCCCTGGTCGACAATCTTCGCTACCGGCGGTTCTTCCGCAACGAGACCGAGCGTTTTCTCGATGGGCCTCTTCGCTCGAGTATGACCCGCGGCGTTTTGAACGGCCTGCGGGCAAAGATTCTTCCGGACATCGATGACGAGCTTGAGCTCGTAGGCCAGAGTCGCAGTCGTTGGGACAGCAATGTTTCCACCATGCAGACCTTTCTCAGCAACCGGAATTCTCCTTTTCGCAATGACGTGCTGGGCTCCGGTCGCCTTACCTTGCCGCCCGATCTCACGCCGAGCATCAGAAGCGTGACTCCCTCGGAGATCGTTAACTTCGGCGATGTCGTGGTCCGGGTTCGCGGGGTGAGGCTGACCGAGGATACGCAGATCTTTTTCAACGACATCCAGGGCGTGACAGTAGGTTTTCGCGGGACATTCGGCGGGCTGGAGGTGAGGGTGCCGTTTGATGGCTCCCTTGTCGGGCCAGTGACCGTTCGCGCCTACAACCCGGAAGTCGAGCTCACATCTGAAGACGTAGCCGGGTTGCTTACGGTTTCCCTTCCGGTTCCGATCGTTACCGGGGTGCAGCCCAATGTCGGCTCCGTCGCGGGCGGAGAGACGGTCTTCCTGAGCGGAGGCTTCTTCTTCGAAGGCGCCGAGGTTTATTTCGGCGACCAGCAGGCTCCCGAGGTCAGGCGCTTCGGGCCGAACGCGGACAGCACGGTCCTGCTGGAGGTGACGACCCCGCCCGGGCAGGGCCAGGTCGAGATGCGGGTGGTGAATACCCAGCCCGGCAGGTCGGAATCGGCCGACAGTGTGACCTTCACCTACGAGAGCGCGGAGGGCTTCCTTCGCGGTGATCCCGATTCAAGCGGAGATATCAATCTCACGGATGCCGTGCTGGTGTTGAACTACCTCTTTGCCGGCGGGGCATCTCCGGGGTGTGAGGCGGCCGGGGACAGCGATCGCAGCGGGGACATCGGGATGACGGATGCCATCCAGATCCTGAACTATCTCTTCCTGGGGTCCGACGGATTCCCCGCGCCTTTTCCGGAATGCGGCCAGGACCCCCTTGGCGAATTGCTGGGTTGCGAAGCGACACGCGCCTGCGAGTAGAGCCGCTGTACGGCGGCTGCCCTATTCGGCCAGCTTGCGCCAGCTGATGTTGCGCAGGGCGGCGGTGGTCTGGAAGGTGGCCAGGCCCAGCGGTCTCGACTCTTCAACCTCGATCCGTACCCCGATCTCGCGGTCCTTGGTGTCGGCATCGACAATCTGCTCATTCTGGAGCCAGGCTTCGAGCTTGTTCTTCGTCACCCGCAGCCTCACTGAGTACCAGATGCCGTTCTTGAAGTTGGTTGAGGTAGTGGTTTCGTTGTTGGCCGCGTCCTCTCCATCGAGGCTCGAGATGCCGCAAACCGTTCCACCCCATCCTCCGAGGATCAGCGAGGCGAAGCTGTCGTTTACCGGAAAGGTGAGCCCGCAGAAGAAGTCGGAGCCTCCGGCCCGCATGGCCTCCAGCCGGATCTCGTAGCCCATCTTCGGAAAATCAGCGGTCCAGGTGATTCCGCTGAGGACCTCGCCGGCGGGAATGATAAGCTTCCGGTCGCCGGCGTAGGCGACCCCCGGATTCAGGAAGTCTGATTGTTTCCATCCTCCCAGGCTGGTTCCGTCGAAGAGCGGCGCCCAATTGCCATTGTGGCCATTTTTTCCTGTGGTCGCGAGCTGGCAGCCGGCCAGGCAGGCGATGATAGAGACGCAGGTCAGCAGGCGGATCATTCGCGCGGACATCTCAGGTAATCTCCAATAATTCGACTTCAAAGACGAGCGTGGCATTCGGGGGAATGACTCCTCCCGCTCCGGTGGGACCATAGCCGAGATCCGATGGAATCGTGAGTTTTCTTTTTCCTCCGATCTTCATGCCGCCAACGCCCTCATCCCAACCGGTGATGACCTGGCCGGCTCCCAGTGGGAATTGAAAGGGCTGGTTACGGTCTACGGAGCTGTCGAATTTCGTTCCGTCGGTCAGCCAGCCGGTGTAGTGAACGCTCACATTGTTGCCGGCTTCGGCCGTAGCGCCTTCTCCCTCGGCGAGGTCTATGTATTGGAGACCCGAGGGTGTGGTTACGGTGTTTTCGTTTTCGAGCTCTTCCTCGGACATTTCAGTTCCTTTCAATGGCGATGTTTCGGCACGGGCCCGGTTGGCCACGCGCGGATCATAGCAGCAGGCGCAGGCGCCCGGCTACTGCTCCTTTTTCTTCTCGGCGTCTTTCTTCTTTCTCTTCTTACGCTGCTCTCTTTCATATTCTTTGTACCCTTCGACCAGCTTCGCCGGCCACTCAAAGCGCTTGAGAGGGTCGCCTTGATAGCCCGAGAGATGCCCGGGCTCCCGTCGGCTGCCGGGGTTCGAGTAGCGCCATCTGCCCTGGCCGAAGATTTCCCTGACCAGCGCGGCGAGTCCCGGGTCGTATTCGACCAGCTCCTCGCGCGTGTCGACGTGGTTGTGGTCGTGGTCCGGAGGCCGGTTCGTGTTGAACCAGGACTGCACTCCCTCGGCCCAGTATTCATGGTGGTTGTTCGCCGCGTACTTGGTCTTCCAGAGGCCCCTCTTCATGGCCGCCTGGTAGGCCGCCTTGAGCCTGCTGTCGAATGACGAATCGACGAGATCCAGCCCGGTATCGTGGATCGCATGCGCGAACTCATGGATGAGAATGTTCTCGGTCTTGTAGGGGTCGCCGGGCATTCTCAGGAGGTTTTCTTCACCGCAGCTGACCGCCGGCCGGCCATGGGTCGCCCCGAGTCCGCGTGCCCGCTTGTCCCAGAACCTCGGCGGCTCCAGGTCGCGGTGCTCGGGAACCTGGGTGGTGAATTCATCGCAGGCCATGATGGTAAAGCGGATCTTGTTCCTGGCCATCGCGTTCAGGATGTCATCGCGCCCTCCGAGCATCTGGTGGATCAGGTAGCCGGCCTCCAGGAGCGCGTAGTCCGAGACCTTCTCCGAGGCGAGGACTGGAAAGGTTCCGAGGCTCAGGACCTTCTTATAGAAGGGGCCAAGTGTCAGCCTGCGGCGTAATTCGGCAGGAATCGTCTGCACCTCGAGCTCCAGCTTACGGGCAGCGCCGCCTTCCTTGATCCGGGGATCGGTGCCGTTGAGGCATTCCTCGATATTCGTATACCCATCGCCATCAGGGTCTTCAGCCGTGTCGCTGTCCGATCGCGGGTTGAGTCCGTAGGCTCTCTCCCATGTAGCGCGCATGCCGTCACGGTCGGCATCCTTGCGCAGCCAGGCCACCCACTCCTCCTCCTTCTCGGTCTGGTACTCGACCTCCAGCTTAGGCCACCCGCCGACCTGCTTCTGCGAGTTGATGAGCTCGCCCTTGCCCGCGCGAACCTGCTCGATGATCCTGGTATCTACCGCGTCGCGAACCGGCTTGCTGGCGCCGCCCTCATAGAGGACGCGCCGGTAGGCGTCCTTCGCATCATCTGTCACAACAGGAGCTACGGGAAAGGGTTTCACCCTCCGGTTTTTCGGCTCCAGCCCCTTGACGGCGCTCCAGGGGTCATCCGAGCTTCCTTTTTTACCTTCCACCAGGTTGCCGGCGGCATGCATCTCGGTGGTTTGCGTAGCTGAAAAGCTGTCCGTCGCCTTGATGTAGTTGCCGACGTAATTCACCCGCGCGGGGTCCTCGGCGGTATAGCCCCTTCCGCCCTGGTAGATGACATTGTTGCGAAAATCGAAGAGGATCGATCCTTCGCCGTAGGTTCCCGGCCTTGGAGAGCGGCTTCGATGATGGGCGTAGAGATTGTGGTGGAAGCTGATGTCGCCGTTGGTGCGAACGAGGGATCCATAGCCGTGGGGGCCTTTCTTATGGAAGCTGTCGTTCAGGCTCTCGCTGATGATGCACCACTGCACGGTAACGTTCGTGATCCCGACCCCGGAGACCGAGAGTGTCTCATCGATGGACCAGCTCGCCGAGCAGTGATCGATGATGACGTCGCGGCTTCCCGCCGAAACCGAGATGGAGTCCAGCTCGCGTTTCATGGTGTCGCCGGGGCGAACCCGGAGGTAGCGAACCACCACATCGTGGGTGCTGATCTTGAGCCCGTAGTTCTTGAGGCAGATTCCTCCCCCGGGCGCCGTCTGGCCGGCGATCGTGACATAGGGCTTCGAGAGGACGATGGCGTTCTTCAGCTCGATGGTGCCGGCTATGTCGAAAACGATGGTCCTCGGCCCCTCCGCATCGCAGGCCTGGCGAAGGCTGCCCGGGACAGCAGCTTTCTTGCCGCCCTTGTAGTCCTCCAGCGTGGTAACGACAAAGACCTTCCCTCCGCGTCCGCCCTTCGCGCCGGCTCCGAAACCTTCAGCCCCCGGGAAGGCCGGAAGGTCGGCGCCGGGAGAGGAGGAGCAGGTCAGCAGCGCAAGAATCAAGCCGGGCATCAGGCCCGGGCGCGTGGTCGTGCCGCGAAGTCTTGTTCCCATGGGGCTCCCTGGTTGTCTGTCGTGAGGTGATCTGCCGCCGGTCCTTTGTACCCTGAGCAAACAGGGGGGTCAACCAGCGCCGGAATGGTCGGCTTGGGGTTTGTCCGGATTCCCTGATCTGGGTTAAGATACCTCTCGCTTACTCCGAAGAGGGTGAGCGATTTTACAGTGTGTCTGAATTTCTCTGAATGGAATTTTCCCACGCTCCCGGCCGCCTAGGCGGATGGGGCGCTTTCTCTGGAGATGAACATCGTGATGCTTAACCTTCGCACGGTCCTTATTGTCTCGTTGATGCTGGCTTTTTTCTCAGGCCTGGGAGCGCCGTCCTTTGCCGCGGCGGCGGACAAGACGGTGGTCTTTGTCGCCGGCCGGGACAGCCATGGTTTTGGCTCGCATGAGCATGGCGGCGGCTGCCGCTATCTCGCGGCCACCCTCGAGAAAGGCCTGCCGGGTATCAAGACGAAGGTCCACACGGGGGGTTGGCCGAAGGATGCGTCGATTTTCGATGGCGCCTCAGCTGTCGTGCTTTACATGGATGGCGGTGGAGGGCACCCCGTCAACCGGCATCTCGAGGAGCTTGACAAGCTCATGAAGAAGGGCGTCGGTCTCGCCTGCATCCACTACGCGGTCGAGGTTCCCAAGGGCAAGTCCGGGAATTATTTTCTCGACTGGATCGGCGGCTATTTTGAGGCCCACTGGTCGGTGAACCCGCATTGGATCGCCGAGTTCAAGAAGCTCCCGGAGCACCCCATCACCCGTGGCGTGAAGCCCTTCAAGATCAACGACGAGTGGTATTTCCACATGCGCTTTCGTGACAAGCTGGAGGGGGTGACTCCCATCCTCAGCGCAGTGGCGCCCGAGAGCACCATGCGCCGGGGCAACGGCGCCCATAGCGGCAACCCCGCCGTTCGCGCCTCGGTAGCCAAGGGCGACCCGCAGCATGTCGCCTGGGCGCGTGAGCGCCCTGACGGAGGCCGTGGCTTCGGCTTCACCGGCGGCCACGTGCACTGGAATTGGGGCGATGAGAACTTCCGCAAGCTGGTTCTTAACGCAATCGCCTGGGTAGCCAAGGCGGATGTTCCCTCTGGTGGGGTCTCCTCCGCCAACCCCAGTAAGGATGACCTGGTCGCGGCGATCAAGGGCAAGAAGATCAGCAGGAAGGCCGGCAAGCTGGCCCCACCGAAGCCAGGCGTTAAGCCTGTGTTCAAGAGCAAGATGGTGACTGCGTTGACTCCAGGCTGCTCGGTGAAGGTCGATGTCGATATCCGGGGTGCGAAAGAGCTCTATCTCGTAGCTTCCGATGGGGGCAACGGCTTTAGCTGTGACTGGGCGGATTGGGGGGAGCCCCGCCTGGTCGGTCCAAAGGGCGAAAAGAAGCTCACGGAGCTGAAGTGGACCTCTGCGTCTTCGGGCTTCAACAACGTAAGGGTCAATAAAAATTGCGGGGGAGACACCCTGCGGATCGGCGATAAGGATATTCCATACGGTCTCGGCACCCATGCCAACTCGGTCATCTCCTACAAGATTCCCCCGGGCTACGAACGCTTCAAGGCCCTGGCCGGCCTCGACAATGGCGGTACCGAACAGGATGCCTGCGGCAACGCCAGCTCGGTCCAGTTCCTGGTCTACACCGGCAATCCCGGCTCGGCTGTTTTGACCTCGGCCAGCGGTGGTGGCGGTGGGGGCGGCGGCGGTGACAGCCGTGAGCCCGGCGATGCCCTCGCGGGTCTCGACGTACATGCCGATCTCGATGCGACCCTCTTCGCTTCCGAACCGATGATCGTCAGTCCGACGAACCTCGATATCGACCATCGCGGCCGGGTCTGGATCTGCGAGGTGGTCAACTACAGGGGCAACAACGGCCGTCGCCCTGAGGGCGACAGGATCGTGATCCTCGAAGACAGCGATGGCGATGGAGTCAGCGATAAGTCGAAGGTCTTCTACCAGGGCCGTGATATCGATTCGGCCATGGGCATCGTGGTGCTTGGCAACAAGGTCATCGTTTCCTGCGCTCCCAACGTATTCGTCTTCCATGATGACGATGGCGATGACAAGGCGGACCGCAAGGAGCTCCTCTTTACAAAAACAGGCGCGCCTCAGCACGACCACTCAACTCATTCGATCGTTTTCGGGCCGGATGGAAAGTTCTACTGGAACGTCGGCAACACCGGCCGGCACGTACACGATGCGAAGGGGACCATCATCACCGACATCGATGGCAATGAGGTCCGGGACAACGGCAAGCCTTACTTCGGCGGCATGGTCTTCCGCTGTAACGCCGATGGCAGCGAGTTCGAGGTTCTCGGCCATAACTTCCGCAACAACTATGAGGCGACGGTCGATTCTCTCGGCTCCGTCTGGCAGTCCGACAATGATGATGACGGCAATCGGGGTGTTCGCATCAACTACGTCATGGAGTTCGGTAACTACGGTTACCGCGATGAGATGACCGGCGCGGGCTGGAGAAGTAACCGGGTCGGGATCGAGAAAGAGATCCCCAGGCGCCACTGGCACCTGAACGATCCCGGCGTGGTGCCGAATCTCCTTCAGACCGGCGCGGGATCTCCCACGGGTATCACCGTCTACGAGGGCCGCCTGCTGCCCAAGATCTTCTGGGACCAGGTGATTCACTGTGACGCCGGCCCGAACGTCTGCCGCGCTTATCCCGTCAAGAAGACCGGTGCCGGCTATTCGGCCGAATCGGTCGACATCCTCAAGGGTAGCCGGGACCGCTGGTTCCGTCCCGCGGATGTCAGCGTGGCTCCTGATGGGTCGCTCTTTGTCACCGACTGGTATGATCCGGGCGTGGGCGGACACGGCATGCGTGACCTCGGTCGCGGCCGGGTCTTCAGGGTGGCACCCCCCAACACCAAGTACAAGGTGCCTACCTTTGACTTCAAGACCGCCGAGGGAGCGGTTGAGGCCCTCAAGAACCCAAACTACTCGGTTCGCTATCTTGCCTGGACGGCCCTTCATGATATGGGGACCAAGGCGGAGAAGGCCCTGCTCGGACTCTATGGCTCGGATAATGTTCGCCATCGCGCCCGCGCGCTGTGGTTGCTCGGAAAGATCAAGGGCCGGGGGGCTCATTACGTGGAGCTCGCTGCCGGTGACAAGCATGAAGACATCCGGGTCGTGTCGGTGCGCCTGGCCCGCCAGCTCAAGCAGGACATGATCCCGCTGATCGCGAAGCTGGCCTCTGACACCTCCGCCCCTGTACGGCGGGAGTGTGCTATCGCCTTGCGCCGCGAAAAGTCGGACAAGGCACCGGCGCTCTGGGCGCAGCTCGCCGCGGCTCACGATGGCAAGGATCGCTGGTATCTCGAGGCGCTGGGAATCAGCGCCGCCAATCGCTGGGATGAGTATTTCGGCGCCTGGCTGGAGAAATACGCCGCGAAGTCATCATCGGCTGAGTCGCGTAACGATGTGGTCTGGCGTTCACGCGCCAAGGCGACCCCGGATCAGCTCGCCAGCATCCTGGGCGGCAAGCTGGAAAAATCCGAGATTCCGCGTTACCTGCGCGCCTTTGACTTCCTCAAGGGGCCG
Source organism: Planctomycetes bacterium UBA1146 (assembly GCA_963579555.1). Taxonomy (GTDB): domain Bacteria; phylum Planctomycetota; class UBA8108; order UBA8108; family UBA8108; genus UBA8108. Next base: position 14,172 of record CAUZHA010000074.1, read on the forward strand.
GAGAAGGACGGGGCGCTGATCGCCCTCGCCTTCGGCGCCGGCAAGGATGCCGATCCCGCCAGGCTGCTGGTGGCACAGGAGGCGTTGAAGCGCCTGGGCAATTTTGATCCGAAGAAGGATGCGAAGTACTCCAAGGCCCTCGATGGCCTGCTCGAGAGATCGAAGGGTTCCCCTCAATTTGTGGAGCTGGTCAATCGATTCAACATCAGCGCGAAGTATCCTGACCTCCTCGAGGTGGCCATCGCTGACCCCGCCGGCCAGGCCGGAGTTGACGCGATTCGTATTCTCCTGGGGAAGAACGCGACCGAACTGGTCACCAAGGCGCTCGATGGAGCCGATGAGAAGAAGACGGCAGGCATTGTTGAGGTGCTCTCCAATTCGGGCGAGAACCGCGCCGCCGGTATCCTGGCCGCGGTGGTTAAGGATGACGACAGGAGTGTCGAGCTGCGTCGAAAGGCGGTCAAGGGTCTCGCCCGGAGCCAGAACGGAGGTCGTGAGCTGATCCGGATGGCCCAGAAGGACGAGCTCGAGGCCGGCCTGCGCGCTTCGGCCGCTCTCGATCTGCACCGCTCCCGCGCGAAGGATGTGCGCGCCGCGGCCGCGAAGCTCTTCCCCCTGCCGAAGACGAAGAGCAACCGGACGCTGCCCTCCATTGCCAAGCTCCTCGGAGCCCGTGGAGATGTGAAGCGCGGAGCCGAGGTGTTCGCCAAGATCGAGATCTGCTCCAATTGCCACAAGGTCAACGGCGCGGGCAAGGAGGTGGGGCCGGACCTGTCGGAGATCGGCGGCAAGCTGACCCGTGAGGCCTTGCTGGAGTCCATCCTCTTCCCGAGCGCCGCGATCGGCCAGAACTTCGAGACCTACGTCGCGATCCTGAAGAACGGCGAGACCCACAGCGGGATTCTCATCAGCCAGACGGCGGCTGAGGTCGTGATCCGGGGCGCAGATGCGCTCAGCAGGACGTTCCCGAAGGCCCAGGTCCTGGCGCTGAAAAAGGACAAGCTGTCGCTGATGCCGGCCGACCTCCAGAAGCAGATGAGCGCGCAGGAGCTCGTCGATGTCGTGGCCTATATGACGACGCTGAAGAAGGCGAAGAAATAGGCCGGGCTAATTGACGATGAGCTTCTTGAAGGGCGCCAGCTGCGGATCGCTGGTGCTCTTCATATGCTCGGCCAACTGCCTGCGGAAGTCCGCGACCCGGTCCTTGTGGGCGGGGTCGCCGATGAGGTTGTGCAGCGCGTCGGGGTCTTTTTCGTAATCGTAGAGCTCCTCGGGGACGCGGTAGAGGAAGAGCTTGACGCGCTCGGCGATGGAGCTGTTGTCGGCGGCGGCGGCTTTCATGGCGGCCATGGTCAGGCCGTTCTGGGATTCGTTCTTGAACACCATCTTGCCGTCGGCCCAGCCGTTGTAGATGTAGCCCCACCGGCGGGTGAGCAGCGAGCGCATCGGGTAGTCTCTCCGGCCGGCGGTACGGTGGAAGTGGGTGAAGATCCGGTCACGCCCGGACTGTTCCTTGCCGCCCAGAAGCGGTCTGAAAGAGCGCCCGTCCATCCCCTCCAGCGGCTTCAGCCCCAGGATGTCAAGCACGGTGGGGGCGAGATCAATTCCACTGATCATGTTCCGGCGGTCAACCGAGCCGGGCTTCGTTATGCCGGGCAGGCGGACGATCCAGGGCGTACGCGTTGAGTGGTAGTAGCAGTTGGTCTTGGCGAAGGGCAGCGGCATGCCGTGGTCGGAGAGGAACATGACCAGGGTGTTGTCGGCGAGCTCCGCCTTGTCGAGCTCTTTGAGGACAGCTCCCGTGATGCGGTCGGCCCGGCGCACGGAGGTGTAGTACTGGGCCATCTCGGTCCTGATCTTATCCAGCGGCGGCAGGAAGCCCGGCACCGGGATGTCTCCGGGCTTGTAGGGGTTCTCCACCACGGGAAAATTCGACGCCTTCTTTTTCTTCTTCGGGTTGGCTTTTTTTCGCGCGGTCCCCTGCTTGCTGTTCGCGAAGGGGCGATGCGGGGATTGCGAGTTGGCCATCAGGAAGAAGGGCTTGCCGGCGGCTTTTGCCGCCGCGAAGAACTTTCCTGAATGTTCGGCGAAGAGAGCCGGGTCGCGGCCGACACCGAGCTCACGTGCCTGGAGCGTGAGATCCCAGCTCTCACCGCGGCTGGGAATAACGTGGGGAACCTTGGCCAGGATGCCTGTATGGTAGCCGGCTTTTTTCAGAGCCTCGAGCAGGGTCGGCACTCCCGGGTTGATCTTCTGGAACCCGAGCGCCCCGCTTCGATGCGGATAGCGCCCGGTCATCCAGACCGCGCGCGTCGGCATGCAGACGGCGATGGTGACGTGGGCGTGGTTGAAGAGCAGGCCCTGGGAGGCCAGCCGGTCGATGTTGGGGGAGACCCCGGCGACCTTGGAGCCGTTCACTCCGAGCGAGTCCCAGTTCATGTCATCGACGGTGATGAGCAGGAAGTTCAGGCGGCTCTTTTTCTCATCGGCGCTTTGAAGAACACAGCAGAGGAGCAGGAGGATTCCGGGCAGGAGGGCCGACGACAGGCTGAATTTGTTTTTTCGCATGGGGGGGATTCTAAGTAGCCGGGGGGTTGTGAGCTAACGAAAAGAGGCGAGCCTCCAGGGACTGTAAGCTGCGGTCTGGACAGGAGAGCGAGCTTTCTCTAGACTGTTCGTTGCCAGGTAAGCCTGCAGGAGATCAAAGAGATGAATGAAGCGGCCGGAGAAAATACGAAAACAGGCGGCATTCTTGGAACCGTTGAGCGGCTGGGAAATAAGCTTCCCGACCCTGCGGTCCTTTTTATCTTCGCTATGCTGCTCACCTGGGTGATCTCCTGGCTGCTGGGCGGTTACGAATTCGAGGTGCCGAAAAAAGCGGGACCGGAGACCCGGCAGGTCGCCAACCAGCTCACCGGTGCGGCGCTGGTGCAGTTTCTTGTCGACATGGTAAAAACCTTTACGGGATTCACCCCGCTGGGTGTGGTGCTCGTGGCCCTGCTCGGGGTCGGCGTCGCTGAGAAATCGGGCTTCATCGACGCGGTCATCAAGGCTCTCCTGGGCGTCACGCCGGCCGTCCTGCTGACTCCGATGTTGATCCTCGTGGGCATCCTCAGTCATAGCGCGGCCGATGCCGGCTATGTCCTGGTGATTCCGCTCGGCGGGGTCATCTTCTACGCTGCCGGGCGCCACCCTCTGGCCGGAATCGCGGCGGCTTTCGCCGGAGTCTCGGGAGGCTTCAGCGCCAATTTCATTCCCTCGGGCATCGATCCGCTGCTGCAGGGGATCACCCAGGAGGGGGCCCAGATCCTCGATTCCAGCCGTGAGGTCAATCCGCTCTGCAATTACTGGTTTACGACAGCCTCCAGCCTGCTGATCATCCTGACAGGCTGGTACATTACCGACCGGATGATTGAGCCGCGGCTCGAGTCAACCGAGGTGGATGGCGACCCTGATGACATGCCGAAGATGGAGGAGCTTACGGCCGCCGAAAGATCCGGCATGCTGGGAGGCATCGTCTCCCTCCTGCTCGGCCTGGGCCTCCTGGCTGCGCTCTGCTGGCCGGAGGATTCGGTTTTCCGCGGCGATGGGCAGCTGACATCCTTCTCCGCGCCGCTGATGAAAGTTATCGTACCCCTGATCTTTCTCCTCTTTATCGTGCCGGGTATCGTCCATGGTTACATCTCGGGCCGGTTCAAATCGCACCGGGACGTGATCAAGGGAATGAGCAGCACGATGAGCACCATGGGCTACTACCTGGTGATGGCCTTTTTCGCTTCGCTTTTCATCTACGCCTTCAATCATTCGCATCTCGGCGCGCTCCTCGCGGTGAAGGGCGCCGATGTTCTCAAATCGCTCGCTCTTCCGGCCCAGTTCACGATTGTCGGGATTATCCTTCTGTGCGCCTTCGTCAACCTCGTCGTCGGCTCGGCGTCTGCAAAGTGGGCCCTGCTGGCCCCGATCTTCGTTCCGATGCTGATGCAATTAGGGATCTCTCCCGAGCTGACCCAGGCGGCCTACCGGGTGGGTGATTCGAGCACCAATATCGTCACTCCGCTGATGCCGTATTTTCCGCTGGTGGTCGCCTTCTCCCAGCGCTACGTGAAGAAGACGGGAGTCGGAACGCTGATCTCGTTGATGCTGCCCTACAGCCTGGCCTTCCTGGTGCTGTGGACCGGCTTCCTGCTGGTCTATTGGGGACTTGGCTTTCCCCTGGGGATCGGCTCCTAGGGCGGCCGGAATAGATTTTTCTCAGAGAATGTCGAGGACAGCCTCCGGCGGGCGGCCGATGCGGGCCTGGTCGCCGGCGACCACGATGGGACGCTCGATGAGAATCGGGTGCGAGGCCATGGCCTCGATGAGGGCCGCATCATCAGCTTCCCGGCCGGCGAGTCCCAGCTCGGTGAAGGGGGCCTCTCTCCTTCGCATCAGACCGATCGCTCCGATGCCGAGCTTGGTGAGCAGGCCTGAGATGGTCGCCGCGTCCAGGGGTGTCTGCAGGTATTCGACGATCTCCGGCGTGATGCCGCGCTCTTCGAGCAGCGCCAGGGTCTGGCGGCTCTTTGAGCAGCGTGGATTGTGGTAGAGGGTCACCTCGTTCATCTGGAGTTCTTTTCCGGGCGCTTCGCCCTGAGGTCACTGTTCTGGATCGTTTTGTCGGCCAGCTTGACCTCTTTGCCCCAGAAGTGCTTTTCAAGGAATGCCAGGCCCGCCTGGTCAAGCGGCGCTCCGCGCACTCCGTGCCCACCGCCCTCGACGCGGATGAAAATGGACTCGACCTCGTTCTTGTCGAGAGCCTTGTCGAGGATCTCCGACTGGTGAACCGGCACCAGCGCGTCCTTCGTACCGTGGACGATCAGGAAGGGGCAGGCCTTCTTGCTGATGTAGCTCATCGGAGCGGCGTGCAGGGTCTTCTTCTTGTTTTCCTGGATCGGGCCTCCGATCAGCAGGCTCTCAGGTGAGTCCGGGGCATCGTGGTCCATCCTGGTTGCTTTCGAGTTCATCAGAAGGAATTGGGTCGGTCCGAAATAGTCGAGGACCGCTGCGACGCTTCCCGTGTAGTCCTTGTAAGACCCGAGGCCGCCCTCGAGATCTCGACGGTCCCCGGTGACGCCCAGCATGGCGACCAGGTGACCGCCAGCCGAGGTGCCGTAGACCGCGATCCTGTCCGGGTCGAGGCCATATTTTTTCGAGTTTGCCTTGAGCCACCGAATCGCGGCCTTGCAGTCGTAGATCTGGGCCGGCCACTTCGCCTCGTCGCTGAGCCGGTAGCCGATCGAGACCCCGGCGTAGCGGCCGGTACGAAGATAGACGCCCAGCCGGTTGAGGCCGCCTTCCTTTGAGCCCTGTCTCCATCCGCCGCCATGGATGTAGGCGATGACCGCGAGGGGCCTGTCGGTGGCGCGCTTTTCAGGCAGCGCCAGGTCGAGGGCCTGGCGCCGATTGTCGGTGCCGGCGTAGGCGATATTCTTCTCGATCATAACGCCCTGGAGTGCGCGGGCCTGGGGGCGGTTGCGGGCGAGCCCGCGGACAAAGTCAAGGTGCTCCTTGAGCGAGATAAAGCCGTTCTTGTCGGTGTCGACCCGAGCGAAGTTTTTGCGGTTGCGCTCGGGAAGCTCCTCGCGGGTGAGCTTGCCATCCTTGTTGTTGTCCCATTGGGTAAAGCGCTTGTCCGGCTTGAGCTCCTGGGCTGTGGCGTATCCGGCCAACAGGCCGCAGACGAGCAGCGTGAATGCCGCGATGGTTTGTTTCATGGCCTGGTCCAGGCTCCTTTGGAGAAAGATGTTGGATGAAGCTCCCCGGCTTGAGCCCCGCCGCCGCGGCCGGGTTTCGGGCAGCCTCCATGTTAGTACGAAGCAGGCGCTCTCTTCCAATAATTCAGGCCGAGCATGGGGGCGAAGCTGGTCTCGGGCCGGTGCTGGACGCTGCCGGCGCTGCAGGACGGAAGGCTCTACCCGCGCAGTCTCGAAACAGCCGGTTTACATCGACCTGGGAAAATAAACCGGCCGTGAGTTATTTCTTTTTCTCTTTTGCCCGCAGGATGTTCGCGTGGACATGCGCGACATCCCACATGTAGTGGCCGATCCTGTGGTCATCAGCGGCCTTGTAGAGGTGCTTGCGGGCGAGCTCGGCCTCGCCGGCGACCTCGTAGTAGAGCCCGAGGTAGAGATGAGCGTAGAAGAGCCTCCTGTTGAGCGCCGGGGGTGGCGGCTTTCCGGCGCGGGCCGCCTTGAGGACATCCCCGGGTTTCAGCTTGCCGGCATAGAGGTCGTAGATCTGGCGCATCGGCACCCGCCGGTCGTCGCCGATCTTGAGAATGGACTTGCTCGCGGCGGCGACTCCACTGAGCCTGGCCATGCAGAGATAGCGCCAGGTGGCGTTCTCGACATCGCTCGAGTCGACTGCCTGGTAGCCCTCGAATTGTTTGCGGCCCTTCTCGAACTCGCCGACGTAGTAATAGGAAATTCCGCGGCGCCAATGCCAGGGCTCTCTATCCGGGTCGAGCTTGACGGCCATGTCAAAATCCCCCACCGACTCCTTGACTCTCCCGGCGACAAAGTGATCGCCTCCCCTTCGGTCAAAGGCCGCCGCGGCGCGCAGGGTGAGTTCCTGGGCCTCCCGCCTGGCCGTAGTCGCTTTGAGAAGAAGGGACTCCGGGGTTTCCTGGGCGGCGAGTTTGAGCCGGGGCAGGACGACCAGAAGTAAGGCGGCCAGGATCAGGGAGGCGAGTCTGAGCATGTGGTTGGTCCTTTACGCTTGGTTTCGATTCGCGAAACGGGGCTTTCCTTGCGAACAGATAGTATGGCAGGTTGAGCCGGAGTTTGTATACTGGCGGGTCGGGTTTCATCATCCATCATCACCCAGGAGCGTATCCATGCGACTCATCCGGATCCTCGGCTTCATTCCCTGCGTTTTCCTGTTGGCTTCCTGTGCAGCGACCTCTAACAAGGTCACCATGGCCCCTTTCGGCAAGACCGCTGAAGGCGACGCCGTAGAGCTCTACACGATGGTGAACAAGAACGGCGTAACGGCGAAGGTCATGACCTACGGCGCGCTGTTGACGGAGCTGCATGTTCCCGGCCGCGGTGGGAAGCTCGAGGACGTGGTGCTCGGTTTCGATTCCCTGGACGGCTATCTCGCCGGCCATCCTTACTTCGGAGCCACCACCGGACGCGTCGCCAACAGGATCGCTGGCGGCCAGTTCAAGATCGGCGATAAGGAATACACCCTGGCGAAGAACAACGGCGCCAACCACCTGCACGGAGGCGTCAAGGGACTCGACAAGCGAAACTGGAAGATCAAGGCCATCCAGGGGGCCAGGGCTTCCATGCTCTTCTGCACCTACAACAGTCCCGACGGGGAGGAGGGCTACCCCGGGAACCTTGATATCAGGGTTATCTACAAGCTCACCGACAACAATGAGCTGATCATCAGCTACTGGGCCAAGACCGACAAGGCCACCCCGGTCAACCTGACCCATCACTCCTACTTCAACCTGGCCGGGGCCGGCAGCGGGACGATTCTTGATCACGAGCTGATGATCGCCGCCGAGCACTACACCCCGATTGATGGAGGCGGGATACCGACCGGCGAGATCAAGGCGGTAAAGGGTACGGTCATGGATTTCACCAAGCCGATGAAGATCGGCTCCCGGATCGACAAGCTTCCCCCCGGAGATGAAAACCCCGGAGGCTACGACCACAACTATTGTCTCAACTCCAAGGACAACTCGATGGCCCTGGCCGCGACCCTCTACGATGCGGGCTCCGGCCGGTTGCTCGAGATCCTGACCACCGAGCCGGGAATCCAGCTCTACACCGGGAACTATCTCGATGGGTCCAATGTTGGCAAGGGCGGCAGGAAATACGCGAAGAACTATGGGATCTGTCTCGAGACCCAGCACTTCCCGGATTCGATCAACCAGCCCAAGTTTCCGCCGATCCTCCTGGAGCCGGGCAAGATCTATACCCATGAGACCGTCCACCGCTTCTCGGTGAAGTAGGTCACGGCCGGGGAGGCCTTATTTTTCCCTGGCGGTAACCGCGAAGCCTGCGAGCCCATCAAGGACTCGCGGGGGATGGAAGAGGCGCGGGAATTCCTTTCTGAGGGCCTCCCGGGTGCCGGCATCCAGCCGCTCGGTTGCTTTGCCGATCCGGATGGTCGTGAAGATCCGGAAGGTTCCGATGAAGCCGGGCTGGAGGTCTTTGCCAAGGGCGATGCTGAGCTCGGCCGAGGTCTTGCCCTCGTCGATGCGGGCCTTCGCGGCTTTTGTCCCGGGAGGAAGCCCCGCCGCCTCGAGCTCGATCGGCCCGTCGTAGCCGTTGCGCCGGCAATGGACCTTCACCTTGAAGTCGCCGCCGGCCGGTGCATGGTAGAGCGTGTCGGAGAGCTCCAGGGAGAAACGCCCCCGGGAGGGGCGAACCTCAACCCGGTAGACGTGCTCGGGTCCGCCTCTCCCGGTGAGATCTTCGACCATGAGGATGACCACGCCGTCTTCGGTGAAGGTGTGGTCAATCGAGCCCTCATCGAAGTAGTAGTTCTTGCCCTTCTGCTTGTCCTTTCCAGGGTCGTAGGACTGGTCTTCCGCTTCGGCGAGCTTCCCACCGCCTGGTTTTTCGAGGCGGAGGTAGAGGTCGGTGGGTGAGCCCGAGAGACGAGTTTCTCCACGGATCAAAATTCGGTCGCCCTTTTTCCCGGCGATGGAGTAATAATCCCGGTCGCCCTTCGAGCTGAAGCGGCCGTTGATGGCGCAGGGATGCCTGATCCTGGAGGCGGACTTCGCCTGGTTGTTCGGCTCGTTTTCGAGCAGC
>CAUZHA010000075.1:0-22965 GCA_963579555.1 Planctomycetes bacterium UBA1146
CAAGGGCCGCGTTCGCCGGGGTTCCCGCACCAGGAGAACAAGCAGCGGGAATACCACCAGGAGTGGCCGCAAGTACAAGACCACCGGTCTGTTCAAGATTACGTTCAATCGTAACGGCACCCTGGTCTTCAGCGATGGCTGCAGCGATGTTCCCACATCGGTCTACAATGGGGTTGAAGGCGACAGACCCAGGACTTCCGATGTGGTGATTCTCCAGCTGGATGCGACCCTAGCCTGCTTTATCGATATGAGGCCAACCGGTCAGATTCGGAGCAAGGTCGTTCCGCTGGCCGATTTTCCGAGAAAACGAGGAGATGTGAGCGCCGTGAACAAGGTCGAGGCCGGGGCCAAATCCTCGAGTCGTTCAGGCCGGAGGAGGTCGAAAAAGTGATGTTCAATAAATCGACTGAAGACAGATCAGGCTTTGCCGGAGACCGCTCCCGTGAATTTCACGAATATGAGCGGGCGGCTGGTTTTACCCTGATCGAAATTCTCATCGCGACCTCGGTCCTGACCCTTGGCCTGGTGGGGATCCTGGCCCTGTTCCCCGTGGCCATCAAGGCCGGCAGGACGGTGGTGGAGACCTCTAATTCGGTGGTGATCGCCCAGTCGGTTGCCGATGCGATTCGAAGTGGAATTCGAAACAGCAAGGGACTCTCGAAGCAGCAGGGCCATCCCTATTTCATCCTGCGTCACGATGGAGTTACGGACAAGGCCCCCTCGGATTCCAAGCTTCATGATGTCAAGGACGACTATTACATTCTCCTGCCGCGATTCAAAAGCGGACGGAAATTTCCAGGCCCTAGCAGACGGGCCGATTCGCTCAGGCGCGGAAAGCTGTTCCTCTTTCCGGAGACCGACAGCCGGGCCAACGGGGGAGGCAACGCGCTGGCGGCAGATGATGATGGAGATGATTTTCAGAAAGAGGACTCGGCTGGAGATGTTCAGCGAACCTTCCGTGTAGAGAAGGTCTACAGGCTGGGTCAGAAGCTCATTCCCGGCGGCGATCCCAGGGGTGCAGATTTCTCTGAGGAGTTTCTCTTAGAAAAGCGTGTCCTCAAGGACATGACCATCGAGACGCTTCGCCAGTACTCCTTCGCCATCAAGGTCCGAAACAGCTACTACGATGCGGATGCTTCCGAGGACCGCTCCTACCAGCCGGCCAATAAGCTTTATCATTTCACGGTATTGATCTACAGGGGGTTCCCCAGAGGGCGTCCGCTGCGAGCAGATGAAACGATCGAACCGATTATGAAGGTGTATTTTGAGGCTGCGATATGATGCGTGAAGAGCCAGGTGAAAATATGGGCTTCCGGCCGATGCCGGGTTCCGTTCGAAGAGGCGGGCTGGAACAGGGCTTTACTCTCATCGAGTTGATGGTCGCCCTCGCCCTCTCGGCGATTCTCTCCATCATGATCATGATGGTGTCGACGAGCGCCCAGGAGACCTACACCAGCACGTTGCAGAAGGTCGAGGTCTACAATCGTTTCCGGCTGGCCCTCAATACGGTCAAGAACGATTTCTCGGCATGGATTCCTACCCAGGAGCTGGAGTTTTATTCCGATGGGCGGGGAGGAGCCGGTCGGCGGAATTTCCACTTTGAGATGGGTGAGGAGATCGCCGATACCAGGGATGAGTATGGTTTCGGTGTCGTCGATGGCGGGATGATTGGAGAATATGACGAGTTTGCCCACATCATTCAGCGCCACTACGAGAGCCGGGAAAAGCAGCAGTTTATGGATGGAGACAGGTCGGCGAAGATCCATGATGCCTACCAGGTCTATTTCCGGGGGATGACCTATATAGAAGGCCAGGTTCGGGAGGCCAACATCGAGTATATGCTTGTAGACCCCACCAAGCCCTGGAGGAACGGAATACCCCAGCCACCCGACAGCGTCGAGATGGACAAGGTTCGTGACCTTGTGCTCTATAAAATTGTTCGTTTCTTTCGTATCGACAGCAAGCTGGTCACCAACTTCTCCGCGTATCCCATCACTCGGCAAATCATCGAGGTGGCGACCAACGTTACCGATTTCCGGGTCGAGTACATGAGCGACAACCCCTTCCAGCGAAGCCGCAGGAAGGGAGCTCCGAAGTTCCGTACGCCTGAAGAGGACTACAAGGACCCCGTTGAGCTCGCCACGCGTTCCAAGAGAACGAAGAGAGGCAGGGGCTACATCTACACCAAGAAATTCGGCTACGGCAGCGTCAAGATTGCCGAGAAATTCCCCCTGGCAATCGCCCAGACGGCCGTCTGGGGTGATTCCAACGTCGCTCGCAACGCTGGGCGGCGGCCGCAGCCTGTCAGGGTCGGTTTTACCGGCAACCCCAGCATCAGCTTTGCCGAGCTGGTTCCGGGTGACAGGGTCTACATCTTCACCGAGGCCGAGCGCGGAGGAAAGAAAGCGGGCGGCAACATAGCAGGGCGCCTGGCAGCCTTCCCTGCCGGCGACTATACGGTCAAGACCAACATCAACGGCATGCTTGAATTCGTCGAGGATATCGACAGCACCCTGTGGGGCGGGAAAGACCAGCCCGGTGTGCGCTACAAGGCGGCCTACATGCCCGCTGCTCTCAGGTTGACCATACGAATGGTCGATGACGAGGGTCTGAACCCCAAGACTATGCAGCAGGTCGTCTGGCTTCGAAGAAAGTCACGCTGAGCCGGGCTCCCAGTCTCAAGCCTTGTCCGGGTTCATCGACATCAGGAACTCGGCGTTGGTCTTATTGGTCTTGAGCTTGCTCGTGAGGAGTTCGAGGCCCTCCGCAGGGTTCATGTCGTTGAGTATCTTTCTGAGGACCCATATTTTGCGTTGCTCTTCCGGGTCAAGGAGGAGTTCCTCCTTGCGTGTCCCGGAGCGGGCGATGTCGATCGCAGGCCAGATCCGCTTGTCGGCCAGCCGCCGGTTAAGATGCAGCTCCATGTTTCCGGTACCCTTGAACTCTTCAAAGATGACCTCGTCCATCCGGCTGCCTGTCTCAACCAGGGCGGTGGCGATGATCGTCAGGCTGCCTCCCTCTTCGATATTGCGCGCGGCGCCAAAGAATCGCTTTGGCTTCTGCAGGGCGCTGGCATCGACGCCTCCGGACAGGATTCGACCGGAGTGGGGGACCTCGGTGTTGTAGGCGCGGCCCAGGCGAGTGATCGAATCGAGCAGGATCACGACATCCCGGCCGTACTCGACCATCCGTTTGGTTTTCTCGATCACCATCTCGGCTACCTGAACGTGTCTCGAGGCGGGCTCGTCAAAGGTGGAGCTGATGACCTCGCCCTTGATCGATCTTTCCATGTCGGTTACTTCCTCGGGACGTTCATCGATCAGCAGCACGATGAGGTCGACCTCCGGGTTGTTCTTGGTGATGCTGTTGGCCATTTTCTGCAGCAGGATGGTTTTTCCTGTGCGGGGGGGGGCTACGATCAGCCCTCGCTGCCCCTTGCCGATCGGCGTGACGAGGTCTACGGTCCGCATCTCCAGCCCATCCGGCTCGAGCTCCATGACCAGGCGTTCCTCCGGGTAGAGAGGTGTCAGGTCATCGAAGTTGGCCTTGTTGATGAGATTCTCGGGTTCTTCGTAGTTGATGGCCTCTACCCGTAGCAGGGCGAAATACCGCTCGTTCTCCTTTGGAGGCCTGATCTGGCCCGAGATCACCGTTCCTGTGCGCATGCCGAAGCGCCTGATCTGCGATGGTGATACGTAGATGTCATCGGGGCAGGGGTAGTAGCTGTAGCGTGGCGAGCGGAGGAAGCCGAAGCCGTCCTGCAGGGTCTCGAGGACGCCTTCGCCAAACATGAGCCCGCTCTTGTCGGTACGCTCCTTGAGGATCTTGAAGATGAGATCCTGCTTCTTGAGTCCGGAATATTCCAGGACGCCCTCCTCCTGGGCCAGCTCATGAAGCTGAGGGATGGACATTTTCTGGAGCTGGCCGATGTGCAGGTCTTCTCCGGAAGATTCTTTTTTCTGCTCATCAATGGCCTGGGCTTCTTTCTCAAGCTCCTCGTCACTTGGAAGACCGTAGGCGGTCTCGCCGCCCTTGCCTTTGCCCTTGCCCTTGGAGGGCTTGCTCGTTTTGCCGGTTTTCTTCTTGGATGGTTTTGCCTTAGCCACGTCCTGCTCACTCTCTCTCTGTAAAGTCGATAGCCAGCAGGCTCTCATAGAGATCTTCAACCTGCTGACGTGTTTCATCCAGACTGCCTGAATTGTTAATGACGGAATTAGCCAGAATCTTCTTATCGCTTTCGCGCGTCTGGCCAGCCTCTCTGCGTTTCAGTTCATCAGGAGACCAGCCTCTTACCCTGACCCGGGTTTCTCGAAGCACCTCGGTTGAGTTGACGAAGAGGATCTTGTCGCAGAAATCACGAAGGGTCGAGGAGGCCAGCAGCGGTACATCCAGTACCAGGAACTTTCCGTTGTTCTCTTTGAATTCACCTATCTTCTCTTCAATGCGCGCCCTGATCTCGGGGTGGAGTAGCTTTTCCAGGCGGACAAGCTCCTCTGCATCGGAAAAGACCCGTTCGGCAATCTTCGTCCGGTCCACCGTCCCATCTTCCGCGATGATCTCATCTCCCCACCACTGTCGAAGAGTAGACTTCGTATCTTCTCGCTCGATCAGCTCGTGCGCGATCGCATCCGCATCCAGGGTTTTTGCCCCAAGGTCTGCGAACATGCGGGTCACGGTGCTCTTGCCTGAACCTATACCGCCGAGAATGCCCAGTATCATGTGGAACGCTGCAATCTGCCCTTCCCCCGGCCTTCATGCATAAAGCAGCCAGGGCGGTCCGGGCCTTCAGCCAATCGAGCTGCTCTTCCCGCAGTTCAGGAACAGCTGCCGGCTGGCGTTATCAAATTGTAGGTATGGAAATAAAGACTTGGAATGGGTTCCGAGCCACGAAACGATCACCTGCAGAGAGATCCTTCCACCCGTTTCCAGGCGGGGGGACCAGGCGTATTCTGCCCCGGCCGGGTGAGGCCGGCTGGAAAACTTGATCCATCAACAGCTCGGTTTTCTCTTCAGCTTCTCTTTTCAGCCGTCTTCTCGCTTTCGTTCAAAGACCGCTATATCTGCTCGGATCCTCCGCTCAGACCGCTTCGGCACCTGAAAATAACCCAAACAGGACAGTCCCGAACAGGATTATCGCTCCTTACTCCCGCCCCTGGTCAGCCGGTTTAAAAACCCGTAGAAGGTACTCTGCGGACTCTATTGGCCGGATTGGCCGGTTTCTGAGGCCAGAGGAGAAAGGCGCCTCTGCATATTCTTCTCTGGCAGGGTATCCTCACCTGTCGTACATCCCCGTGTCAAGGGGTATAGGCGTTTTTTCTCGGAACATAACGGCCGGCTTCGTTTACGAAACCTTTTGATCCATCTACTGTTCCGTCCTTGACAGCTATTCATGTACCCATAAAATCGTAAGCTAGGTCTCAGGAATTTTTAGACCCGTTTTAATAGAAGATTACCAAGCAAGTTGAGCAAGCAGCCTGCTCGCCCCTTTAATGGGAGCAGTTTCGGATTGTTTGCATGCAGGAGGAACCTCCATGGCCCAAAGAGAAGGCTCTGTTTATTTATACCTGTTTGTTGTTGCGATGATGCTGTTCGTGCTCGTCACGGTCGGTTTTGTCATGAAGAGCCAGGCGCTCGACGAGATCTCGCATCCGAAGACCGGCAAGCTCAAGAGGGAGCAAGACAAGGTTGCTGATGGCACCGATGCCAACAAGACTCTTGCCACCGAGTTGAGGGCTGTCAAGGGTCTCATCGTTGGCGTGAACCTCGTCGATAATTACGACGACACCGCCGACATGATCGAGAACCTGAAGACCAATCAGCTCACGAGTGTCCTCGCCGCGATCAACCAGGCCAACAAGGATCTCAACCGGAAGCCCCATCCGGTATTCACCAACCTGCTCGAGCCCTACGCCCTTTACCCGGGAACCTTCAAGGAGTACCAGGGTATTCGCGATGAGGCTGTCCAGGAGCGCGACAAGGCGGACACGACCTTTACGGCCGCTATCGCAAGTCGCGAAGGAACGATCAAGACACTCACCCAGGATCTGCAGGAGCAGAGATCCCAGGTGGCTGAGGCGCAGCAGGCCTCTGAGGACTGCGCGAGTAATCACCTCACGGTTATCGAACGCCTGAAGCAGGAGTTCGAGGATAAAGAGGAAGAGTGGACCGAGAAAGAGCTGGGCGCCAACCGCCAGATGCAGCGCAAAGACTCGGAGATCAGCACGCTTCACATTCTCGTGAAGAAGCTGCAGTCGAAAGACCGTCAGCTCCTGACCCTCGCCGATGCCAAGCCTGATGGAAAGCTTGTCCATGTGTCCAATGAGTTGGGCAAGGGATGGGTGGATATCGGCCGCAGGAATCATCTCAAGAATGGCCTGATCTTCAGGGTCTATCGTCCGATCAAGGGCGGCAAGAAGATGTTCAAGGGCCGGGTGGAAGTTCGCCAGGTCGGCGAGGACTCCGCCGAGGTCAGGGTCATTGAGCAGGTCGATGCCGAGAGGAATCCGATCGTCGCGGGCGACCTGATCACCAGCCCCTTCTACGATCAGAAAGAAGAGCCGATTTTCGTCTTTGCCGGCACCAAGCTTACCAGCCAGGAGATGACCGAGGATTTCCTCAGGGCCAAGCTCAGCGGCTACGGTGTGCAGGTGAAGGGTAACGTGGATATCAACACGAGCTATCTCGTGGCTCTCGAGGACTACGAGAAGACCACCGAGTTCAAGGTGGCGGAACGTCTCGGAGTTCCGATCCTTCGCGAGAAGGAGCTCATGGAGTTTATCGGTTACTGATCAGGACGAAGCCGGTTCTTTGCAGCCCGTCTCGATGTGGGGTAGAATCTGCTCTCTTTGATAGGCAAGCCTTTGTGGCGTCTGGACAGGTCTGTCCTGTCGCGTATTCGCCCTTGTTGTACGGCCTTGAGGCCGACTCAGCGGGGGCGGAGGCCTTTTCCCAGGGGAAAGGGCCGGAGCGCGGCTGCAGCTGGCAGGACGCGGCGGCGGAGGGCTGGGATGGGCGGAGTAGACACCGCTTTTCCGGCTTGAGCTTCGTCACCAACGGGGTATCGGTCCTCCGGGAGTCGTTTCCTGGAGCGGTCGGATTCGTTCCTCAAGGCAGGATAACCCAAGTTGACAAGCTTATCCTGGCAACCCAGGTGACTGAGGCGGTGTTATGCGCGAAGTCCGCATGACTTTCGGGGAGCATTTAGAGGAACTTCGCAAAAGGATCCTCTTCGCTCTTCTCTATGTTGTCGTTGGCGTGGTCGTGGCTGTTTCTTTTGAGAAGCCGCTGATGGAGATTGCGCTCAATCCGCATCAGCGTGCCTTCAGGAACGCCCAGAAGAGCAAGCTGCTCGAGCGTCTCGATACGCAGCTCAAGGAGCTCCAGGCATTTGAGGCTCCGCCAGGGGCTCCGGGCGAGGCCTCCCCCGGCTTCAGTCGCACCGATTGGCAGGTCCTGTTCAGGGGCGAGGTTAGGCGGCGGGCCATTATCAGGGAGCTCTCGGAACCCTTCAGCAATTTTGCTGGTGAGCTCGAGCAACTCCTGCCATCTCTGCCTGAGGCGGAGCGCTTGAGGTTCGAGGAATCCTATCGCAAGCAGGGTGAGCTCCTCGCCGGAAAGGTCGCGGAGCGTTTTGCGACGTTGGAAGAGCTCGAGCCGGTTTCGGAAATTCCCAGGCGATTCAAGGGCCTGGAGGGGAAGCTGAAGGCCCTGGAAGGGGCGGAGCTGAAAACTGATGATTGGCTCCTCGGCGGCTGGGGCGATGATCTTGCTGAGCCGATCACCCGCCTGGCGGCTTTTAATGAAATTCTGACACAGCGCAAGGCGGAGGTCCACGCCAGCGCCGCCACGATCGAGGAGCTCGAACAGAGCAGCCGCGATTCCACCATCAAAACGGATTTTCTCGAGGCGCTGCGAGGATTTGACGAGATTGTCGAGGGCATGCAGGCAACCGAGGAGGCCCGCATCATGGTGATCTCCTACCTCGAGCAGTTCTATACGCATCTCAAGGTCGCCATCATCTTCGGCCTGCTGTTTACCTTCCCCCTTGTTCTTTACGAAGGGTGGAAGTTTGTGGGCGCGGGCCTCTATAAGAACGAGCAGCGCTACGTGCTGACCTTCCTCCCGTTCTCGATGGTCCTCTTCGCCATCGGAGCCTCCTTCGGCTATCTGATCCTGATCCCAACCGCGCTTAGATTCCTGGCGACCTGGGGAGGAGCCGATATCGATCTCGCCTTCACCCTGGGGAATTACATCAGCCTGTTCTTCACGCTGACCCTGGTGCTCGGCCTTGTCTTCCAGACGCCGCTGGTCATGGTCTTTCTGAACAGGACGGGCATCGTGGCTGTCGACGGCTTCCGTAAAGCTCGTCGAATGGCGGTCCTGATAGGCTTTATCGTTTCAGCTTTTCTTACCCCGCCGGACCCCTTCAGCCTGCTCCTGATGGCCTGCCCTCTGGTGCTGCTCTACGAGATCGGTATCATAGTCTGCCGACTGTTGAATATCGGCAAGCGCAAGGAGGACGAAGATTGAAAATAGGTATCCTGGGGTTGCCGGCAAGCGGAAAGACAACTCTGTTTAACCTTCTGACTGAGTCTTATGACGAGCCCGACCATGCCCATGGCGGCAACAAGCCCGTCATGCGCTCGGTCAAGGTGGTGGACCCGCGCCTGGAGAGGCTGCGGGATGACTACGAGCCGCAGAAGTACACTCCAGCCTCGCTGCAGTTTCTCGACTTTCCCGCCATGTCGAGTGAGAGCTCCAGGGGAGGTATGGCGGATCTGCTGGCTCCCGCCAGAGAGCTGGAGACCCTGATCGTCGTTCTGAGAGATTTTGATTCTCCTGGAGGGGCTGAATCCGATCCGCAGAGCGACCTCACCGAGGTTCTCGGGGAGTTCATTATCGCTGACCTGGTTGTCGTAGAGAAACGCCTTGAAAAGCTCGAGGAGAGAAGCAGGAAGCCGAACTTCGATGATGATGACAGGCGGGAGCAGGCGCTTCTGGGCGAGATCAGTGGACACCTCGAGTCGGAGAAACCGGTCTCGAGTTTTCCGCTCGATGACATCCAGAGAAAGGCGATCAGCGGTTTTGGTTTTCTCAGCCTGAAGCCCTACCTGGCCGTGATCAACTCTGGTGAGGGCGGCGGCAATGCCGTGGAGGCGGAGCTCAGCTCGGTGGCAGGCACGGAGGTGCTGTCCTGCAAGGCGCTCAACGAGCTTGAAATTCTCCAGCTGCCTCCGGAGGATCAGTCGATCTTTCTCGAGGAATACGGAATCCAGAGCTTCAGCCGCGAGCCGATTATCGCGGCGGCCTATCAGACGGCCGGGCGGGTCAGCTTTTTTACCGCAGGGGAGAAAGAGGTGCGTGCCTGGACGATCCGGGCTGGCACCGTCGCTGTGGACGCGGCAGGTGAGATCCATACCGATATCGCGCGCGGCTTCATCCGGGCCGAGGTTGTCAGCTACGAAGACTACATTGAGAACGATGGCATCAAGGGCGCCAAGGAGAAGGGGCAGTTTCGGCTCGAGGGTAAGACCTATGCCATGGCCGATGGGGACATTGTTGAGTTCCGGTTCTCAGTCTGAGGAGTGGAGAGGAGGAGGCTTGTTCCAGCTTGATCGGAAGCTTCTGTCTTTCAGGCGGGAGCCGGAGTTTTCGGCGTTGACTCGCTGGAGGGGCTTTGCTAATATCCGCTCCCGCTTTAAACGGCGGAACGGTTGGAATAGGGAACAGGATGCGGACTTTAAAGGCTGGCGAAGCCGGCCTGTTCGCCGGCCTGTTCGCCGGCCTGTTCGCCGGCCTGTTCGCCGGCCTGTTCGCCGGGCTTGAGGATCTTCCTTCGTGGAGGACGGGTTCGGCGGCTGACTCACTGGGTCCCGGTGGAATACTCAGCGGTCGGTAGGGTTCGCGGGTTCGGCTTAATTTTCCATTAAGTGACATAAGGTGGTTTATTTTTTCTCGGGTGGGAGAACTGGTATCGATGACTCTTTAACTGCTGATTGCGGTTGACCTTCATCGTCTTACGAATAAGTGGACGTAGCGAAGGTGAACTGTTCCCTGCGCCGGTGGTGATTCATCGCGGCGAGGCGGGGTGTTCAGCGCCGAAGTCGGCCTCGACGTGAAGGCCGGCCGGCGGGAGCTCCCCCAGGGGAAGAGAGACCTGCCTTCCTGGGCAAGCTCCAGGAGAGACGGGTTGGACAGCATTCAGCTTGCGTTGAGTCGGCAAGGTCTTCCGTCCTGCTATGGTTGGTGGTACCCGAAACCGCAAGGTGAGCTTGAGCTCCGAAGGGTTAGGGGATGAGCAGGACAGGGATCGAGCCGCGAGCTCTCCGAAGTTGTTTTTGTCTCCGTGACCAGGGTTGGTCTCGGATTCGCCGGCAGGATTCGTCGGCTATTCTCCCCCCGGGAGTTTTCATTTTAATGAGGGAGTGTCTGGAGAGAAACGGGAAGTGAAGAGGCGGATTTCCTTTTTTGCCTGGCCGGGTGGCCCTGGCGATGGAATCCAATCGACCATCGAAGCCTGGTCAGAACGGTAACGGTTTGAGAAGCGACGCACCGGTTGCATGCGGCAGGAAAGAGCCGCGCGGCCGGCGTCAGAGGAGGCTCCGGCAGTGCCCGGAGATTTCTGAAACCGTGTCGAGCCTTTCTGATCCTGGCTGATGGACCGAAGGGAAAGTGGAATAGCCTCATGGGAAGTGAACTTCTTGAACATAGATGGACGGATGCCAGGGAAGGGCTCCAGATCCGATTCGGCCAGGAGTGCTTTCAGCGCTGGCTGGCTGACATCACCGTCATATCCTCCGATGAGGGACATGTACGGCTTGGGGTAGCCAATCGCTTTCTCCAGGAGTGGATCGAGACCCGCTATCTGGATGGCATCAGGGAGGTGCTGGAGGGGCAGGCGGGCAGAGAGCTGGACCTCGATATCGCCATCGATCCGGTGTTGTTCAGGAAGCATCGCAAAGAGCAGGAAAAGGTTTTTGCCCCGGATGGGGGCGCCGCTGTAAAGCCGGCCGGGAAAGCGGGGGCTCCAGCATGGAGGGGAGGGCGCGTCCGCGGAAACGCCGGAGCACCGCGTTCCGAGCGGGGGAAGAGCTACGAGCTGGCGAATTTTGTCCAGGGCGACTCCAATCGTCTGGCCTACAGGGCCGTTATCGAGACGGTCCGCTCGCCCGGAGCTTTTTACAATCCGCTCTTTATCTGGGGAGGATCGGGCGTTGGAAAAACTCATCTTCTTCGCGGCATGGAGCGTGAGGCAGGAGCGAACCTGAAAACACGCTGCGTCAACTCAGAGCGTTTTTTCAATCACTTCGCCGCCAGTATCCAGGACGGCTCCATCGATAAATTCCGCCGTCTCTATCGCAGCCTGGATCTGTTGCTGATCGATGATGTCCAGGATCTTTCATCGAAGAAGAAGACGCAGATTGAGCTGTTGCATACGATTGACTATCTCGTCAGCTCAGGGCGCCAGGTGGTGATCACCTCCAGCAGGGGCCCCAGGGAGCTGGATGAGCTCTCTCCGGCGCTTCGGGGAAGATTCCTGGGAGGCCTGATTGCACGGATCAGGCCGGTGGACTACCAGATGAAACGCAAGATCATTCGCCATCACTGGGCAAGGCTTGAGCTCAGGGGGGGACAGGGAGGGCTCAGCTCCAGGGGGGAGCTTGATTCCCAGGTTCTCGATATGCTGGCCCATGGTATTCGAGGCGGTATTCATGAATTGCTTGGGGCTGTGCTCCAGCTGGATGTCCATGCGCGGGTTCTCGGTCGCCCGCTGGATTCGGCTGAGGCGCGCCGGGTGCTGGCTGACCGGATGGGCGCCAGCGCGCCAGGGCCGACACTCGACAGGATCAAGCAGGAGGCCGCTGATTATTTCAACCTGCCCACGGCGGAGTTCTCTTCCGCCAATCGTCTGCGTCCAGTAGCTTTTGCCCGCCAGGTGGCGATCTACCTTGCCCGCAGGTTTACCCGGATGTCCTTTTCGGAGATCGGCAGGAATTTCGGTAATCGCAATCATACGACAGTAAGATGTGCTGTAGGGAAGATCGCCGGCTTGCTTGAAGATGGTGATCCGATGGCCTGCACGCCTGTGTACGCGATCATCGATCGGCTTGAAGGCTGAGTATCTTCGCCCGTCCGGCTAACGATTGGGCCCATACTCATGGCAGAGCGGAATAATGAACTGGATGCGGCGGCGCAGGAGCATCTCCTCGCCTTGCCGGGTGTCAGCAGGGCGAGAGCTGACGCGCTGAATCGCCTGGGAATTTTTTCCCCCGGCGACCTGCTCCGTCATTATCCCCGGCGGTACCAGGATCGCAGGAACGCGAAGACCATCGAGTCTTCCCTGGTAGGAGAGCAGGTGGTCCTGACCGGGCAGCTGGAGAGATGCCGCGGCCGTCGGCTGGGGCCGAGGAAACACATGCTTACGGCGACCCTTCGCGATGACAGTGGAGACCTGGACCTGGTCTGGTTCAACCAGCCCTACCTCGAAAAGAGTCTCCACCCGGGCGATTTTCTCTGTGTGTTCGGGAAGGTGGGAGAGCATTCGAAGCGCCTGCAGATCGTCTCTCCCGAATTCGAGGTGGTGGCGAGCGGGGTTGATGGCGAAAACATCGAGAACAGTATCGATCTGAACAGGGTTGTGCCGATTTACCCCCTCAAGAAGGGGCTCTCCCAGCGGCATCTTCGCCGCCTGGTGGCTGGCGCTCTTGAAGATCTCCACGCCGGCCGAACAGGGGATGGCTTTCCAGGAGTCGATGAGACGCCCTTTGATTTTTTTCTCGATGAAGGAAGCCTGAGAGAGAAAGGAATCCTGTCTGATAGCGACCTGGAGCCCGGATTGGCAGAGGCCTGCCAGTGGATTCATTTTCCGCCGGATTCCCCGGCTGGCGCAGCGGATGAGGAGGGACCGCTGGAGCTGGACGCTCGTGAGTATTGGGAGATCTGCCGGGACAGCGCCCGCGCCCGCCTTGCCTTCGAGGAGAGATTCGCTTTCGCGACCAGGCTCTGGCTGAGAGGACGGCAGTTTCGCGAATGCGAGACCGAGCCTCTTGAGACGAGCGATTCTCTCGATGAGAAGATCAGGTCAATCTTTCCGTTTCGATTTACCGGGGGCCAGGACGAGGTCGTTTCAGAGATCCGTGAAGACCTGGGGTCGGGGCGACCGATGTACCGGCTGCTGCAGGGAGATGTGGGGACAGGCAAAACTGCGGTGGCGCTTTACGCTCTGCTGGTCGCCGTTCGAAATGGCCGCCAGGGCGCGATCATGGCTCCAACCGAGGTGCTGGCGCAGCAGCACTATTCGACGATTCGAAAATACCTGGCCGGCCATCCAGCGGTCAGGGTTGAGCTGCTGACGGGAGCGGTCAAGGCTGCTCAGCGACGCGAGCTTCTCGAGGATCTTGCAGAAGGAAAAATACACATCGTGGTGGGGACCCATGCGCTGGTCCAGAAGCCGGTCGTCATGAAAGATCTCGGGCTGGCCATCATCGATGAGCAGCATCGTTTTGGAGTCGCGGAGCGGTCGAAGCTGCGCAATAAGGGACGGGAGCCTCACATCCTCGTCATGACGGCCACCCCGATCCCCAGGTCTCTCAGCATGACTGTTTACGGAGACCTGGAGCTGTCAACTATCAAGGAGCGCCCGCCGGGCCGCCAGCCGGTTCAGACCCACCTTGTCAGGCTGGAAAAAAAAGCGGACTCACTCGAATTCGTTCGCAAGGAGCTGCAGGCGGGCCGGCAGGCTTTTTTTGTTTATCCGCTTGTTGAGGAGTCGGAGAAGCTTGATCTGCCCGCGGCGGTTGCGGGGCGCGAGCACCTGGCCTCGGAGGTCTTTCCCGAATACCGGGTCGGTCTTGTACACGGAAGGTTGAGCAGCGAGGAGAAGGACGAGGCGCTTGAAAGCTTTCGCAAAGGGCAGACGCAGATCCTGGTTGCGACCTCGGTTATCGAGGTTGGAATCGATGTTCCGAACGCGACAATTCTCTATATAGAAAATGCCGGACGTTTTGGGCTAGCCCAGCTCCATCAACTGCGCGGGAGGGTCGGCCGCGGAAGCTGCCGGGGCTATTGCCTCGTGAGTCTTGAAGGTTGCGCTGAGGAGGCTCTGAAACGGCTCGAGATCTTCTCAAGTACCGACGATGGTTTTGAGCTGGCCGAGGAGGATCTTCGCCTGCGAGGTCCAGGAGATTACCTGGGAATTCGCCAGTCGGGAATTCCGCTGGGAGGCCTGGGTAATCCCCTTTGCGACATCGATGCATTTATGAAGGTCCGAGCGCTGGCTGATGACTTCTGGGAACGTCCGGAAAGCGCTGCTTTTATGGGGCGTTGGGGGGAAATGATGGGACTTGAAGAATCTCCCGAGGAAGCGATTCTGGGCTTGGATTAAGTAAAAAAGAGCCCTCAATTGGGTGGTTGGTTTAGTGTTAGGTGTTATTCTTCTATATGAGTATCCCGATAGGTTAACTTTCACTTGGTTGGTCAATAATCGGTGTGCTAAGATGAAATGTCAGAACTGAATAGCCCTTTTGAAGGGTTTATCGAGGTTTTCCCCCCGCTTTCTTCCGGTAACGACTCAGCATGCTCAAGTAAAGAGTGTGCCTCGATTTCGGTATTGCCGAATAGAGTTTATAAGGAGTTGCCAATCGCAGAGGGTGGGATCCCGAGGATGGTTTCGCTCGGGGATTATGATTGGTAGGAATTGCCGGGATAAGCCGGGTAATTCCAAGTAGGACAAGGAAATTGGGGGTTTATCGATGCGTCAGAACATCACCGTGGCAATGTTGGCAATTTGCGCAACTCTTTTGGCTGTGAATGTCGTTCAGCAGATGAATCGTCCGGCCTTTATGCCGGCCTTTGGTCAGGCGGTAGGAAATACCGAGGGCAATTACGTCCTGGCGACAGGTATGTCGCAGAGCGGCAACGCCAACATGCTTTTTGTCCTGGAGGTTCCTACGAGGAAACTTGCGGCTTATACCGTCAAGACCAGGGGAATAGAGTTCATGGGTGTCCGTGAGATTACCTGGGACATGAAGCCTGAGGAACTGACTCCTAAAAGTGGGAAGCTATCGGTCAGGCAGGTCAAGGAGGCTGTCCTGAAGCAGCAGGCGGGTGCTCGGGGTAAGAAATAACGTACTTAAAGTAAGTGAAGTGTCTGAGTCTGAAATAAACGAGGAAATGAGCGAGGTTCTGTCAAGTGAGTGAAATGAGCTTTGAAGAGGCCGCCAGAGAACTCGGTATCTCCGAAGGGGAACTCGAGAAGCTGGTCGCTTCCGGCGAGATCGCCAGTACGAAGGATGGAGACAGTCTCCTCTTTAAGAAAGAGGCGATTGACAATTACAAGAATCAGGGTGAGGCCGAGATCATTCTTTCCGATGATGATCTCAATCTCCTTGACGACGACGATGACGAGATCGATTTTGGTATAGATCTCTCCGGCGGTGACGATGCGGCTGATGAGGACGCCGCTCCGGATCTTCCTGATATCGCGGCCGAGGATGGCGGCGACCTGGAGCTTTCGCTGGATGCTGACGCGTCGATCGGAGATGAGACCGTTCTCGATGTCGAGAGCCTTCTCAACGACGATGACAGCGAAGGTACCACGCCGATCCCCGGTTCGGATGATTCGGGGGAGGATAGTCTCGGAGACGAGACGCTTCTCGACACCGACATCCTGGACCTCGGCGACGATGATGCCGACACCTTCGAGCTTGATACGACGGAGGATACGCTTCTCGATTCGACCGAGGAAGGTGGTTCCCTTCTTCGCGGCGGCGGAGCTCGCGTCATGCAGATGAAGCGGCGCAAGAGTCATGCGCCCTGGACCGTTCTGCTGTCCTTTGCCGGTCTCGCTCTGCTGATTCCCCTGGCTGTCCTGCTGGGCACCGTGCACAACGAAGGTCTGACGGTCGGGCGTGGAGATTTTGTGGAAGCCCAGGAGCGTCATTCCCAGGACTGGATTGATCAGTATGGCGGCTATTTCACGGAGATGGTTCACGGCATCGCGGAGATGTTCAGGTAGTAATTTCCGCATCTGAACGATATAAGCGGCCTGTGGCGGCAAAAAACGCAGCCACGGCCTTAAAAAGACTGCCAGGAAGGGCTGTCGCGCATAAATGCGAGGCGGCCCTTCTTTTATGGATCACTTCAGCAGGCGAATAAGTACCGATAAAAGCTCTTTTCTTGTTATCGGCAACCTGTTATATATCTCTCAAACAAGAGTGAACCTTGGGACTCACCCGGCTTTCCTGCAGGGTGAAATCCACCGTACAGGACGGCGTTCAAGCGTTAAGAAGGTGAAGAGAACAGAAGGGAAGTGATGTCATGAGGAGACTCGTGGTACGCGGGTTGGTTGTGGTATGTGTGTTGCCGTTGTTGGTCGGTTGCGTTTCGTACGGCGAATACAACAGGCTCAAAGGGGAGCTTGAGCTTGCTGAGCAGGCGAATCGGCAGTTGATCGATCAGTACAACAGGTTGCTGGTCAAAACGAATCGACAGGCCGCTGATGGGACCATCTCAGAGGAAGAGCATAAGGCCGCCCTGGCCCAGCTTGCCGCTTTGCGTGAGCAGCTTAAAAACCAGGAAGGCACCAGCTTTGCCAAAGAGGACCTCCCCGATGGAGCGAAGATCGAGGCAGGCGGCATCAGTCTGGGTTCGGGCCTGCTGTTCAACTCAGGAATGGCCAGCCTGAAGAAGGCGGCGCATTTTCCCGCTCTGGATCAGCTCGCTGGGAGCCTCAAGGGCAAGTACGCCGATTACAACATCATCATCGAGGGCCATACAGACAACGAGCCTCTCAAGCAGACCAAGAAGCTTTATGAGTACAATCTCAAGCTTGGTTTTGAGAGGGCTACGAATGTCTTCAAATACCTCAACCTGAAGCATGGTGTTCCCGAGGCGCGGGTCACCATTTTCAGCTATGGAATGAGCAAGCCGCTCAATCCTGATACGGCAAGCACGAAGGATGGGCGACGAGATAACCGGCGTGTCGTCTTCCGTCTTGCTCAGAGGATTCAGTAAGCTTCCAGGCTGAGTTTTTGTCGAAGAGGGAATGGAGTCATGAGCAGTCCCGTTCTGCGTTTGCTGGCTGCTGCCCTGTTTCTTCCTCTCATGGTGGGCTGTGTTTCCTACGAGAAGCTCAAGGTACAGCTGTACCAGGCCGAGAGGGCGAATGAGCAGCTGATTGATCAGTACAACAGGTTGCAGCAGAACAGGAATGCCCAGAGATCGGTGGTCGCCATCTCGCAGGGTGATATCGCTGGAATCGATGGTGCCGAGGTTGAAGATGGCGGTCTCAGTCTCGGCGCCGAGTTCCTGTTTGATTCAGGCGACTCGAAGCTCAAGAGCGAGGAGATACCTGTTCTTGATGAAATAGCCAGGATGTTGAAAGCCAAGTATTCCGGGCAGAAAATCATCGTTGAAGGGCATACCGACAACGAGCCTGGAAAAGAGACTGACGAGGATCGGCAGTACAATTTGAAGCTTGGTTTTGACAGGGCGAGGAACGTTTTTAAATACCTCAACCTGAAACACGGGATACCTCAGGATCGGGTCGCGATTTTCAGCTACGGAATGAGTAAGCCACTCAATCCTGAGACCGGGCATACGCCGGAGGGGCGTAAAAAGAATCGTCGTGTAGTTTTTCGGCTCAGCGCGCATCACTATTGATGATTTTCAGCTACACCGGCGCCTGGACGTTCGCTTTCCTGGAGACCGGGAAAGCGAACGTCTTTTTTTGCTGTAGAATGCCGCGGTTGCGGTAATTTCAGTCGAGCCGAGATCGAGGCTCCGAGGGTCGCCATGAACTCCAGCAAGGATAATGAAGGAACCTCCGGAGGAGGAAAGGGGGTCCTCGGCCGCCTGAGATCGGCAGGGTTCGCCCCCCGCAAATCTCTCGGGCAGCACTTTCTTCACGATCCCGGGATTCTTGCTTCGCTGGCGGAGTCTTCCGAAGTGGATGGTGAGTCAAACGTTCTCGAGATTGGAACCGGTCCAGCGACCTTGACCAGGGAGTTGGCCGATCGAAGTGCCAGCGTTCTTACTGTCGAGATCGATGAGAGGATGGGTTCCTTTGCGGCCATGGAGCTGGCTGAATTCGATAATGTGGAGATACTCCAGCTCGATGCTCTAGACGGCAAGAGGAGGCTTAACCCGCTTCTTTTCGATAGGCTTGTCAAGCTGGGCGATTTTACCTGGGTTTCCAATCTTCCCTATCAGATCGCGACGACGGTCATCATCGCTTTGCTGGAGGCAGGAGTCAGCTGGCAGAGGGCTGTTCTGACCGTACAGAATGAGGTCGCTGAGCGGATTTGTTCGCCTCCCGTTGTCCAGGGAAAGGGGAAGCGGGTTCGTGCAAAGGCGCAGAAAAGCATAGGATATGGGCCGGCTTCTCTGCTGGTCGGCTATTGGGCCCGGGCCGAGTACCTGAAAAAAATCAGCCCGGGATCGTTCTGGCCGCCGCCAAAGGTGGATTCCGCGGTTATTTTGTTGGAACCTCGTTACAAAGTCGTAACAAACCAAATAGAAAAGGATTACAGATCTTTTTCAAAATGGGTCCAAATTCTTTTCCAGCAGAGGCGAAAACAGCTGGGCGGGTCTTTACGGGGTATTCTGGGTCAAGATGAAGCTAACAAAGCACTTACAGAAAGAGGCCTGGATGCTGCCCTGAGGCCTGAAAACCTTCATCTGGAAGATTTTCAGTTCTTTGCCAGGACTTTTCCTTTCAATAATGGTTGAAGCTTTGCAAAAGTACCCCTAAAATCAAGTCATTGAAGAAGTAATCGCATTGGTATCCCGGAAAAAAGAGGGGATGGCAGCCCGAATCACCCTAATGTGGTTTGGACTAGCGCCCTAGCCGGTGGCGCAAAGATCCGGGAGTCGCCAAAGGCCTTTACAAGGCCGGAGAATTGTACTCGCACGTGGTTCGGGCGAGGCGTAGATAGCTGCAGGGACCTGACTTTTCAGGTTGAAGGTCCTGGTGCATGTCGACCGCTGTCCTTATGTGCTGATTCTCTGGAAAGCCTTGTATTCAGGGCCTTTTTGAGTAGCAGAGTCTGAACGGTAGATCTGCTGATTGTAATGAACGTGGAGGGCTGGAAATTCTGCCGGGCTTTCGGGCCTTTGTGCAGGAACTCATCCAGCTTGTTTAAAGGGGGAAGATTTGGTTGCTACTGAATCTGCCAGAGGACTGATACCAGAGGCTGATCTTGCGCTGATTCGGAGCAAGGTCTCCATCGATGAGCTTCTCAGGGATTACGACCTGCAGCTCGTCGAGGCCGGGGGCGGAAGGCTCAAGGCGTTATGTCCTTTCCACAACGAGAAGACTCCCTCCTTCTCCGTAAATTTAGATAAGCAGTTCTATTATTGTTTTGGTTGCCAGGCCGGCGGCAACATCTTCACCTTCGTACAGGAATACGAACGGGTTGGCTTCCCTGAGGCTGCGGAGATGCTTGCACGTAAAGCTGGAGTCGTCCTGCAGCGTACAGCGAAGCGGGATGACCAGTATCACAAGACCCTCGAGGTCTACGATGCGCTTGACTACGCAGCAGGCTTTTATCACACCTATCTCCTGGAAGATGCCGGCGCCCAAGGCGTGCGGGAATACCTCGCCGCGCGTGGGGTTAACGAGGAGATGCAGCGGACCTTTCACCTCGGCTGTTCGCCCCCCGGCTGGGATGAGCTGCTTAAGAAGGCGTCCGCGGCGGGGCACTCGGTTGAAGTTCTCGACAGGGCGGGTCTCATCCGACAGAACAAGACAGGCAAGGGCAGTGGTTTTTTTGACGAATTCCGCGGCAAGCTGATCTTCCCGATCAGCGATGCCCAGGGGAGGACGATCGGTTTCGGTGCCCGGCGGCTGGCTGGCGATGACGACCCGGCCAAGTACCGCAATACCCGGGAGACGAACCTGTTCAATAAATCCAAGGTTCTCTACGCCTTACCCCAGTCGAAGCAGGGGATTCGCAGGGAGAAGGCGATCGTGGTTGTTGAGGGTTATACCGATGCCATCATGGCTCACCAGGCCGGCCTGGATTTCTTCGTCGCCAGCCTGGGTACGGCCTTCACACAGGAAAACACCCAGGCCCTCAAGCGCTATGCCGACAGGGTTTATATGATCTTTGATGGAGATAGCGCCGGGCTCAAGGCCGCCGAGAGATCCATTGAATTACTGGTCGGCGAAAATATAGATGTGCTGATTTACCCGCTCTCAGATGGAAAAGATCCCTGCGATGCGATTGCCGAACTGGGGGGAGACGCCTTCTGGGAAAGTGTGCAGGCGGATTCGGTGGATATTTTCGACTTCAAATGGAATCGGACCATCGAGACCAGCGAGGCGGCTGCCAGTCCACAGGTACTCTCCAGGGGGGTAAAGGATTTCCTCCTCCTGGTCGCCAAGATATCAGACAAGGTGGCTCGCCGGGTGGTTTTGAATAAATATGTCGAGAGGTTTGAAATCCTCGGTATCGCCATGGAGGACCTCCCGCTGGAAGAGATGGGTCTTTTCGCACCAGAGAGGGACAGGGAAGAGGTTCAACGCCAGGAGCCCGTCTTAAATGAAGGGCGCCTCAAGCTTCTCGAATCGATTTTATTTGTCATGATTTCAGCTCCAGACCAGGCGGAGGCCCTCTGGCAAGAGGTTCCCCAGGGGTTGGTGGCGGATGCAACCGGACAGGCTGTCGAGTCCTATGTGAAGGGCCAGTTCGCAAGGGGAGGATTTTCGAATGACGGGGGACTTTTACACGAGGGCCTGAACGGGATGGTTGAGAGGCTCGTATTCAAAATCCTCAACCAGATAGACGAGAATTCCGAATTGCCAGGGGTCGACCAGGCCGAGCAGTTGGAAAAATGCAGACGGGATCTCCGCCGCTGGACCATTCAGGACAAGATTGCCACTCTGAAGGCGGATCGTGCCGTAGCCAGGAACGCGGGCGATACCGAGCGGGCGGCGGCTCTACATATGGAGATGATTGTTTTGCGGAGGGAGTTGACTCAACTGCTCAAGGTAACGGACGAATAGCCAGGGGCCGGGTAATCAATCTCCCGGCAGATAAACCACTTATATATTGATCACTACAACACATTAGTTTTCCGCCCGGGACCAGGTTCTCGTATTTACAGCCAGGTTTTCAGGGGGGTGATTTTCGGAGTATAGAAATGGAAGACAAGCTCAAGCTACTAATCGAAGAAGGTAAACGCGAAGGCGGCATCACCTACCAGCGTTTTAACGAGATCTTTCCGGAGGATTGCAATTCTCCCCAGAGGATTGACGAGATCTTCGCCATTCTCGATGCCCATGACATCGAGATGCGTGACAACAAGGTCGCCGAGCCTTCTGAGAATTCGAATTCCGGCACCAGTGAGTTGCCGGAAAAGATTGATGACCCGGTTCGGATGTATCTCACCCAGATGGGAGAGATTCCTCTTCTGAAGCGTGCCGAGGAGCTCCTCCTTGCCAAGAAGATTGAGATTTCACGGCAGCGCTACCAGAAGTATGTCTTCGGCAGCGGCCTCGCCATAGGGGTCACGGTGAAGGTCATCGACGATGTCATGCGTGGCGAGATGGCCCTCGATAAGGTTGTCAAGGTGACGCCTTCCAACAATGAAGAAATCAGCAAGGAAGACGTTTTTCGCCTCGTCAGGACGAACCAGGCGACCCTGAGAATGATCCACATCGAGACAGCCAGGGACTTTTCAAAGTTGCTTGGCGAGGAGCTCTCGGAAAAGGTCATCGAGAAGATTCGTTCCAGGGTTCGCAGCCGCAATGGAAAGGGCTCGGTCCTGCTGCAGGAACTTATTCTCAAGCAGCCCGTGGTGAACCAGCTTCGCCATGAATTGAAGGTGCTCCATCGGAAGATGAACAGCATCGAAAATGAAAAGGAGAAGGTTGAGCAGGCCCGGAAGAGGGGCAAGCGGAAGCTCCGAAGCTGTGAGAAGAATCGAATGGCTGAGCTTGATGCACGACTACAGGAATACGAGTCCCTCGCTCTCGAGCCTCTGACTGAGTTGGAGGAGCGTATGGAGAAAATCGATAAGTGGCACAAAGAGTACGAGATTGCCAAGCGAAAGCTCTCAGGCGGCAACCTGCGGCTCGTGGTGAGTATCGCCAAGCGCTATCGAAACAGGGGACTTACCTTCCTCGACCTGATCCAGGAAGGGAACACGGGTCTCATGAAGGCGGTTGAGAAATACGAGTACAGGCGGGGTTATAAGTTTTCCACCTACGCGACCTGGTGGATTCGCCAGGCGATCACTCGCTCGATTGCCGACCAGGCGCGGACCATCAGGATCCCTGTGCATATGATTGAGACGATGAGCAAGGTTCGCAATGCGACAAAGGAGCTCATTCAGAAGAATGGGCGTGAGCCGTCGATCAAGGAGATCTCGAATCTGCTTGATATCACCGAGGAGGATACCCGCAAGGTCATCAAAATCTCGAAGCATCCGATCTCGTTAGACAGGCCGATCGGGGATTCCGATGATGGGTTCTTCGGTGATTTCATCGAGGACAAGGGAACCGTCTCTCCCGTCAAGGCCGCGACCCATGAGATGTTGAAGGAAAAGCTTGGAGATGTTCTTGGTACGCTGACCTACAGGGAGCGCGAGATCATCAAGCTCCGCTATGGCCTTGGAGATGGGTATACCTATACTCTCGAGGAGGTGGGCAAGATCTTCAAGGTGACCCGTGAGCGGGTTCGGCAAATCGAGGCAAAGGCCATCCGCAAGCTGCAGCACCCGATTCGTTCCAGGTTGCTGGAGGGCTTCGTTGAGTCGATTTCCGTCTGAGGAAGGGGCGCCATCACAAGTCTGAGAGCGTTCGAAGAAGTAATTAATGACAATGCCGATCAGGATCGAGATGAGATTTAAGCGAGTTCCAGCCGCGGCGGGACCGGCGCAAGCCGGTGTCTGCCGGGAGGGCGCCGAGCTTGCCGGGCGATCCTTTGCGCGGCAACAGCCGCTCCTGCCTGTCGCCGCGGG
>CAUZHA010000076.1:0-22671 GCA_963579555.1 Planctomycetes bacterium UBA1146
GCCCGGGCCGGCGGTTTTCTCGAGGTTGATCTCGACACAGAACCCCCCGCGCGCCTTCACCTGCGAAACCAGCGTGTTGGCGGGATAGACCATGCCGCTGGTTCCTATGCTGAAGAAAACCGCGCTGTCAGCGCAGGCCTCCGGAATTTTCCTCTCCAGGTACAAAGGCAGCTCGCCAAACCAGACGATATGCGGCCGCATCGAACCGGAGCAGCTCTCACAGCGGTCATCCACGGAGATATCCGTGCGCCACTCAACCGCCACGCCGCAGTCGGCGCACCTGGCCTTGTAAAGCTCGCCATGCATATGAAGAAGACGTCGGGAGCCGGCCCGGTCATGCAGGTCATCGACATTCTGGGTAATCAGCGTAAAGCGGTCGCCAAGAAGCTCCTCGAGACGGCCCAACGCGCGGTGCCCGGCGTTGGGCTGAACGGTTCCCAGCTGGGCCCGGCGCATATTGTAAAAGTCCTGCACCAGGGATGGATTCGCCGCGTAGGCCTCGGGTGTCGCCACATCCTCGATCTCATATTGGTCCCAGAGACCGCCGCTGTCGCGAAAGGTGGAGATGCCGCTCTCGGCGCTGATCCCGGCGCCGGTCAACACGGTGAGCCGACCGCTGTCACCGAGAGCCTCGAATACCTTCTCCGCTTCGTTCTTCATTCGGGAAGTCTGTGGTCTCCCAGGCACCGGATCAAGGCCGACATCTGAAAGATCTCAATTTTCCGTCGAGGGAGCTTCTCCCGCCAACGGACCGTAGAGCTCCGGCCGACGGTCCGCCATGCGATCGATCCAGTGCTTGCCCGGAACCCTGTCGATCCGCTTGCAGCGGGCCTGGACGGGATCGATGGTAGCCGTCAGGACCATCTCGGACTCGCCATCCGCCTCGGCCAGGTTTCTTCCGTGTACATCACAGATACGCGACAATCCGATGAAGCGAAAGCCCCGCTCCTCCCCCACCCTGTCGGCCGAAAGGTAGTACATGGCGTTCTCCAGCGCGCGGGTGTTGATCACGTAGCTGGCGAATTCTTCGGCGCCGGGAGGCCAGTTGGTCGGCAGCACCACGAGGTCGGCTCCAGCGAGAGCGAGCAGGCGGGCGCTCTCCGGAAAGGCCCCGTCGTAGCAGATATTCATTCCAAGGCGGCACAGCGGCGTCTCGTGTACGGTGGTGAGGTTGTCTCCCCGGTCAACGAAATGATCGATACCCAGATGCGGCAGGTGGGCCTTTCGGTAGCTGCCGAGCGGGCCATCCGGCCCGACAAGGGCCAGGGAATTGTAGAGTCTGTCACCCTCGTTCTCGAGAAAACCGAAGACCGTAAGAATATCCAGCTCCCGGCAGAGCCCCGTCATGGACTCTACAGCGGGACCTCCAATCGGCTCGGCAAGCGCGGATCCCTCTTCGCGCGACTCGAAGCAATAGCCGGTCAGGGAGCACTCCGGAAAAACGACCAGGGCGGCTCCCTCTGAGACCGCGAGCCGGGCGAAGGAATCCATGCGCTCCAGATTGGCATCCTTTTCGCCGAAGCGCACGTCCATCTGGACCGCGGAAACTCGGAATTCTTCCATCATGAAGAGCTCGCTTTCTATCGTTTCACTCGCAGGTAAATACTCAGGAGGGGTTAAAAACGCCTCATCGCCTCGCTGACGCCCGGAATTCTGCACGATCGGACGCTCCGTTGACAAGCAAGCTTCCCGCATGAAAAAAGGTAAGTTCCGAAGATCATGTATATCGGGCGTTCAGGAAGAAGAATGTACTTGTCGCGCAGCCCGGTGACTGTTAGCCTCGTGCCCTTGTTCGCAATCGCACAGGATGGTAGCAATGGCACACCGCAAGCGTAACGGAAAACTCAGCTGGCGCAGCAAACGAGCCAACCACGGCTCGCTGCCCGCCCGTGGAAAAGAAAAACGCTGGGGTAAGAAGTCCAAGAGTAAAAAGTAGGCGCTCCCGCGCTTACCGACCGCTCAAACAGGACGCCTTCTTCAGACCTCGCCCCCTTCGTACTCCCGCGGTTCAGTTCCGTCTCCTGTTTTTCCCGCCACGGTTTCGCCGGGTACCCTCCCCACCGGCCTCCGCCGAGCGAGCCCTGTAGTTAAGCTCTCGGGAAAACACCCTCTTCAGCCAGAGCGGAATGACTCGCAGCTTCCAATCCGGACCCAGGTACTTGTCGTTGAGACTGTCCCTGGAGGAAAAGGCCGCCCAGCCCTTCCCGGTAAACCCGTACTCCCCCTCGGGATCGCTGTACTGCTTGGGATGCCAGGCCAGGCAGCCCACCGGCTTGGCCAGGTTGTGGACCATGCACTTTCCCTTCTCCAGGAGGGGACAGTCAAAGGCCTGCCTCTCATCGTTATCGGACAGACCCTTGAGGGACTCTTCAAGACGGTCGAGAACGGCTGGTAATCCTCTGCGAAGCTCGGGGTTTTCCCTAAACGCGACAGCGATGGAACGCGCCTCAAGCGGCGAGATACGCATCTGGTTGTATTTGCGGGTACAGCAGAGATGCGAGTCCCTGCCGGCCTGGTAGGAGATCTCTTTGCTGAGCTTTTCCAATTCCCTGTAAAGAGGCGCTCGAATCTGGTCGAGTTCCTTCATAGAGGCTTCGTCTACATAACGACTGCCGGAGCTTCGAGTGGGTCTTTTCTGGGGCATATTCAGTCGCCTGGAAGTTGGGTAAAAAAGGATCCGTTCCTGGGAACGAGGAATCCGCCGGAGGCGGGATCCCAGCCGCTCCCAGTCTATACTTCCGCGCGAAAATTGGAAAAGGGGTAATCATCAAATGACCCGGCGCTTCAACAAATTGCTCGAAAACCACTATGCCCTGGTCGTCAGCTCGCTGATATCGAGCATCATCATCAGCCTCGCCCTCCTCGCGGGTCTCTCCGCCGGCAGGAACACCCAGCCGCGGGCCTGGGCGATGGACTCGAGCCGCACCGTCAACACGGCTGAGGAGGCTCCGGCCGAGGAGCCTCAGGCGGTCGAGCCAGTAGACGAGCCCGAGGCTCTCCCGGAAGCTGTCGCAGCAGAACCGGTAGCGGCCGTGATGATCGAAACGCCCGCTCCCGAGCTCCCGCCTGAAATGACAGCTGCTCCCGAAGTGGAAACCGGCCTGCCTGAGTCTCCCGCTGAAGATCCCAGGGAAGAAGCTGAGACGGCGGTCCAGCCGGCGACGGCGGACGCGGAGTCCAGGATCAAAGAGGCGGTCCCTGAAGAGCCGGCCCCTGAAGAGCCGACCAGACAGGCTGTCAGGACGCTGGGTCCCCGGTCGGCTGCCCCCATTCGACCGGGGCGAATTCTCCGTCCCAGGAGATAGGAAAGACCATCAGTTCCTTCCACCTGACCGCCGCCAGGCCGATGAAGCGGAGCTTGCCAGCCAGGTCGTACTGGTAGGTGGGATGTTTCAGGTTGCTCACCTTCTCGAGGCGTCGATCGGAAGGCTGCAGCTCCCGATGATCGGCGAAGGCATGGTCAAAACCATCGAGGTAGGGCCGGAAGTCGGCGACGTTTCCCTCGGGCGTTTCGTAGATGTAGAGTTCCATCAGATCAACAGGCTCCGTTCAAGTGGCCCTGAGTATAGTCGGCTCCCGCGAAAAAGAGAAGAACCTGCCGAAGCTCAACGCCTGGCAGGGCGGACCTTGCCGGAGCCTCCCAGCGGCGTTAAGCTCTCACTGGCATCACAGCCCTGAGCGACAATTCGAGGAGCCGATGGCTGAAAGACAAAAGAGCAAAGACCTGAGAGCCGGCCCGGGTGTCCTTCCCGAGGCGCTCGAACGCTCCTGGCTGACCCGCCTGGCCTGGCATTACGACCAGGTGAACTACCAGTACCTCGGCTGCGCCCTGAAACGTCCCGTCTTCCGCATCGGCGACTCTAAAAGAAAGCTCGGCAGCTGGGATGGCAACCGGCGGACACTGATGATCAGCCGCGGCCACATTCTCGATCACGAATGGGAAGCCGTCCTCGAGACCCTGCGCCATGAGATGGCGCACCAATACGTGCAGGAGCACCTCGGGCTCGGCGCCGCGGCTCCTCACGGAAAGGAGTTCCAGGATGCCTGCGGCCTGCTGCGCTGCGACCCCGCCGCAAAAGCCGGTACCGTCGCGATGGGAAAACTGGAAGACTCCGCCGCCGACAAGGACCGCAGGCTCGGACGCATCAAGGAGCTCCTCGCCCTCGCCGGCAGCCCCAACGAGCACGAGGCCGCCACCGCCATGCGCCTGGCGCAGAAATATCTGCTGAAGTACAACCTCGAATTCGAGGATCTCGCAGGCGAACGCAACTATGGCTTCCGCTACCTCGGCGACTGCGCCGCTCGGGTGCAGGAGTACCAGTACGTCCTGTCGAATATCCTGCAGGAATATTTCTTCGTGCTGGCAATCTGGACCTACTCCTACGACCCGTCCCGCGACAAGCCCGGCAAACGCCTGCAGATCTGCGGAACGAAGCAGAACCTCGAGATCGCCTCCTACGTCTACGATTACGTGACTGGAGCCGCGAAGCCCCTCTGGGCCGCCCACAAGGCCTCCACGACGACGAAAAAGAAGCTTCGCGGCACCCGGCTCCAGTACCTTGCCGGTCTGCTCCAGGGCCTCAAGCAGAAGCTCGAACGCCAGAAGGACACCCTCGAACAGGAGCAGGGCCTGGTCTGGGTCGGAGACACGCGGCTCACCGAGTACTATCGCCATCTCAATCCGCGCATCCGGAGCGTCTCGGGCTCCGGGGTAGCGCGCAGCTGCGGCTACGCCGATGGGATGCGCGATGGGCGCAAGCTCAACATCCGCCACGGCCTAAGCGGCAAAGCCCGCGACCGAGGCGGCCTGCTGGATAAACCGGGCGGGGGCCGCCAGGCGAACTGAGCGACCGTTCTCGAAAATCCTTACGATTCTTCGCCTGGTTCCTCCGGGGGATCTTCCGCCTCGGCATCCTCCACCGCGTCTCCAGCCTTCGGGCGAATCACGAGCGCCAGCACGATCAGGGCCGCGACAACCGCGACTCCCTTCCACTGCTGCTTGGTCCAGATCGCGTAGCCGGCACCGACTGAGGCCACCGTGAAAGCGACTCCCATGGCAAGATTCATGGCCAGGCGCTTGCCGCCCTGCAGCATGTTATCGCCCAGCACCTTCCTGTTGTTCATCAACAGGATAAAGGTGATGTAGGCCAGCGGCAGCAGGCAGTACCCGAAGATACTGGTGGGAACCGCCAGCCAGAATTTTGCCTCGCTGTTACTCCAGAGGAAGAGGAAACCGAACGCGCCGGTGATGCCGGGTAGAAAGCTCCCGACCCGGTAGGCCGTCCCGCTCATCGGCAGGTTGAACATCTCGCAGATGGTGAAACCATTGATGAGCATCAGGATGATGATCGTCGAGATCGCCATCCCCAGGACTCCTATGCCGAAAATCACATGGGAAAAACCCTTGCCGGTCAATTTCTCGAGCGACCCCGCCAGCTGCTCCGCATCGCGGGAGACGAGCATCGCGGCGATTCTCTTCTCCGCCACGTCAACCCCAGCCCGTTCCGTTGCACGCTGGGCCACCTGGCCCTTTTCATCAAGAGCCTTCCATGCCTCCTGCTGCGCTGCGGAATAAGCAGACACAATCCGGGCATCGAGCGCCTTGTGATATCCCCCCTCCAGTTTCTCCACCCGCGGAGTCATCTCTGTCTCTCCCAGCAGAGCCGGCTCATACTTGCCATGGAACTGGGTCGCCGAGGCGATCATGACGCAACTGGTCGCCAGCACAAAAGGAATGAAGAGCCCGGTGGCGAGGTCGAAGCTCGCCAGGCCGCGGAAATCCTTGTTCCAGCGGCGCTTGAGCATCGAGTAAGGCAGCAGAAAGGTCATATTGATACCGACCGCGGTTCCCGCGGCGGTGAGCATCCGGTCCATCTGGGTATCGAGGATCTTCTTTTCCCAGAATACCTGGCCGCCTTTATCGCTAACCAGATTAAGCGCTTCCTGGAGCTTCTCCGCCGGCTGCGACAGCAGGCTGAAATCGGGGATGAAACCCGCCAGGATCTCGCCCCAGGGCAACCCCGTGTCGCTGACGCCCATCTTGACCACAACCGCGAAGAAAGAGAGCACGATCACCGCCACCATGCTCTTGAGCAGGATGTCGAAGAACTTTCCTCCCTTGCCGCCGGAATCGTAGAGCCAGAGAATTCCGCCGGCCACCGCGAAGAGCAGCAGGGCGGCGATGTATTTTCCGGAATCTCCCCCGAAAACTCCGGGGAAGAGATTCTGTTCCAGCGCGGCGCTACCGAGCGAGAATTGCGGCATGGCCCAGACCATATTGGCCAGCAACGTAGCGATCGCCCAGCTCCACCCCAGCACCGGGCTGACGTGCCGGTTGATACTTCGAAACGGCTTCTCTCCGGTCGAAAGGGTGACGTAGGCGATGGCGCTGAGCATGATAATTCCGAGAACCATCATCAGCGGCTGCAGCCAGAGCATCTGGTAACCGCCGATAACACCGAGGTAGAGGCTGCCGGCGAGTGACCCGCCGCCGAGGGTGATGGCGCCCTGCAGCCAGCCGGGGCCGGAAAGCTTCGTATAGGTCTTCAGCGTCGCCCCGGTTCCCTTTTTGCGCGCAGCGGCGATCGCCTGGCGGTCCGCCTCTACCTTGCTCTCTATTTCGCTCATTACCCGTTTACCTCGCCTGGATGGATTAAACTCAGATCGCGCCCATCAAAATAGGTAACCTGCATCGGACTGTCAAGCACCCTGAAGCGACCGGTGCTGTAGACCGCGCCCCGTCACTGGGCTACATTGGTGAGCTAGCTGCGCGTATTACTGACCTGGAAGGTAATTCCTGAAATCATGCGAACCGTCAGCGTCCCGATATTCATCCTCACGTTGATCCTTGCGCAGGGAGCCCCTGCCGGCGAAGAGGCGAATGGCTTCCTCTTCGCCGACCCCGAGGTCTTCAGGATCGAGAAGATCGGCAGCGACGCCCTGGCGACGAATATCTACTCGATGACGCTCGACCCGCGCGGCCGGATCCACGTCAGCGGGCCGGGCTACATCCGGCGGCTCGAGGATACCGATTCCGATGGGATTCTCGACCGGGCGGTCGATTTCTGCAAAGGACCCGCTCGCGGCTGCCAGGGAATGGTCTTCCACGGCACCGCCCTCTACACCACCGGCGGACGCGGGCTCGAGCGCTACGATGATGCCGATGGCAATGGCATCGCTGACGGCCCCCCGAAGCTGCTCCTGCCTCTTTCCACCGGCGGCGAGCATGGCTCGCACGCCCTGCGGGTAGGCCCCGACGGGAGCCTCTACTTCCTCGGCGGCAACTACTGCGGTCTCCCCCACTCCCGCGTGAAGGGCTTCTCGCCGGTGAAACACTACTACGCCGGCATCTTCTGCCGCATGGATCTCGAGGCGAACTCGATCGAGGTCTGGAGCGAAGGGATGCGCAACGCCTACGACTTCGACTTCGCGCCTAGCGGCGCCGTCTACGGCTGGGATTCCGATGGTGAACGAGATGAGGGAATGAGCTGGTACCGCTCCTGCAGAATCTACCACTTCACTCCCGGCTCCGACTGCGGCTGGCGCTCGATCGGCTCCGGTAAGGTGCCAACCTACGCGCTCGACAGCGTCCGGCCGACCGCCGAGGTACACCGCGGCTCGCCAACGGGCGTGGAGGCCTACGATCACGAGCTCTTCGATGCGTCTTACCGCGGCGGCATCTTCGCCCTCGACTGGACCCTGGGACGGATCTATCTCTTCAGGCCCGTGGCCGCCGGGGCGAGCTACCGGGCGGAGCCCGAGACCTTCCTGCGCACCAACGGACGGGTCTCCTTCGCTCCCAGCGACATCGAGACCGCCCCCGACGGCTCCCTGCTGGTTTCATCCGGAGGGCGGGGAGTGGCTGGCTCGATCTACAGAATCAGCCTGCGAAAGAAATCCGGCACGAAAAAAAAGCCCGCGCCCTCCGCCCTGCTGAGAGTGCTGGACGCTCCGGAGCCCCTGAGTGCCTGGTCACGAGCCAACTGGGTGGGCGAAGCCCGTAAGCTCAGCGCCACACCCTTCCTGGAATTCCTCGGCTGCCTCGCGCCGGGATCGGCGCAATGCGGCTCAGCCAGGCGCTGCCTGCGCGCGCTCGAGATCTGCCTCGAGCTCTTTGACTCGGCCGCGCACGCCACCCGGCTGGCGGCGACCTGCAGTCACGCGAGCGTCCGCGCGCAGGCAGCTCGCTGGCTCGGCATCCATGGAAAGCCCGCCCAACTCGCGGCCCTGCTGAAGGACTCATCGGCCCTTGTCCGGCGCAACGCGGTCGAGAGCGCCGCGCGCTTCTGGAGTGATCCGGCCGCCGAACCCCTCATTGAAACCGTCTTCAGGCTGGCCTCCACCACCGACCGCCGCCTGCGCCATGCGATCATCTCCTCCCTGGCTCACCTCGATCCCGAACACCTTCCGAAAGCGAAAACTGCAGGGGAAAAAATTGTCCGCGGCTGGGTGCTGGCACGGGCCACGGCACGGGGAAAGCTGCCCGGGGAAAGCCTCGCGCTCGGCCTCGCGCTTCTTGCCGAAAAGACCACGGGGACAGAAGACCGCCTCGATGCCCTGCGGCTCATCAACGCCGCCTTCGACCGCCTCGAGGCGGGCGAAGATCCGCGCTACGCGACCTTCGACACCCAATGGGACCGCGTAGACCTCTCAGGCCGAGGGGACGCCGTAGAGCGGACCCTGGACGCTATCGAGCCCCTGGCCGCTACCGGCGACCACCGCCTCGCCATCGAGGCTCGTCGCCTGGCGGGCAAGCTGGGCTCCAGCTCTCCCGGGCTCGCGGCGCTCATGGCCGCCGACACCTCGGCCAGCTCCCCCGCCGCAGACGACCTGTTCCTGCTCTGGTGCCTGGCAAGGCTGAAGGGTGAGTGGTCCGCTGAAACGATACGCAAGGCGGCCGGCATCGGCCTCGACCTGCCCGCCAAGATCCGCTCACAAGGAGTCGGCCGGGACAATAAGTGGAACACCTACGCGCGAGCGATCTGGGAGCGTTTACTGCGCCGCCACCGGAAGCTTGGAGCCGCCATCGTGGCCGATCCCCGCTTTGGCGACCCCGAGCATCTCGGCATGATCGCCGGGGCCGCAAAGGAAACGCGCGTCAAGGCCGCCGCCATCCTGCTGAAAAAACCCCTTCCGAAAGACACCCCCTCCATCGGCAAGGTCCTCGATTATCTCAACTCCCAATCCAACAAAAAGGACCGGGACGCGGTCCGTGACCTTCTCAGAAAGCTCGCCGGGAGGAGAGATCTGCGTGGCCGGGCCCTCGATGGTCTTTCCCGCGCTCCCGCGCCCAACGACCGCGAGCTCTTCCTCGACGCGCTCTCCGGCGACGACCTCCTGCTCGTATCGACGGCCCTGAAGGGCCTCGATCGGCTGGAAAACCCCTCCGAACCGTCCGCCGAGGCGTTTGAGCTGGTGCGCTGGATCCATCTCGCCGACTCCGACCCAACCCACCTGGGTCTGCGCGACAAGCTGGCTCGTCGGCTTGAAAAGCTCACGGACTCGGACTGCGGCTACCGGGCCGGTGTGAAAAAGAGCCAGGGAGCGGCCCTCGACTGCTGGCGAGAGTGGATCGAAATGGCCCTGCCGGAGCGAAAAAGCGAGCTCGTTGAGCTCCTCTCGGGCCAGCTCGCCGGGGAGAAGCTTGTTGAAAAACTCCTCTCGACCGTCCCCTGGAAATCCGGCGACGCAGGGCGCGGCAAGAAGGTCTTCGAGGCCCGCTCCTGCGGCAGCTGCCACCACCTCGATGGCGGAGGACAGCGAGTGGGTCCCGACCTGCTCGGAGCCGCCCGGCGGCTGGGGAGAAAAGCCCTCCTCACCGAGATCATCCTGCCCGACAAGCTGGTGGCGAAACGCTACTACCTGACAGAATATATCCTGAAGGAAGGCGAGGTGGTCCAGGGCCGCCAGGTCTACTCCGCTCGTAACGCCCTGGTGACCATCACCCGGCAGGGACTCTACCGACGGCTGGATCCTTCGGCGATTATCGAGTCGAGAACGCGGGCACTGTCGCTGATGCCAGCGGGACTCATCTCCGGGCTGGAGCCTCTATCCATCGCCGATCTCGTCGTCTACCTGGAGAAATTCTGAGCGAACAAATGGACAACGGCCAGAAGATCCAACGCAACATCCTGCTCTTCACGTGCATTGGGCACGCGATGACGCATGTCTACATCCACCTCTTCACGGCGATCCAGCCTGAGATCAGAAGCTCCTTCGATGACCTGGGCGCCGAGGAGCTGACCTCGCTGGCCTCGATCAGCCTGTTGCTCTTCGGCGTCGGCGCCATACCCGCCGGCTGGCTGAGCGACCGCTATGGAGAGAAGCCGCTGCTGATCGCCTTCTTCCTCCTGTCCGCCGGCGGCGGAGTGGTCACCGGCTTCGCCAGCGACACCTGGCAGCTCGCCGCCGGCTTCGCCCTCATCGGACTGGGTACCAGCATCTACCATCCCGTCGGCCTGGCGCTGATCTCCAAGGGAATCAACAGGCCAGCGAAGGCAATGGGCATCAACGGCCTCTTTGGCAGCATTGGAACCGCCCTGAGCCCTCTGGCCGCCAGGCAGCTGACCCACTGGACGGGAGACTGGCGCTGGGCCTTCATTGGCCTCGCCGTCCCGATGATCGTGATGGCGCTGCTGCTGGGCTTCTCCGACACGGGAGGAAAAAGAACCAGCGATGAGGCCGACGAGGAGAACAGTGCGCCGGGCGCAGGCCGATCGATCGTCGGCCTGCTGCTGACCGCCATGCTCTTTGGCGGCATCTACTACAGCCTGATCATCACCATGCTGCCGGCTCGGCTCGCCGCCGGGGCCGACAATTCCACACTGCTGGGAGGCATCGTCGGAGAAGGCTATCTACCGTTCATCGTCTTCTTCATCGGAGGCCTCGGGCAGGTAGCCGCCGGCCACTGGATGGAAAACCGTGAGGGCCGCGGCCTCTACGTCCTCATCCTCGCGGGCACCGTTCCGCTGATCTACCTGAGCGGAATGCTCGACGGTATGCGACTGCTGATCGGCGCCAGCGCGATGGCCTTCTTCATGTTCGCGGTCCAGCCGGTGGAAAACACCCTGCTCGCCCGCTACACGGCTCCCGGTATGCGGGGAAGAATCTACGGCCTGAAGTTCATCCTCACCTTCGGCGCCGGCATGGGCTCCGGAACGGCTCTCAGCGGCTGGATCAGCGAAGGCAGCGGGTTGAAGGCGGTCTTCACCATGGCCGCCTGTTTCGCCGCGGCGTCGCTCCTGATGGCGATCCTGGCGCGCGCGCTCAAACCCCGGGGCAAGAATCCCGGCGGCAGCGAAGTAGATACGGCGGACAAGAAGGAGACCTGAGCGACCTCGCCCGGAAAGAAATACTCGACAGGATCCCAATCGGGACGGAGGATGATTCCTGCCAGGCCGGCTGAGCTGGGTTATGCCGGTCGAAGATTGTCCCCGAAAACGAAAGCCTCGTTGATGCCATGCCGATGATCCAAGTCTCGAACCTGTCGAAAAAACGCCGGGGTGCCTGGGAAATCCGTCGCAGGGAGAAGATCCTCTTCCCCCCCGAGCGGGTTTGGAGCGCCCTCACCGAGCCCGGGGAGTTGACGGCCTGGTGGTGCGATGAGGCGGAGCTGGACCTGCGCCCGGGAGGCCTCTATTCCTTCAGCGGAAAGACCGTCTACCCGACCAGGGAAGCGGAAGGTAATTTCGAGATCCTCGACATCGAAGATTTGTCCCGCCTGGAATACCGCTGGTTTATCGATGAGGTTGAAACCACTGTGCTCTACGAGCTGGAATCGAACCTCGAGCAGACCGAGCTTATCGTCACCCAGAGCGCCGAGCGCTGTCCGGCCTGGACCGCCAGCGACAGCCAGCCGAACTGGTGGTGGACCGCTCTGCCGACCCTGCGCACCTTCATCGAGGACGGCGCTCCCGAGCTCCGCCTCGACTACACGAAGGCCGCCGCGAAATCTCCACAGCGATTCGAGGCCTTGATTCCAACCTACCCCTGGCTGGTCTGGAGCAAGCTCTTTGACCCGGCCGAGGTCCAGCGCTGGTGGCCGCGGAGCCCGTTGGCGATGTCACCCGAGGGTGGAGAGGAGGCACCGGAGGGCTGCGGTCCGGCAAGCCGGGAGGTGATCAGCCTGGAGCCCCCTCAGCGGCTGGAGAACGACTGGCACTGGAAGGACGGCCCGGCGAGCCGCATAGAATGGAGCATCACCGAAACCGACGGAGAGGATACCATCGTTTCGATCACCGACCACCATCCGGCC
Organism: Planctomycetes bacterium UBA1146; assembly: GCA_963579555.1. GTDB lineage: Bacteria > Planctomycetota > UBA8108 > UBA8108 > UBA8108 > UBA8108. Next base: position 12,254 of record CAUZHA010000076.1, read on the forward strand.
GAAGAGGAAGCCGACAGGGTCCAGCGTGCGATCTACTGGGCAAGCACCCTGCTGAGTCTTCTGCAGGTAAGCCGCACCGGCTCCGCACCGGAAGAATACCAGGAGCACTGAATGGAGCCTCCCCTTTCTCCAGGACAGCTGGGCGCCTCGCTCGATGATTTCTCCAGCCTCCACGTCCTCGTGCTTGGCGACCTGTTCCTCGACATCTACCTCGAAGGCGAGATGTTCGAGATTTCGAAGGAGGGCCCCATCCCTGTGGTGAGGCTCGATTGCCGCGTGGGGACGCCGGGAGCCGCCGGCAACCTCGCCTGCTCCCTGAAAAACCTGGGGGCCTCGGTCTCCCTGGTCAGCCTTGTCGGTGAAGACACCGCCGGGGATGACCTCCTCAGCCAGATGGGAGAAAAAGGTATCGACACCGGCGCCATCATTCGCCAGCCCTCGAAGCCGACCCTGACCTATACCAAGATCCGCGCCCGGGTCGAGAGCGCCCCCTCGCGGGAGATCCTGAGGATGGACGTGCTCCCCGACGCGCCCATCGACAGCTCCATCGAGGACCGCGTGCTGGCCTCTATCGAAGAGAGAGCCGCCGGGCTTGACGGAATCATCGTGCTCGACCAGGTCGACCACCTGGTCACGAAACGAATCCTTGGCCGGCTGACGGCGGTGGCCACCGAGCACAACATCTTCCTGCAGGGAAGCTCTCGGAAGCGCCTGGCGGAATTTCAGAACTTTGACCTGGTCATCCCCAATGACCAGGAGGCGCTGGACGCCATCCAAAAAACATCCGGGGAGCTCTCCCACGTTGAGCTGGCCGGGCAATTACGCCAGCTGGGATCACATGACGAGGTGCTGCTGACCCTCGGCCCTGACGGCATGGCGGCTCTCGGCCGGGACCAGGCTGAAGCCGTCCTCCTGCCTACCCACGCCAGCGAGATCCTGGACGTCACCGGCGCAGGAGATGCCGTCTCTTCCACCGTACTGCTGGGAAGACTTTCGGGCTGGGATCTCCATTCGGCCGCGTGGGCCGCCAGCCGGTGCGCCTCCATCTCCATCGGCCGCGTAGGTACGCACCACGTAAGCCTGCAGGAGCTGCGCGATGCCCTCGCCGAGGGCTGAGAGACCGCGGCGGCTTCCGACCGGACACAAGAAAAGCCAAGACCCCTTTGGAACCTCGGCTTTTCTTTTTACCACCAGTCTCTTCACTTCCCCTCCGCCAGGGCGACCACTTGGTTGAGAAGGCCCTTTGGCGCACAGCCCCATACGAAGCAGGCCGGAGTTCAAACCTCCAACCTCGGGAAGCGCTGGTGTACCACCACTGAATACTCGAAGAAAGGCAGGCTCTCGAAACAGATCATGCAAAGGCCAGATCTTCTGGAAGCCTTACCTCGTTCTACTCTCTCACCCTCATGGTTGAACGGAATCCTACACAGACGGCGACGATGCGTCAAATCCTTATTCCCATAACTCTGAAGTTAATCGCCGAAAAACGGACTCAATCGGCGAAAAGAACGCATCCGCCACCTGCGCCCCGCCAGGACAAATCAAGGCCGGCTCCCCCTTTACTTGAAGAGGTATTCCAGATCATCCTTGGTCATATCGCCAACCAGGCTGTCAGAGCCGGTAACGATGGAGTCGGCCAGCTTGCGCTTTGACTCCTGGAGATCGGCGATTCTCTCCTCGATCGACTCGCCGGAAACAAACCTGTAGGCAAAGACCTTCTTGTCCTGCCCGATCCGGTGAGCCCTGTCGATCGCCTGGGCCTCTACCGCCGGATTCCACCAGGGGTCGAGAATAAAGACATAGTCGGCGGCCGTGAGGTTGAGACCGACACCGCCGGCCTTGAGGCTGATGAGGAAGAATTTCACATTCGGATCGTTCTGGAAATGATCGACCCGGCCCTCCCGGTTGGTCGTCTTGCCATCAAGGTACTCGTAGACCTTTCCCTGCTCGTCAAGCTGCTTGCGCAAAAGCGCCAGCAGCGAGGTGAACTGCGAGAAGATAAGGACCTTGTGACCTTCGTCCTCTACCTCGTTCAGCATCGACAGGAGGACCTTGAACTTTCCTGAGTTGTGGTCGAGGTACTCGTCGCCGATCAGCGCGGGATGGCAGGCGGCCTGGCGCAGACGCAGGAGCGCCTCCAGGATGTGGAGCTTCGACCGCCCCATGCCCTGCTGGGCGACCTTGGAGAGAATGTTGGTTTTCGCCGCCCGCTTGATCTTGTTGTAAACCTTCTTCTGCTCGGGCTCCATCTCGCAGATGATGGTCTCCTCGATTTTCTCCGGCAGATCGGTGGCGACCTCCTCCTTCTTGCGCCGCAGGATAAAAGGCCGCAAGGTCTTCTGCAGTCTCTTGAGACTGATCGAGTCGGCATCGATGCCCGAGCCGAAACGCGATTTGAAAGATTCAGCGGATCCGAGCATTCCCGGATTGAGGAAATTATAGAGCGACCACAGCTCGCCGAGGTGGTTCTCCACCGGGGTACCACTGAGGATGATCCTCCTCTCAGCCTGCAGCAGAAATGATGACTTGGCACTCTGCGATTCAGGATTCTTGATCGCCTGGCCCTCGTCGAGAATCGCGTATAAGAAGTTCTCTTTTACCAGCTTGTCGATATCACGGCGCAAGGTTCCGTAGGTGGTCAGGATAATGTCGTAATCATCAAGCTTCGCGAGCAGGTCGGAACGCTTCGGGCCGGTATAGGAGACCCCCTTGAGGTGGGGCGTAAACTTCTTGATCTCACGCAGCCAGTTGAAAATCAGCGACTTGGGACAAACCACCAGGCTGGGTCCCTCGCGGCCCTCCTTCTTGAGCAGGTCGAGTAGGGCCAGGGCCTGGGCCGTCTTTCCCAGGCCCATATCGTCGGCCAGGCAACCTCCCCAGCCCATCTGGTCCAGGAAGAGCAGCCACCCCAGACCGACCTTCTGGTAGCCGCGCAGCTCGCCCTTGAAATCCTCGGAAGGTTCGCAGGGCTCGATGCCCTTGAAGCCGGCCAGGCGCTCACGTTCCGCCTTGAAGCCGTCATCCAGCTTATTCTTGATATTCTCCCTCAGCAGCGCGTCAACCACCGGGGACTGGTTCTTCTTGAAGATCAGCTTATCGCCGCGCAGCTCTCCAAGCTCCAGCCAGGCGGCATTCTGTTCCAGCCACTCGAAGGGAAGCACTCCCACCTCTCCTCTCCCCAGCGGGATCCAACGGGTGTCGTCATGAATAGCGCCAAGCAGGGCGGGCAGGCCGACCTCCTGGTCATCAAAATGAACCGTGACGGAGAGCTCGATCCGGTCGGGCTTCGTGATGGTCTCCACCTCCATATCCGTAGGCGGACGGAAGGGAACGCCCTTGCCCGTGATGGCCCAGCCGCGCTCAAAGAGCTCGGGGGCGACATTCGGCAGGCGATCGGCAGTCAGGGTAAACTGATGGTTTTCCGGGTTGTAGAGGAAGCCCAATTCCATCAGGTGAATCGCCTGGGAACCCTCGATATCGAGATCGCGAACCACCACGTTCTTCGTCCTCGAAGAGAAGAAGCACCGCCCCGGACGGGCCCCCCGAACGCTGTCAACCTCTCCGTAGCGGAAGCTCACCTCTCCAACGATATCCTGCGAGCCGCTGTCGAGCTTGAGCTCGGGACGGGGACGAGCGTCCTTCACCAGGCCGATACCCAGGTTCGGAGGCGTCCGAAGAGGGGGAAGGGTCGTTGAGCGCTCGAAAACCTTGAAGAGCTTCGTCAGGCTGCGCTTGCTGACCCGCTGGAAACGGCCGCGCCGAAGGGCTCGAAGCCAGGATGCGGCCCCCTTGAAATCGAGCTCGGTCAGCCTGCCTGATTTCCTGAGCAGGTAGCCGTTTTCACCATCGAGGACCACGAGAACCTGGGACTCGAACTGCAGGGGACGGCGGTCCCTGAGAAAACGGCCGGTGAGATGGTATTCACCAGAGCGGCTGCCAAACTCGAGCGACAGGTAAAATTCATAGGGATCCAGGGTCTCCTTCTGCATCAGCATGGCCGGGGCGCCAGGGCCATGTTCAACATAGACCCGGCCGGTGTCCATCAGCAGGGGCAACAACCGCCTCCAGGCATCCTCGCTTACGTAACAGGCCGAGCTGCGCAAGGAAGAGGCCTTGCCGTAATGATTGTTCTGGGAGCCCTTGTGGCCCGAACGGCCGCCCTTCTTGGTCTTCTTGCTGGCCGCATTGGCGGCAAGCACTCGAGCCTTGGGCAGCCGGATCACGATCGCGGCAATCTGACGGTCAAGGGGATCCGTCAGCCGATTCGCGAGGCCCCGGTCCGTCGAAACCGGGACCAGGTTAAGCTCCTCTGATGCCTCGTATTTTTCCGTAAAGTAGTTGTAGGAATATTTGACCGAGCGGCGGCGATGATACATCTCAATATAGCCCTCGCCCGCAAGCGGCGCGAAGCCGCCGACGACGTAGACAATTCCCTCCTCGCCGGCGGGCACCTGGGGCAGATTCGACGTGGCCGCGGGCGCGACGCCATTGCCGGCAACCTCCAGCCCGGCGGAAGAACTGCCGGAATCTCCCCCGCCACGACGGCCGCCCTTGCCTCCATGACGCTGGGCCTTTCCACCTCCCTTGCGGGAAGACTTGAAGCGCCTCGGCCGGCGCGGCCGGGGCTGCCGGGGCTTTGTCGCCGTGCTACCCTTGCCTTCGTTTCCTTCGGATAAATGGGTTCCCGAATTTTTTTTCTCAGAAGCCTTCTCGCCGCTCTTTTTCTTTGTGTCGGCGGCCGCCACCTCGCCGGAACCCTCAGCCGAGGCCATCAATACATCAGCCTCATACCGCGGAGCCGATGGCTCCCGGAAATCTTCATGGTCGACACCCTCGGGCTCCACAGAGGCGCTACCGCCAATCGGATCGGGCATAAATAAATCGTTCGTTTCGCTCACTTGCTCTTTTTGCTTTCGGCCAACGGCTTTCCCGGGGCAAAGAAACCCCTCAGCCGACGCCTCCCGGTATCCGGAGAGGAAATGTCCGGATCCGAATCATACTGTCCAGCCCGCATGGCTCTGCTGTGACCCGTAAAAAGATCTGCCTGGCTGCATAGACTCTATGTACTGTCAGTTACCCGATTCCGAGGTCTCTTAGAATTGCATAGAACTCATCATCCGAAACCCGCGCTTCACAACGCTGCCCAGGTAGACCGTTCGTCAAACGACGTCCTGGACCACGTTTTTCGAGGCGATCCCCTCCCACAAGGACCACCACTTTGCCGAACCACCCGGCAAGGAAACATACTGTCTTCCTTTCCAGGATTGACGTCCGAAGTGCCCCGAGTCGCAAAGATACGACCCCCTCCAAAACGTCTTTTCCCCGACACTTAAGTCACAGTTAGCATAATACATATCGGCGCTGGAGGCATCACTTATTGGAAAAATAACGAGATTTCGGCCTGTTTATCTCTCCGGCAGAAGCTTTTCACTCGCGTACCTGGAATCCGAACAGGAACTTCATTTCGCAAAGAAAAAGGTCGGGGCAGACCTCCCGGTTTGCTGATAAAATCAGGGGGATTGGCTCGGATGCGCTGTAATCGGCAGTTGGAATGGTTCCAGGAGAACCAGGTGATCTCGATAAGAACAAGAGGCGGGTGCGGATTCTCTCTGCTGGCTGTTTTTTTCTTCGGCCTGGCATTGAATATGCCCATTCTGCAGGCGGCTCCGGACGATGCCGTAATCAGAAAAAGCCTCCGCGAAAAAGGACGGGTGGTTATCTGCGTGGTACTTGCGGATGCTCCGCAGGCTGGCAGTGGACTCTCAGCTGCCCCTCTTGCACAGAGAGTGCGGCGCTACCGCGCTTCCCAGCAACGCTTCCTCGCCGCGCTGGGAGAGAAAGGCTATTCTCTGCGCTACCGCTTCCGGTACTCTCCCGTGCTGGCACTCGAGCTCGAAGATGAGGCGCTCCTGGATCAACTCAGCCGAATGGAATCGGTCAGGAGCCTGCGGGTGGACCAGCAGGGCGGCGCGGCGCTGATCGAGAGCCGCCAGCTGATCCGCGCAAACGAGGCCCGGGACCTCGGGATCAGCGGCGTTGGAAGAACCGTAGCCGTACTCGACAGCGGGGTCGACAACGACCACCCCGACCTTGTCGAGGGACTGCTCGCTGAGCACGGCAAACGCTTTCTCTCCCAGGGAGATGATGTCAGCGAAGATTTCGATGACGACAACGGCCACGGCACGCATGTAAGCGGGATCCTCGCCTCCAGGGGGCATGTCACCACGGCAGGAATCGCTCCGGGAGTCTCGATCATTCCTGTAAAGGTTCTCGATCGCAGAAACGTGGGCTGGTTTACCGACTGGGCCGCGGGAATCGAATATGCCGTATCGCTTCATCAACAGGACAACGGGATCTCCATCGATGTCATCAACATGAGCCTAGCGAGCCACTCGCTCTACACCGAAAGTTGCGAAGATGCGAACGAGGCCATCGCCGGAGCTGTCGCCGCCGCCCGGGAGCTCGGGGTGCTGGTACTCGCGGCATCGGGCAACAATGGCAGCCTGAACTCTCTCGCCCTGCCCTCCTGCATGCAAAACGTAGTCTCGGTAGGGTCGATCCACGACACCAATCCCGGCGACATCTCCGCCTTCACCAACCGCTCACCGCTGCTTGAACTTCTCGCGCCGGGAGAGACCATCATCAGCGCGGGTGTCGGAGGCGGGAACGAAACCATCTCCGGAACCTCGCAGGCCGCCCCGCATATCGCGGGCGCCATCTGTCTCATGCTGGAGGCCAACCCGAAGCTCTCGCCGGAACAGCTGGTCGGGACCCTCAAGTCTACGGGCATCTCTGTCGCGGACGACAACTCGGGGATGACCTTCCCCAGGCTTGACTGCCTCGCCGCCGTGGAACTGGTCAGGATACCGCCGGTCAGCGGGCTGTCCTGCGTGGTCGACTCAGCGGAGTCCCTGGTGACGATCTGGACCGGACCGCCGGCTATCGACGCCATCGAGATCACTGTCCTCCACGAAGGCTTGCCGAGAGCCAACAGCGTGCTCGGGCCCGATGCCGTCGAGTTCCGCATGAGCGGTACGGAGCCCGGAACCTACGAGGTCAGGGTGGTTTGCCTGCGCGGAGGACTTCGCGGGCCCACCAGCTCGTGCATCCTCCAGGCCGACGCTTTCCAGGAGACCTTCACCCGCGGTAACTGCAACTCGGATGCCGCCTTCGACCTGACCGATGCGATCTTTACCCTCAACATGCTGTTCTTCGATGGAGCTGGTGAGTTTCGATGTGAAGAGGCCTGTGACTCCAACGATGACGGCGAGCTCAACATCACCGATGCGATCTTTACCCTCAGCACCCTCTTCCTGGGAACATCGCTGCCCCCCGAACCCTACCCGAGCTGCGGCTACGATCCGAAACCGGTCGGAGCAGAAAGCTCGCTGGCCTGCGAACAGGGCTTCTGCCCGGCGCAATAAGCCCTGGGCCGACCGTGCCTTATTCACAGATCTCCATGCCGATGAGGTCATCGCGCAGGCCGTCGACCAGCTGATTGACGGTCTCGGCGAACGGCGCCAGGAGCATGTCTGAGAGCACGCCCCCCGCGGCGCCAAAGAGTCCACAGAGAAGACCTCCACCTGCCGTCACCTCGATGTCGGGGTTCTCAATGACCGCCTCGCCGATACCGACGATCTCTCTACGTCCCTCATCGTTCTCCTCGATCTCCAGCGGCACGACAATCTCGAAATTGAAGGGGACGTCCTCACCCTCGGCCGAGTGCATGGTAAGCGTACAGGTGGTCGGGATAAACGCGTTCATCGAGATCGGAAGATCTTCCACGCGGCCCTCGACCCGGAGCCCGATCTTACCTTCCTCAAAATCGGCGATAGCGGTGGCACCGAGTATCTCGATCGGACAGCCCGGCTCGCCGGTATCGCCGCATTCGGCCGGAGCTTCAGCTTCGGGACAGATCTCGATCTCGAAGCCCTCGACGGGAACCGCGGCTCCACCGGCGGGCAGGCAAATGATCAGGCCATCTTTGAAATCAATATCCCCGACCAGGCCCTCGGCCGCGGTCTCGTCGATGCAGAGAGGCTCTTCGGAGTTGCAGGGTGCAAACGAATCGCAGGACAGGCCGTCTTCAGTCGGATCTAGACCGCATTCGGAAAAGGGCGGCGGCGGCGGCTCAAAGCCCAGGAAGAGATAGGCGGTGATCTTGATCACATCGGTGACGTCAACCAACCCATCATCGGTCGCGTCGGCGCTGTCACTGCAGACGATGGGCTCCTGGACGACAAAGAGGCGCTCCACGACGAAGACGGCATCGGAAAGATCCATCTTCCCATCCTCGTTCGCATCCCCGCGCCGGAAGAAAACATCCTGGGCGGCCGCCTCTTTACCGCAGGCAAAAACGACGACAACGCAGCCTACAGCCAGAGCGATTGTCGCCAGTGAATTCCGTTTACTCATCGATATACCCTTAGAAGACCCGTCCCGTTTATTTATTCATAACTACATCCTCATATTAGCACTCGATGGGCCTGATGAAGACAGGATTCATTTCCCCTGCTGACTTAGTACAAGGTTGGTTTTTTCTTTTGCCTGGTACTTGAACTATATAAACCACCCGCCGCGGCATTAGAATTAGGGCTGATCCGGAAATATAGAAGCCAATGCGATATTCCCAAAAAAACAACCTCCCGGGCCGCCTGCTGGCTTTCTGCATGGCGTTCCTTCCCCTGGCGCTGGCGGCGCAGATTCCAGATGATGACATCTGGTCCGTTGGGGAAGAGCACGCTGAGGGCCAGCTCACGATCTTCAACAGCGAGCCCGAAGGAGGCTCCATCGGTCTTCCCCTGGAGCTTGGCGATTTCGACGGCGATGGCAGAACCGATTTTGTCAGCACTGCCATGTTCGCCAATACTGGACCTTTTGATGCCAGGCAAGCAGGAGGCGAGGTCTACATCTACCCCGGCGATGGCCGGCTGGAAGGAGAGCTCGACAGGGCCGGGCGGGCCGACTCGGCTCCCGGGCTGACATTGATCGGGGGACGAACAGGAGACTTCCTGGGCACAGAGCTCTTTACCGCGGACGTCAATGGAGACGGCATCGATGACCTCCTCGTGGGAGCCCAGAATCTCGACCAGGTTGCCGCCGACGGCGAGCTGGAGCGCGACAACTGCGGCGGAGTCTTCGTGGTGTTTGGCCGCAGGGGGCTGCTCGATGCCGGCAGCACCCTGGACCTCCTCATCCCGAATGATGGAGTGACCCTCCTCCTCGGCGGCGAAGAGGGAGAGAGGGCGGGGGTCTGGGTCGAGAGCGGCGACCTCGATGGAGATGGGATTGACGACATACTTCTTGGCGCGGACCAGTTCCCGGTGGCGCCGAGAGGAGCCGACTCCCGGATCCGCTCCGGCAAGGTCTACGTGGTCTACGGACGCCCGCAGTTCCCGGCAACGCTCGATCTCGCAGAGGAGTCCGCCGGTATGGCCGTCATCCTGGGACGCGACACAGCAGATCACTTCGGCTCGAGCATCCATGCGCGGGACCTCGATGGAGACGGCCGCGACGAGCTGATCGTGGCCGCCGCCATGGCGCGCCTGTCGGCTTCGCTGGCAGGCGGAAGCCCGATAGCCGCTGTAGGCATCGGCGGAGGGGACGGACCGGGAAACACCCGCCCCAACTGCGGAGAGATCTATGTCTTCTATTCCAGCGCCGACAACCGCGGCCGCCTGCCGCCGCTTATCGATCTTGGAGAGCCCCTGGAGCCGCCTCTCAACCAGCGCCTCACCACCATCTACGGCCGCAAGGGTGGGGACATGCTGGGTGAAGAGCTCAGCACGGGCGACCTCAACGGCGATGGCCGAATGGACCTCATACTAGGGGGGCTCCTGGCCGCTGGCCCGCGCCAGGAGAGACGGGCCGGGATGGCCTCGATCATCTACGGCTGGGATGGCCTTCGCGGAGCGACCATCGATCTCTCGCCTGAGCCTGTCGCGAGACAGCCGGAGGGCCTTCGTACGGCCTTCCTCTTCGGCAGCTATCCCGGAGACATCCTCGCCGACACGCTGACCGCGGCCGACCTGGACCGCGATGGATTCGATGACCTCTGCGTTGGAATCCCGCGCTACGACTCCGGCAGCGGCCTGAGCCTGCGCAACAATGTGGGAGCAGCCCTGGTCATCTATGGAGACCCCATCGGACTCCCGGAAAGCTGGGAGCCCCTGCGCGGGGAGCTCCCCTGCAACCTCAGGATCAAGGCGGTTGTCGGCGCGGCGCCGGAAGATCTCCTCGCCTATTCGATGGTTGCCGGAGATGCCGATGGCGACGGGCATCCGGACCTCTTCGTAAACGCCATGCGCGGTGATGGCCGGGAAGATGACGTACCCGACGCGGGCGAGGTCGTGGCCGTGAGCGGTCGGCTGCTGAGCGGGAGGCGCTACCGGATCACCGCGATCGAGCCCTTCAGCGGC
>CAUZHA010000077.1:0-22296 GCA_963579555.1 Planctomycetes bacterium UBA1146
GGCAGCTTCCGCCGTTTCGGGCGCGGTCTCGGGGGCGGCTTCAGCAGGCGCGGCATCTTCCGCCGTTTCGGGAGCGGCCTTGGGGGCGGCTTCAGCAGGCGCGGCAGCTTCCGCCGTTTCGGGAGCGGACTTGGGGGCGGCTTCAGCAGGCGCGGCAGCTTCCGCCGTTTCGGGAGCGGCCTTGGGGGCGGCTTCAGCAGGCGCGGCAGCTTTCTTCGGCTCAGGGACGGTCTTTGGAGCAGGCCCGTCACCCTTGCGACCCTCTTCTTCTTCAGCCTTCTTCTTAAAGGTCGGGACGGCCTGGACACTTACCTTTTCCTTGCCGGCTTTCTTCTTGCGCTTTTTGGCGGCCTTTTCGATCTGGTCCTTAGAAGATTCTTCCCAATTGTATTTCCTGCCGAATTTTTCGAGACGTCCGGCGGCATCAACGAACTTCTGCTTGCCGGTGTAGAAGGGATGGGAGGCGCTGCTGATTTCAACGCTGACAACGGGGTACTCGTTGCCGTCTTCCCATTGGATGGTCTCAGAGCTTTGAGCGCAGGACCGGGTAAGAAATTTAAAATCGGCTGACTTGTCCTGGAAAACGACAAGCCTGTAATTGTCGGGATGAAGGTCTTTTTTCATGATCGCTATTCAGCAGTCTGTAAATCGAAGAATTCGAAAATCGAAGGCAGCGATTATAATGTGTTTGCGCCCATGAGCAAGTATGTGAAATAGGTACTTGGCAGAATTTCTGCCGGACCCCAGGCGGGCTTTTTCGGAACTTATTCGCCACCTCAGACCCCACACAGGCCCCGAAAGCGCTTTTCAGGCAGATTCTTTTTTATCCGCTTCCTTGCCCTTATTCTTCTTACGAAAGACTTTTTTACCTTTCGAGAAGGTTCGATGGCGAACCACGTCGGAGTTAATGATGAACTCGAGCAGCTCGTCCTTGTGTTCGGGCAGCTCGTAGAGGACGTCCAGCATGACCTCCTCGAGGATCGAGCGCAGGCCGCGGGCCCCGGTGCCGCGATGGATCGCGAGGCCGGCGAGATCTCGAAGAGCCTTGGCGGTGAAGCGGAGCTTGGTGCCGTTGAGCCGGAACAGCTCGGTGTATTGTTTGACCAGCGCGTCGCGGGGCTCCTGAAGCACCCGGACCAGGTCTCCTTCGTCTAGAGGTGAGAGAGTCGCGATGATAGGCAGCCGGCCCAGGAACTCAGGAATCATGCCAAACTGAACGAGATCCTCGACCTGCAGTTTCGTCATGATTTTCTTTCGGGCTTCGATGTTCTCGGCGGTGTGGCTGTCCCAGGTGGGGTTGAAGCCGATCTGCTTTTTTCCGACCCGGTTTGCGATGATGTCTTCGAGCCCGGTGAATGTGCCGCCGCAGATGAACAGGATGTTGCTGGTGTCGACCTGGAGGTATTGCTGCTCGGGATGTTTCCGGCCGCCCTGCGGCGGCACGTTTGCCACCGTTCCCTCGATCAACTTGAGGAGGCTCTGTTGCACTCCCTCACCCGAGACATCCCGGGTGATCGAGACATTGGCCGTCGCCCGGCCGACCTTGTCGATTTCATCGACAAAGATGATGCCCTGTTCCGCGCGCTCTATATTGTAGTCGGCGTCCTGCACGAGCTTGAGGATCAGGTTCTCGACATCCTCGCCGACATAGCCCGCCTCGGTGAGCGTCGTGGCATCGCCGATGGCGAAGGGGACATCGAGCAGCGTAGCCATGGCGCGGGCCAGGGCGGTCTTGCCGCATCCGGTCGGCCCGACCATCAACATATTACTCTTTTCGACGCGCGCCCCCGCCGACTCTTCGTCGGCGAGTATCAGCCGCTTGTAGTGGTTGTGTACCGCGACCGACAGGACCTTCTTGGCCTGGTCCTGGGCGATGATGTATTCGTTGAGTTCACCGACGATGCGTCGGGGGGTCGGGATCTCCTCGATAAACAGGGGCGGCGCGCTCTCTGGCACGTTGCTTTCGTCGATGATCGAGTGACAGATCTCGACACAGGTATTGCAGATGTAGATGCCGGGACGTCCGCCCTGAATGAGCTTTTCAACCTCGAGCTTGTTCTTGTCGCAGAAAGAACATCGCTCAGTAGTGCTGCGTCCCCCTGATCTTGGCATTACCCGTCTTCCGTTCCCCTCAAGGTGTCTATGACCTCGTCGACCAGGCCGTATTCTTTCGCCTGCTCAGCGGTCATGAAGTGATCACGATCGGTGTCGACCGCGATTTTTTTGAGCTTCTGGCCGGTGTGCTTGGCCAGGATCTCGTTCAGGCTGTTCTTGTAGCGCTTCAGCTCTTCGGACTGGATGAGGATGTCGGAAGCGGTACCGCCGGCTCCTCCCCAGGGCTGGTGAATCATGACGCGGGAATTCGGCAGCGCGTGGCGTTTGCCGCTGGTTCCCGCGGCCAGCAATACCGCGCCCATGCTCGAGGCCTGTCCGAGACAATAGGTGGCGATGTCGCAGGGCACGAACTGCATGGTGTCGTAGATGGCCATCCCTGCGGTAACCGACCCGCCGGGGGAGTTGATGTAGATATTGATGTCCTGGTTTTTATTGTCGCTCATCAGGAAGAGGATCTGGGCGATGACGAGGGACGAGGAATAATCGTCGATGGACGGCCCGATGAAGATGATCCGGTCTTTCAGGAGCCGGGAGAAGATGTCGTACGACCGCTCTCCGCGCCCTGTTTTTTCTACAACGATTGGAACCAAGTTGGCTTGCATTTTCAGAACTCCTGCTTCACTTCGGTCTTTTTCTATTGTCGAGCATGTTATCGCATCCTGCCTCAGCAAAATCGGGCAGAATCCGGCCCGGTCTTAAAATTCCCGGGCCGCCTGGGCTCCGGGCTTCTTCAGTCCTGCTCAGCTCCTTCATCGGCTTTTGAGTCCTCCGTACCCCCATCGTTTTGCGGGGAGTCTCCGATAATGCCCGCTTTTTCTCTCAGAAAGCCACGAACCTTCTCATTTCGCAGGGTTTGGCGGATCTCATCGATCTTCCCGCTCTCCTGGAGCTGCCCCATCATGGTGGCCGGGGGGATCCCGTAGACCATGGACATCATCTGGATCCGGTTGGCGACCTCGTCCTCGGTGGCGAAGATCTTTTCTTTTTCGCCGATTTTCTCCAGCAGGAAAAATTCTTTCAGTTCGCTGGTGAGATCTTCCGCGGCCGCCTCGCCCGCCTTCGCCCTCCCCTCGTTGATTTCTTCTTCGGTTTTTTCTTCCGCTTTCAACTCCTGGGCGACCCGTTCTTCGGCGCCCTTTCTCTGGCGGTCGATCAGATCCTCGGGCAGCTCAAGCTCAAGCCCGTCGACAAGCGCTTCGACAATCTTCTTCTCGAGCTCTTGCTGGTCTTTTCTTTCGACCTCTCCCTGGAGCTGCTCCTCGATCTTCGCCTTGATGTCTTCGGCGCTCTCGGCGCCCAGGCTCTTGGCGAAGTCGTCATCGAGCTCGGGCAGCTCGGCGGTCTGGGCCTTCTCGAGAACAAAGCGTAAGAGCACCTCCCGGCCTCGAAGAACCTCGTCGGGGTAATGCGCGGGAACGGTGACCTCTATCTCGAGCGGGGCGCCCTCGCTGGTGCCGGCCTTTGAGCGGTCCCAGCCCTCCACGAGCTTCTCGAGCTCTTCGATCGCGAAAGCTTCGAGGTTGCCGCTGGCAGGTACGAAGCCGGCCTGGTCAACGCTCTTCAGCACCCGGCCTTCCTCGATGAGCTCGTAGCTTCCAATGAACTGGTCATCGGCTCCGGCCTTGGGAGGCTCGACCTCAACCATCTCCGCGCGGCTCTTGAGAAGCTTCTCGATTTCTTCATCGAAGCGCCCCTCCTCGACCTCCGACTTGACACTCTCTACCTCGATGCCTTTGTATTCGGGCAGGTCAAACTCGGGATAGACCTGGAGCTCAGCCTCGTAGGTGAAGTCGCTTTCGGGACTGAACTCAATCTTGTCGAAGCTCGGGTTCCCCAGCACCTTCAGGTCCTTGTCTTCGAGCAGCTCGTCGAAAGACTCGGCAAGGAGGCTCTCCTTGACATCCTTTTCGAGATCTTCACCGAACCTCTTTTCAAGGAGCCGGCGCGGCACGCGCCCGCGCCGGAAGCCCGGCATCCTTACCGTGGAGGAGAGCTCTTCGTAATTGTGAGCGAGGACCTTTTTGACCTTTTCCACCGGAACGGTCGCCTTCACCACCTTCTTGCAGGGCCCTGCGTCTTCGATTGTGCAGGTGGCGCCTAGTGATTCATCATCATCGCCCTCCGCGTCGCTGATTTCTTCGGCGTCGCCGCCATCGTCCGAATCCTCCTGGCCGGCCGTTTCTTCAGCGCAGTCATCGGCCGCAGGCTCGACGCCTTCGTTTTCAGCATCCGTCTCGTTCTCGATTTCTTCTTCATCGACGGGCGAAGGTTCTTCTTCCTTGTCGATTTCCGGTTCGGTGTTCACGGGAATCCTTTCCTGGGGGGTTGTTTGTTCGAGAGAAAGCATCGCGCGCGGGCAAGGCCGGCCGGGCTTTCCCTGCCGCCGCCCTTGCGGCGTGATCCGCCGCACCCGTCATCGTTGGTCGGGCCGGGGCGTTTCGGACGGTAAAGCAGCGTGTCCGTCGCCTTTGCGGTAAACGGTAATATAGCTAGAGCTTCAAAGACTGCAAACCGTTTATCCAGCCCCTCGGCCTGGGCATGTGGACTTCAGCCGGGGACCCTGTTAGGCTCCGGGTCCGACAAGGAGCGGAGTTTGCATGATTACCAAGTCCAGCAATCTAGTGATCGTAGAGGGGAACCTGGTTCCAGCCGATGGCGCGGGGGGGCTGGCGCGTGGACGGGTCGAGATCGACGTCGCAACCGGACTGATCGTCGAGACGGGCGAAGCTCGCGGGACGGGAGACCTTGTACTCGACGATGAGCATATCATCCTGGCCGGCATCATCGACCAGCATGTGCATGCCCGGGAAGATCCCTCAGGCGAGGAGGTCTACAAGGAATCCTTCCAGACCGCCGGCGAGGCGGCGGTCAACGGAGGGGTCGTGGCGATTGTCGACATGCCCAACAATCCCGAGGCGCCGGTAGATGATGCAAGCTACCGGAAGAAGAAGGGCCTGACCGCCGGCAGCCTGGTGGACATCCTGCTCTACGCAGGCGTTGGGCCGGGAACCGGGCCGCTCTCTTTTGAGGTGCCTTATAAAACCTACATGGGTCCGAGCATCGGCCACCTCTTCTTCAGAAACGAGGAGGCGCTCAGGGAGACGCTGTCGAGATACCAGGGTCAATTCGTCGCTTTTCACGCGGAAGACCCCGTCATTCTTGAAGACCATCAAGATGCCGAAACGCATTTCCTGCGCCGCCCGCCGGAGGCGGAGGTGGAGGCGATCGAGCTTATTCTCAGGATGGGCGAAGACTACGGGATCAGACCTCATATCTGTCACCTCTCGACCGCGGCAGGCCTCGAGCTGATTTGCGATGCCAGGAAGCGGGGGATCCGCGTCACAACCGAGGTCACTCCGCACCACCTCTACTACGACCAGGATAACGCCCAGACCTTCTCGAACCCGTCCTACCTGCAGTGCAATCCGCCCATTCGCACCCGGCTCGACCGGATCGCCCTGATCGAGGGCCTGCGTTCAGGAGACATCGAGTGCCTCGCTACCGACCACGCTCCGCATACTCTGGAAGAAAAAGATCGCGGCATCTCGGGCGTAACGCAGCTCGACACGTTTGGCGCCTTCCTCTTCTGGCTGCTCGAGGAGGGCTTCGATTTGCAGACGATCCAGCGTGCCTGCTCCGAGGTGCCGGGACGCTTTCTGGGTCGATACCTCCCTCATCGGTACGGACGGGTTGAGCCGGGTTTCGTCGGGTCGCTGACGGTTCTGAAGAAAGAGAGCTTTACGGTGCGCCGCTCTGGACTCAAGAGCCGCGCCGGCTGGTCTCCTTTCGAGGGAGTCACGTTTCCCGGCCGGGTCAGCCACACCATCGTTCGCGGCAACATCTATCCGCAGCTTGACTGAGCGCATGAAGATCCCCCGCGAAGAATTGCAGATCAGCTTTTCGCGCTCAAGCGGCCCGGGCGGGCAGAATGTCAACAAGGTCGCGACCCGGGTGGATGTGCGATTTCACCTTGAGAGCGCAGCCTGGATCGCTCCGGCGACGCGTGTCCGGCTGGCCGTCCTTCATCCCAGGCGCCTCAATCGCGAGGGGGAGTTCATCGTGGTGTCTTCCCGCTTCCGCAGCCAGGGGCGCAACATCGAGGACTGTATCGAGAAGCTGGAGGAGCTGCTCGGGAAGGCCGCGAAGAGGCCGCGGCGGCGAGTGCCTACCCGGAAGACGAAGGCCTCGAACGAACGGCGGCTGAAGCATAAAAAGAGGCGTTCGGACGTCAAGTCCCGGCGGAGTTCTTTGCCGGAGGATTGAATCAAGAGACCCGTTGCCATCGTCTCTTAAGAGGCCCGGTTCTCTGCCTGTGTTCCGCCGCGTCTGCGGTTATGATTCCCCTGGACCTGAGGGTCCGAACCGGCCGGCCAGCGGATTTGAAAGGAAGGATTCGTGCGAGAACTCTCGATAGTATTTCCCTCTTACAACGAGGCGGAGCGTCTACCAGACACGCTTGCCCGCGTCTCCCGTTTCTGCCGGGAGAAGCTTGACCGTTACGAGCTGATTGTCGTCGATGATGGTTCGGTGGATGACACCGCGGCGGTGGTGCGGGAGTTTGCTGATGTTCGCTATCTTCGCAACGAGGTCAACCGGGGCAAGGGAGAGACCGTCAAGCGGGGCATGCTGGCGGCTGGGCTGGACACCGTCCTCTTCAGCGATGTCGACCTGTCTACTCCTATCGAGGAGGCCCTGGCCCTCCTGGATGCGCTTGATGGCGGGGCCGATGTGGCGATCGGAAGCAGGCGTTTCGATGGAGAGAAACAGGTCAGGCGGAGCTGGCCGCGCAAGCTCATGGCCTGGGGCTGGAGGGCCCTGGTCCATGTCCTGGTGCTCAAGGGCATCCACGACACCCAATGCGGCTTCAAGATGTTCCGCGCGAAGGCGGCGCGCGAGGTGCTGGCTCTCCAGCGCCTGGAGGGCTGGGCATTTGATGTCGAGGTGCTCTATCTCGCCCGCTGCCTGGGCTATTCGATTGTCGAGGTTCCCGTTGAATGGCACGAGGCGGGTGACAGCCGCCTGGGGCTGTTCAGCCCGCTCCAGATGGCGCTCGATCTGTTCAAGGTTCGGCGCCTGCATCGTAAGCTCGGCAAGGGGTCGAAGGCGAGCGGAGGAGCTTGAGGGCGGCGGAGGGGGGGAGGAGAAAGCTGAAAGGCCGGGCCGCGTGTCGGGTTTAGTCGGACGGGTCGGGGGAGTGCTCCGTCGCGAATAGAAGGGGGTAGATTCAGCCGGCAAGGGGAGGCCGACGGATCGGGTTAATGTCGCGGTCGGGAAACCGAGACAAGGTCGCGCAGGTTGTCGGGGTCGCAGCTTGTGGCTGCGGCGGCGCGCACCCGGCCTTTCGAATTGTTTGGTTCAGTTTTTTTTCCGGGTCAGTGATCTCGCTGGTTGTTTCTTTGTTTACACAAGGCCATGTAGAAAGCGCCGTGCCCAAACGCTCAAAAAACGCCGAGACGGGAGCGAACGGCCTCGGCTATCGACCGTAAATGACGGAACGCTAAAAGGTTGTGTTGGTCCCGCCGGCCGGCATCGCGGCTGTCGCGGCTGTCCCGGGGTCGGCGGGGTGTTCGTTTTCCGCTTAAAAACGGTACCCGGGTGTACAGTTCCTGTGCGATTCTGGTTTCGGCTCGTGCCGGGTGAGTTCCGCACGCGGTGAACAGGCAAAGACCCCTGAGGCGAACAGAATGAAAACAACCCTGCTTTTACTGATCCTGCTGGCGGGGGTGAGCGGTTGCCATCGCAGGCAATACGTACTCGACCCACTCGAAACCAGGGAGATCATCGCCTTGTCACGGGCGGGCAAATCTTCCGACGGGATCATCCGGGAGATTGAGCGCTCTCGTACCGTCTATGTCATGGATAGCCAGGATGTCCTGGACCTCCACCGGGCGGGGGTGGACAGGAGGGTCATCGATCATATGATGATGACCGTTGAGCGGGCCGCGGGCCGGGACGCCTGGCGGCTTCGCCGCAGGCCCTGACCCCGGCGCCGGGGCCAGGGGCTAGAGCGCGGACATCAAGGCGGCCACGCATTGTTCAAGCGCGTCCAGCTCGCCCTCGGAATAATCGTATTCACCGCTCTTGCCGATGCCGATCGTGGCGGCCACCTTGCCGTCGATGAGCAGCGGAACAACCACGGCCCCCTCAACCTTCGTGTCGCGTGCGCCGGGCCGGGCGACCCCGGAGTCGTCCGTCTGCAGGTTGCACATGGTCACGGGCTCACGACGTTCGGCACAGATGCCGGCCATTCCTTTGCCAAAGGGTATTCGAACGGCCAGCGCGGCGATATGCGGAGGCAGGCCGGTCTGCGCGATCAGCTCGAGAAAGCTATGATCTTCGATCGCCCGATGAAAAGTGCAGGAGAGAGCCTCGAATTCCCCGGCAATCTCTTCAACGGCCGCCTGCAGGCGGCCGTCTGGCTTCCCCCCTCCCTGGAGGATGGCCTTGAGGCGCTCTATCAACTCGATGGTTTCGTTCATGGTCGCGTTCGCAGGCCTGGTTCGTGGGAAAGATCAGGGAGACAGCTTAGCCCGAGGAGCGAAACCCCTCAAGTCCGACCCGCCGAGGACTTTTTCTTTACGGCGGCCACTGGTGGGGTTTAGTATTTATGGAGGCTCGCAGCCTGGGCTGCTGCGACAGGATGCCGGTGTGCCATGCGGGCCTCCCAAACAGGGGAAGTTAAACTAAAAAACCGGGGTGCTTTATCGGCTTCCGGCAAAAGGAGTAGAAAAATGACCACGCGAACGGGCTTTCATCTCACGGCACTCGCCGCTTTTTTCCTGAGCCTGGGAGGCCTCCGGGAGGTCTCGGCTGAAGATGCGGCGGTACTCATGGCGCCCAAGGAGATTCACTCCGGCGGACGCTCGGCACTGACCCTGACGACCTTCAACGCCCAGACACGTGATCCTGTATCCAGGCGGGCCATCGTCAGGCTCCTTGATGGCGAGCGCATCGTGGCTCAGCTTTTCAATGGGATGACAGGCGCCGAGGGGCGTGTTCACGTCCCCTTCGAGGTTCCGGACACGGCCAGCGGAGGCTACCGCTTCGAGGCCCAGGTGAGCCGGATAGAAGATGCGCTGACGCTGGAGACCATGGTCTCGCGAGCGCCCGCGATCCTGATCGAGACGGACAAGCCGATCTACAAGCCGTCCCAGACCATCAAGGGCCGGGTCGTGCTGGTCAATAACGCTATGCGTCCGGTGGCCGGCGAGGTGGAGGTGAGCTTTCACGATGCCAAGGGAATCCGGATCGACAGGCGCACTCTGCAGGCCGACGAATTCGGTGCCGCTCCGTTTTCTCTTCAGCTGGCCAGCGAGGTCAACTTCGGAATATGGAAGGTGAAGGCCAGAAGCGAGGAGGTGGAGAGCATCCGGGATGTGAGAGTGGAGGAGTATACCCTGCCGCGCTTCAACCTCGGGCTCGAGTTCGAGCGCGACTGGACACTCGTTGACCAGGAGGTCCAGGGAACGGTCGATGCCCGCTACTTCTTCGGGCGAGGCGTCGAGGGCACCTGCTACATCGTCGCCCGCAGGTATGTGGGTGAATGGCAGGAGTATGCCGTCATCGAGGGAGAGCTTGTCGATGGAGTCCTGAGCTTCACCTTGCCGCCGGTTGACTTTGTCGCCGGCACTCCCGAAGGCGGCGGCCAGGGATCGATCACTCTCGACATAGATGTTGTCGACTCGACCGGTCACACGGAGTCCATCAGTGAGGTCCTGGCCGTGGTCGAGGCCCCGGTCGTATTGAGCCTGGCTCCCCGGGCGGACACCGTGAAGCCCGGAATGCCCGCAGAGGTTGTCCTCGTCGCGAGAACTCCCGATGGGGCGCCGGTCGCGGCGACCGTTGACATCTCGCTGACATTCGAAGATTTCCGCGGCTCCGCGATCGAGCAGGTCGAACGCCGCGTCGAGGTCGTCGGAGGCCGAGCCGAGCTGCTCTTTACGCCACCGGCTGACACCTTCAACGTCGAGGTGACGGCGATGACGGTCTTCGATGGCTATCGCACGAGCACCTCGCGCCGAATCTCCGCATCCTATTCTGATACCGCGAACTATCTTTCGATTTCCCGCACCGACTCCGATGAACCCGCCGATCCGGGTCAGCGGGTGATCTTCTCAGCGCTGGCGACCGAGGCCGCGACGGTCTATTACGAAGTCTACAGCGGCGGCCGCACGGTCCTTTCGAGCTATACCGAGGAGGCCAACTTCAGCTTCACCGTGACTCCCGAGATGGCGCCGAAGGCCAAGGTCGTTGCCTACTCCCTCGGGAGAACGAACGAGGTGGCGGCCGACAGCGTTGTGATCGAGGTCCACCCCGCCTCCAGCCTCCAGGTCCAGGCAAGCTTTGACCGGGAGCAGGTCGAGCCGGGGGACGCGGTGAGCGTTACCGTTGAGACGGGCCAGCCGGGCCGGGCCCTGATCGGCCTTGCCGTCGTCGATCAATCAGTCCTGGCTCTCGGCCAGAGCCGGCTGCACCTGGCCCAGGTTTTTGCCGAGCTCGAGAGCCGCTTTCTCGAGCCGCGCGCTGAGCTGCACGAAGAAGAAGGCGGCCCCGGCGCTCCTGGCGGCGCCCCGGGAGGGCCCTTCCAGGAATGGGGCGGCCCCCAGAGGTCCCCGAGCATAGGGGCGTTGGACATTATCGAGAGCGTTGGGCTGGGCGTCGCGGCGAGCGACAACATCTCGGTGCGCAGGGGACAGAACTTTGAGCGCGGAAACAGGTGGGAGGAGGCGGTGGACGATTTCGGCCCCTTTCCCGCCCCGCCGCAGGATGGCGATCTGGCCGGGGAGCCCGCGGCTGCCGGCGGAGCTCCCGCCGGCGGAGCCGGAAGCGAGGCGGTCCGTGTCCGTCAGTATTTCCCCGAGACCTGGGTCTGGGAGCCGATGCTGCTCACAGATGAGAATGGCCGGGTTACTGTCGAGCTTGAGGCGCCCGACAACATCACCGGCTGGAAGCTCTCGGCGGTCGCCACCTCGCCCGGCGGCATCGGCTTCGGCGAGGCGGAGCTGACGGCCTTCCAGGATTTCTTTGTCAACCCGTCCCTTCCCTACGATGTGACGCGAGGGGAGGAGTTCCCGGTCAAGGTGGATGTTTTCAACTACCTCGACAGTGCCCAGGAGGTCTCCCTCAGCTTCGGTGATGGAGAGTGGTTCGAGCTGCTTGGCAGCCCCGGCGCGACGGTGACAGTGCCGGCCGGGTCCGCTACGGCGGTCTATTTTCCGATTCGGCCGGTCGAGGTGGGTGAATACGAAATTCAGATTACGGCCTCCAGCTCCAAGCGCGTCGATGCCGTGCGCAAGTCCATCAAGGTCGTCGCCGAGGGGACGCCCGCGGAGCGGGTCTTCAACGGCGTGATCGAGGCCGGGCAGACCCTCGCCCTCGAGCCGTCCTTTCCGCGCGACGCGGTCATCGGCTCCGAGCGGGCCTACCTGAACATCACCCCGAGCCCGGTTGCCCAGACCATGAGCAACATCAGCGACCTGCTGCAGATGCCCTATGGCTGCGGCGAGCAGAACATGATCTTCCTGGCGCCCGATATAGAGATCCTGAAATACCTGCGTGAGGTGGGCGAGCTGAGTCCCGAGATCCGCATCCAGGCGGAATTCTTCGTCAACACCGGCTACCAGAGGGAGCTGACCTACCAGAGCGACGATGGCGGTTTCGCGGCCTTCGGGGGCCCCGAGGGCAGCCTGTGGCTGAGCGCCTTCGTACTCTCGACCTTCGCCGGCGCCCGGGAGGTCCGCGACATCGATGAGTCGGTTCTCGCCCGCTGCGCCGGGATGCTGGTCTCTCGCCAGAACGCGGACGGTTCCTTCAGAACCGACGACTTCCTAATCCACCGGGAAATGGATGGCGGCCTCGAGAACGCCTACGCGATGGCGGCCTACGTCACCCGCGCCCTGGCCGATTACGCCGAGGGCATCACGGTGGCGGAGAGCGTCTCGGGCGCGATTGACCAGGCCGCCGGGTACCTGGCCGCCAACCGCGCTCGGGTTAACAACGATGCCTACTCTCTATCGATCGCCGCGGTGGCTCTTCAGGCGGTTGCTGGTTACGAGGAGGCGGCGGACGGTGTGGTGGACCGCCTCATCGAGCTCGCGATCACCGAGGGAACCGGCATCCACTGGCAACCCTACCCGGTTGAGACGACCGGCTACGCGGCACTGGCGCTGCTCCTTTCGGGCCGCCCCCAGGCCGCCGCCGCCATCGACTGGCTGACCACCCAGCGAAATTCGATCGGTGGGTATGGTGGCTCGACGCAGGACACGGTGGTGGCGATTCGGGCACTTTTTGTCGCCGCGCGAACCGTGCGCCGGGACATTTCCCTGACACTCAGCGTTCTCGATGGAGGCAATGTGATCGAGACCCTTTTAGTCAACGAGAACAACTTTGATCTGCTGCACAGCTTCGTGTTGCTCCCGGACTCCGGCCCGTTGCGTCTGCGTGCAACGGGCGACGGTTCGGTAGGTTTCCAGGTGGCGAGCAAGTTCAATATTCCGGATACGCAACTTCCGCTTCCGAGGGATATGGAGATCACGGTTGATTACGACAGCGAGGGGATCGAGGTCGATGAGCTTCTCGATGCGCGCGTTCGGATGGTCTATACCGGCGCCAAGGAGAACACCGGGATGGTGATTGCCGACATCGGCGTACCGACGGGCTTCTCGGTTCTGCGGTCTGGCCTGAACGCCTTGATCGAGGCGGGGACCGCGAGCCGTGTCGATGTCGCCGGAAGGAGTGTCATCCTCTATGTGGATTCCCTGGCGCGCGGGGAGGCCGTTGAGTTCACCTTCCAGATGCGGGCTCTCTATCCGGTTCGGTCGGAGGGCCCGGTGAGCCGTGTCTACGAGTACTATGATGCCGAGGTGCAGGCCTATCACTGTCACCTTCCCGTGGTGGTGCTCGATGCGGCCGCTTCCCAGGTTGTCTTTGTCCGGGGAGATTCCAATGGTGATGCTTCGGTCGACATCTCAGACGCGGTTGCGACACTCAATTATCTCTTCGTCGGAGGTGGGCAGGTGCTTGCCTGCGAAGATGCCGCCGATGTAAACGATGATGGGGCGCTCAATATTACCGATCCGGTTTACGCCCTCTCTTATCTCTTCCAGGGGGGGCGGCCTCCGAGAGAGCCCTTCCCGCAGGAGGGTCTTGATGAGACCGAGGACCAGCTGAGGTGTTCCGCGGCGAATTAGGCCAACTCGGGGAGCCTGTCTCGACAGACTCAGAGTCGATAGGTGCTTTTTGCCAGGTTGTAGGCGAGATCGGTGATCATTTGCGCCGCCTCGTCTTCTTCGAGCACGTGTTCAGCAACAAGGCGGGCGAGGAAGTTGGCATCGATGCGGCGAGCCACATCGTGACGCGCGGGGATCGAGGGGAAGGCGCGGGTGTCATCGTTGAAGCCCGCGGTGTTGTAGATTCCGCAGGTCTCGGTGACGCGCTTCCGGAAGCGTGTCATGCCTTCGCGGCTGTCCTGGAACCACCAGGGCGGCCCCAGGCGCAGGCAGGGATAGTGCCCGGCGAGCGGCGCGAGCTCCCTGGAGTAGGTTGACTCATCGAGGGTAAAGAGAACCAGGGTGAAGTTGGCCTGGTCGCCGTAGCGTGTCAGCAGGGGCTGGAGGTTACGCGTGTAGCCCGTCGCTACCGGGATGTCGCAGCCCATGTCGGCGCCGAAGGCGTTGAAGAGAGAGGTGTTATGGTTGCGCCACGAGCCCGGGTGGAGCTGCATGACCAGCCCATCCTCGACGCTCATGCGGGCGAACTCCATCAGCATATGGCCTGTGAAGTGTTTCGCATCCGCCTCGTCGACAGCTCCTGTCAGGGCTCTCTGAAACAGGGCCTCGGCCTCAGCCTTCTCCAGGCTTTCCGTGTAGGGGCTGAAGACGCCATGGTCGGTGGCGGTCGCGCCGAGGGACCGGAAGTGTTCCCGGCGATTTTCGAGGGCGCTGATATAGTCGCTGAGTTTCGAGATCTCCCGGCCGCTGGCGTCCGACAGCTTTCCAATCTCCGCCTTCCAGCCGGGCGCGAGGATGTTGACCACGGCATCCGGTCTGAAGGTGGGACGCACGCAGCCCCCCCAGTCGTCTTCGAGAAGCTGGCGGTGGAAGGCGAGGTCGTCTGTGGCGGAGTCGGTGGTGCAGAGCGTCTCGATGTTGAAGCTGTCGAAGAGGGCGCGCGGCAGGAATTCTGGAGTCGCGAGCCTGGCGGAGATCTGGTCATAGAGCTCCATAGCGTTGGCGCTGCCGAGTCTCTCCTCGATACCGAAGACGGCCTCGAATTCGTGTTGGAGCCAGCCAGCCGTGGGGGTGCCGCGGAAGAGGTGGTAATGATCGGCGAAGAGCTGCCAGATCTTGCGGGAGTCTTCTTCGTGGGCCCCGTCGTCAAGCGGTGCGATCCCGAGGTCCGCAAGCGTAATCCCCTGTGAGTACAGCATGCGGAAAATATAGTGGTCGGGGATGATGATCAGCTTCGTCGGGTCGGGAAAGGGTTTGTTCTCGGCCAGCAGGCGGGGATCGACGTGCCCGTGGGGGCAGACCAGCGGCAGGCCGGCGACGGACTGGTACAGGCTGGAGGCCAGCTTGCGGATGGTCGGGTCCGGATCAAAGTAGCGGTCGGGATGGACCATGGGGACATCCTTGCTGTGGTTGGCGAAGAGACAACTAATCTGGCAGAATCTACGGAATGAAAGCCTCGAGGGCAAGGGCCCGGTGGATGCCGGCGCTGTATTCTCACGAGATTCGCTGCCGGACGATATTCAATAAGGGAGTCCTGATATGTTCTGGGATCTGTTAGAAATCATCTTCGTCACGGGCGTGTCCCTGGGGCTCTTGAGGCTTCATGGCCGCCTGAGAAGCCTCGAGAGGAAGGTAGAAGGCCTCGAGGGCGGCGCTGGAAAGAGCGCAACAGAGGATGAATAGGGCGTCTTTAAGATTCGTCTAAAGAAAAGTAGAATAAGCCAGATGCCCAGTCTCGAAGATTCCTCAAAACAGCTTTCCTATTCTCCCGGGGAGCGCCGCCATCGCTTTAACGTGTTGCTGGTGGTCGCCGATGATCTCAGCGCGCGCCATCTGCCTTTTTACGGCTATGGCCGTGACACCATGCCCCTGCTTGGAAATCGGCTCGAGGGCGCCACCCTCTTTTCAGACTGCCATTCTCCCGTGGGTTGGACCCTGCCGGGCTGTGCCTCGATTATCACGGGTCAGCTTCCCGAGGGACACGGCCTCTGCGATCACAACCAGAGGTTCCGGAAGCCGAAGCTCGGCCACTACCTCGGCGACAGCTACGAGAGGGCGGGGGTCGTCAACAACGGCAATGTCGTCTCTGACAGGATCTCGTCCGAATATCTCGAGAGCCTCGGCTTCAAGCGCCGCCCGGCCAAGTGGCGCTCCTTCGGCTGGGATGATGGCTTTGACAGCTACGAGTGGGTGCACCGTGAAGATCACGACCGCCCCTTCGAGCTGGCGCGTGATTTTCTCAGGAAGCGACAGGACTCCGAGTCGCCCTGGTTTCTCTTTTTTCACAGCAACCTGGTACACGACTACCACATGGGCCGGGATTATTATCTCGAGACGTCCGACTGGCTCGATGCCGAGATCCACCCGGCGCTGCGGGAGGTGCGAGATGGACCCGACATCTGGCGTGAGCCGCCGGAGGGGGTGGGGCGCGAGGAACAGAAGCGAGAGCTCACAGCCAAGTACGATTCGGGCATCCGGAGCTACGACAGGCGTCTCGAGGAGGTTCTTGGCCTGGTAGATTTCGAGAAGACCATCGTCGTCTTCATGAGCGACCACGGCGAGAGCTTCGAGCCTGAGCGCGGCCGGGTTCATCATTGCGGGCGCCTTCACGGCGACCTGACCCACGTCCCCCTGGCGATCTGGCTACCTCCCGAGCTCCGGGCGCATTACGAGGTTCCGGCGCGGGAAACCCACGCCTGCTCAACAATCGATGTCGTTCCCACCATCCTGACCCTCCTGGGAGATGCCGTTGCCGGCTTCCCCGGCCGCTTCCTCTTCGATCTGCCGCCCCATCGCCGGCTCTGCGGAGAAGACCGCGGCTACCTCTATTGGAACGAGGACTGTGTGAGGGAAAGCTACGACACCTGCAGTATCGAGGTGCGTTCGGAGTGCGCCTATCCGCTCAAGCGCATCAGTGTTCGAAGGAACGATACGACCCGGGATTTTTCCTATAACGTTGCCTACGATCCGCTTGAGCACGAGAACCTGCTCGAAGAAGTGGTTGTCGCGGGTGAGGAGATCAGCTTCGTCGTCGCGGTGAACGATGACGAGGAGCTCCGCAATAATTTCCTGGCCTCGCCGGTCGCAAGAGGCGGCCGCCACGAGCTTCTGCTGGTGGAAAACCCCGACAACTCGCGCTATGAGAGCATCTCCGCGCTCTACAGTGAGGCCTTCACCAGGGCCAGGAACGACCTGGTTCTATTCGTCCACCAGGACCTCTATCTCTATGATGGCTGGGAGAAGCGGTTCTTCTGCGGCCTGCGGGAGCTGGAGGAGCTGGATCCGCAGTGGGGCGTCATCGGTCCGGTCGGGGCGCTGGGCGTGATCGCGGGAGAGAAGAAACAGCTGCGCGGGCATTGGTCGGATCCCAGCGGCTACCATTTCGAGGGACCTCTTCCCCACGAGGTTGAATCGCTGGATGAACAATTGCTGGGCGTGCGCCGGCGAAACGGCGTCGAATTTGACGCGGGGCTGCCGGGCTTTCATTGCTATGGGATTGACCTGAGCCTCGCCGCGCGTGAGCGGGGGCATAAGAGCTACGCTCTCGACTGTTACGCGTGGCATAAGTTCAAGGATTCCGAGGGACGACTCGTGGAGCGCAGGGAGCGCTCTTCAAAGATCAAGCGCCGTTGGGGCGAAGAGTTCATGCGTGAGTTCGGCCCCAGCGCGGATTACGTGGAAAAGAAATGGCAGAAATATCTACCCTTCCAGACGACGTCCTGGGCCTGGGGAGCGGATTGATTCCGCGCCCGGTTTTTCTCCTGGGTTGCGCCCGGTCGGGGACATCCATCTTCGGCGAGGCGCTCGCTTCTCACCCCGCCGTCACCTATCTTTTTGAGCTCAGCCCGACCTGGAACTCCATCGTCGAGGAGGGGGCCGATCATCGCCTGGAGGCGGCCGCCGCCGACCCGGAGCTTGCCCGCCGGGTCTACGACGAATTTTCCGGACATCTGCGAGGAGAGCCTGACGAGGTGTTGCTCGAGAAGAACCCGAAGCATGTTCTGCGCCTGCCTTTCCTCGCGGCTCTGTTTCCCTGGGGGAGGTTTATCCATATCATTCGTGACGGCCGTGATACCGCGGCCTCCCTCATGTTCCGCAACCGGGGCGATGGCTGGGGCCATCTGCAGGTTCCCGGCTGGCGAGACCTGCTCGAGCGCTATCCGAAGGAGAACCATATTCGTTGCGCCCACCAGTGGCGGATCGCCGTGGAGACGGCCCGCTGCGATGGCGCCCGTCTTGGCGGCGCCCGCTATCTGGAGGTCCGCTATGAGGACCTGGTAAGGACCCCCCTTGCTGTCGTGGAGGAGGCGCTTGCCTTCATGGGCCTGGAGGCTCCCGGGGCCGTTGCCGAGTTTTGTCGGAAAATCCAGGACGAGACAGAGGGCTCCTACCACGCCCTCAAGCAGGTTCGCCACTACGTGGACAACCACTCGCGCCGAATCGGGCGCCATTGCGAAAACCTGGCTCCCGACCAGGTGGCCGAGGTCGAGGAGGCCTGTGGCGAGGTCCTTGCCGAGCTCGGCTATCTGGCCTGATAAGCCGTTCGCCCCCTTGTTTTCATCGCCCCAAAGGTCTTAACATGGCCGGTCCCGCTCGGTTGAGCGGGTGTTGATGAGTCATCGGCAAGAAGTTGTACAATATTAAGGAGCCTGACCATGAAGTCATTTTCACGCTGCTGCTTTGCCTTTCTCCTCCTGGCCTCCGTCGGTACCGGAACGTCCTGTGTCGGGATTCTGCACACGGGCGCTTCCGGTTCGCATCACAAGCATGGTTCGCAGTGGAAGGGCGTTCCCCATGTGGTGGCGGTTATGCAGCCCACAGCCGGGAACAAGGCGGGCGGCACGGTGGTGTTCACCCAGACGAAGGATGGAGTCAAGGTCGAGGCCAACATCACGGGCCTCAGCCCCAACAGTGAGCATGCGATCCATGTTCATCAATTTGGCGACATTCGGCTCGAGAACGGCAAGGGCACGGGCGGCCATTACAACCCCGAAGGGCACGACCACGGCCTGCCGGCGAAGGATAAGCGTCATGCCGGAGACCTCGGCAACCTCAAGGCCGATGCGAACGGCGCGGCGAGCTACACCATCGTTGCCAAGAACATCTCGGTGGCCGGCCTGCACAATCCAGTGGTCGGCCGCGGTGTGATCATCCACGCGAAGGTTGACGATGGCGGCCAGCCGACCGGCAACGCCGGGGCGAGGATCTCCCAGGGCGTCATTGGTGTCGCCAAGCCGGCTGAGTGATCCGCGGCGCGCCCGCGGATTACGCCAGGGGCGGAACAGGCGGGGCCGGGACAGGCACGGAGGCCTGGCTTGGCCCCGCCTGTTTTTCGCCCGCGGTCTCTTCGTCTTCCCCGGGCTCTGCGCTGACGAGCGCCCGGAGGTCTTCAAGGATGAGGTAGCCTACGGGGACCATCACGAGTGAGATGGCCGTGGCGAAAAGCACTCCGAAGCCGAGGGATACCGCCATCGGGATGAGGAAGCGGGCCTGCAGGCTGCGCTCGAGCAGGAGGGGGGTCAGCCCGGCGAAGGTCGTCAAAGATGTCAGGAGGATGGGCCGGAACCGCACTCGCCCAGCCATGACGATGGTGTCGAAGAGCCCCGCCCCGCCTTCGCGGGAGCCGTTGATGAAATGAACCATCACCAGGCTGTCGTTGACCAGGACGCCGGTCAACGCCACCAGTCCGAACATCGAGAAGATCGTCATGTCCATCCCCATAAAGATGTGGCCCCAGACCGCAGCCACCATCCCCAGGGGGATGACCGACATGATGATCAGCGGCTGCAGGTAGGACTTGAAGGGGATCGCGAGCAGGATGAAGATCATGAAGAGGGCGAGACCGAAGCCTTTCGTGAGGCCGCCCAGCGACTCCATTCTCTCGCGGCGCTCTCCTTCCATTGAATAGCGCACATCTGGAAAGTCGGCGAGTATGGCCGGCATGATCTCTTCCTCGATCACTGAGCTGATGGCGTCTGAGCTGGAGGCGCTCTTGTCGACATCGGCCTTCACGGTGACGATCCGCCGCCTGTCCGCGCGGTTGATCGAGGCGAACCCGCGCCCGTATTCGATGTCAGCCACGCTGCGGAAAGGGACCTCCGAGCCATCGCGTGTTCGTACACGCATGTTTTCGATGTCGCCGAGGGAGCGGCGCTCATCCGCGGGATAGCGAATCATGACGCGGATCTCGTCACGCCCGCGAAGGATTCGCTGGGCCTCGAGGCCGTAAAAGCCCTGGCGCACCTGTCGTCCGAGATCCGCCTGTGAGAGCCCGAAGTGCTTCGCATCCTCGCGTATACTCAGCTGGAGCTCGCGCTTGCCGGAGCGGAAGGAGTCCGTGATGTCGTGAACGGCTTTGAGCCTGGCGAGCTCTTTTTTAAGGCGCTCGGAGGCGGCGATCAGCGTCCGGGCGTCGCTGGATGCCAGGTCGACGTTGATGGCATCTCCCGTGCTGAAGAAAGACGCGGTGTAGGTGACCTCGTTGGCATCTGCGATCGGGCCGGTCAGGGCGCGCCACCTTCGAGCGATCTCGTTGGAGTTCATGGTGCGCTCCTCCGCGGGGGCCAGCTCGATGTTGACCTCGCAGAGATGGGAGCCGGAGAAGCCCGCGGAGCGTCCTCCCCGAGTGTCCTGTGCCTCGCGGAAGGGCAGGCCTCCAAGGGAGCTGCAGATGTGCCGGAAGACTCCCTCGCCCTGGCTGTGCCCCTCCGCTTTCAGCTGGGCCTCGAGCTCGCGAGCTGATTTTTCCAGCCGCTGAATGGCGCGCCGAGTGATCGCGGCAGGGGTGCCCTGCGGCATGGAGACAAAGGCGACGGCGTTGTCCGCATCGACCTTGGGCATGAAGTGAAACTGGATCCAGCCGCCCATAAAGAGCCCGCTGGTGGCGAGGACGATCGCCAGGCTGGCGGCGACTGACAGGTAGCGCCAGCGCAGGCAGACGTTCAGCAGCGGAGAATAGATGCGGTCGATGACGAAGGACAATCCGCGTTCGACCTGGCCCTGGACCGCGCCCCAGGCCGCCGTCAGTGCGTTGGGGGAGCTTTCCTTTTTCTGTCGGCCGTGGGAGAGGTGATGGGGCAGGATGAGCAGAGATTCGATGAGCGAAAAGATGAGCACAGAGATCACGATGGTCGGGATCACAGCCATGATCTTTCCGAGGCTTCCGGGAATCGTCAGCAGCGGGAAGAAGGCGGCGATGGTGGTCAGCACAGCGAAGATGACCGGACGGGCGACCTGCTTGCAGCCCTCGGCGGAGGCCTCAAGTCGCGGCAGCCCGCCCTGCTCAGCCCGATAGATGCTCTCGCTCACGATGATGGCGTCGTCTACGACGATCCCCAGCACCACGATGAAGGCGAAAAGGGAAACCACGTTGATCGACATGCCGAAGAACGGCATCAGGGCGATGGCGCCAAGGAAGCAAACGGGAATGCCGAGAGCGACCCAGAACGCCAGGCGGAGCTTTAGAAAGAGAGCCAGGGACAGGAAGACGAGGATCAGGCCGGCGCGGCCGTTGCGAATCAGGAGATCCAGCCGTCCGCGCAGGACCTTGGAATCGTCCTGCCAGATCGTCAGCTCCAGCCCCTCGGGCAGCTTCAGCCCGGCGGAGGCGGTCTCGATAAAGGCCGCGATCTTCTCGGCGATGTCCGTGGCGTTCTGATCGCCGACTCGGAAGACGCTGACCATGATGGCCGGCTTGCCATCGAAGATGGTCTCCTGGTCAGTGTCCGCGAAGCCGTCGCGTACGGTGCAGACGTCACGGACGCGAACTCTCGTTCCATCCGGCTTCGTCAGGAGGGTGATGTTCTCGAATTCGGTGCCCCTGAAGGCTTGCCCCTTGGTTCGCAGCAGAATTTCTCCCTCTGCGGTCTTGATGGAGCCCCCCGGCAGGTCCAGCGAGGAGCGCCGCACCGCGGCGGCCACCTGGTCAAAGCTCAGCTTGTGCCGGTGCAGGGCTGTCTCGGAAATTTCGATGGAGATCTCATAGGGCCGCGCGTTGGTGAGCTGTACGAGGCTGACGCCATCGATCGATGAGAGGCCATCGCGAACTTTCTCGGCCGCTTTCCTGAGCGATGGATATTCGACCTCTCCATGGATTGCGACTTCGAGCACGCGCCTGCGCAGGACCAGCTCCTGCACAAGGGGTTTTTCACATTCCTCCGGGAAGGTAGAGATGGAGTCAACCCGCATCTTTACCTCGTCGAGGAGAGTCTTGATGTCGGTGCCCGGCAGGGCATCGATGGTCGCGGTTCCCGCACCCTCGCTGGCGTAGGCGTTCAGGCGCTTGATCCCGGCGATGCCATCTACAGCCTCCTCGATTCGCAGGCAGACGCCCTTCTCTACCTCGGCGGGCGCGGCGCCCGGGTAGGCGACACTCACGAGGATCTTGTCGGTGGAGATCTCGGGGAACACCTCCTGCTTGACCTCGGAGAGCGTCGCCACGCCGGCGACGATGATCAGGAGCATCAGGAGATTGGCGCAGACCCCGTTGCGGGCAAACCAGCTGAGCATGACTCTTATTCGGTCTCCCTGGAGGCGTCAAGAGTGATGGGCATTCCCTCGGCGAACACTTCTACCGTAGAGATGCAGATGAGATCGCCGTTGGCCACCTCCGAGGTGGCCAGGTCGATGATCGCCTCGGCTCCCTCGAGGCGCAGGACGGTCGCCTTGCGGCTGACGAGACGGTGCTGATCCTCGCCGGTCTTCTCGACCAGGAGGACCCTCCCCTTCGCGCTTACGGCCTTGCGGGGGAGTGTCGCTATGTTGTTGAAGGTTTTTCCGCTGATGTCGGCTTTTACGAAGAGCCCGACCGCCAGCGGCGGACGTTGCTGATTGGAACGTCCGTAGGGGTCGGGTACCTGGGCGACGGCATGGATCATACGGCTCTGCGGGTCGATAGCGCCTTCTGTACGAACAATCCGACCCTTCCAAGGCTCCTGTTCCCTGCCGCCGAAGT
>CAUZHA010000078.1:0-22000 GCA_963579555.1 Planctomycetes bacterium UBA1146
CAGACGGCGATTTTCAGGGTGTTTGCATGAATTCCGAGAATCTTGTCCCGGGCGGCTCCCGGGGTCGCGCGTATATTGATGAGCACACCTGAATCCGTTTCTTTCAGGCCGACCTGGTTTGCGGCTTTTTCCCCAGTCATCGCAGTTTTCTCAATCCTGGCTGTAGATCGCACTTCCGACTCGCACCACGGTAGCTCCTTCTTCGATGGCCATCTCAAAGTCCGAGCTCATTCCCATCGACAGTCCCGCTCCAGGGGGTAATAATCCTGAGGTGATGTGCTGGTCACGAAGCCGCCGCAATTGAGTGAAGCAGGCGCGTGCTCCATCAGGCTCGCTGGAATACGGAGGGATGGTCATCAGGCCATGCAGCCTCGCCGCCACATTCGGTGAGCTCGAGATGTCCCCAAGGAGGCCGGCCAGTTCTTCGGCCGGCAGTCCCATCTTGGACTCTTCCCCGGAGATGTTTACCTCGACGAAGATGTCCGGATGACCTGTTTCGAGGTCTTCCAACCGTCTCTCGAGTTCTTTCAGGAGCCGAGGTGAGTTGAGGGAGTGTACCGAGCGGCAATGCTCCAGGGCCAGCCGAGCCTTGTTTCTCTGCAGGTGGCCGATGAAGTGGATTTCGACCCCGTCGAGGTCTGCCAGTTCCCGACTCTTCTTGGCCGCCTCCTGAGGTCTGTTCTCTCCGAATTTCCGGATTCCCAGGCCGTAGAGGACTCGCATGACTCCTGAGTCGACATACTTGCTCACGGTGATGAGGGTGACGTCTTCGGCTGCCCGGCCGGAGCGAACGGCTGCCGCGGCGATCCGAGTCCGGCAATCCTGGAGATTGGCATCGAGGCGCCTCTCGAATCCGGCGGGGAAGTCTTCAATGGAAAGCGGACTCTTGACCATGGGGGCGCGATTCTCCAAGCCGTCGGCTTGTTTTTTCCTCAGCCAGCGTTGTTGATGACGAGGCAGTTTTCTCCGAAGAGATTCCGGATCCCATCGAAGAGCTCGTAGTCGGGTGTGACGAAGAGCTCCTTACCGACAAGGATCCTCTCGCCGGGGCTCGCTCCGTTCGAAAGGACGAGAAAGACCGGGCAATTCCCCCTGTGGCTGCCGAGGAGGTTTTTGAGGTTGTACTTCAGCTTGTCACTGTCGTCATTTTCAGGGGGAATCCGAATGCTGAGGTCGTTTGTCAGCAGCCTCGGGATATCCTTCATCGGTATGATTCGCTCTACCCGCAGGCTCTTCCCATTCGCCCTGTTGTAGATCTTGCCGGTGACCAGGATGATCGCATCCGTCACCAGGTGCTCTCCATATTTTTCGTGCAGCTCTTCGCTGATGAAAAGCTCCATCGACTGTTTCATGTCTTCCACTGTGGCGATATAGAAGGGCTGCCCTGTTCTGCGCATGACCCTCTTCTCGAGCTTGGTCACCAACGCGCCAATGCGGACCTTCGAGTTCGTGCTTTCCTCGAGGTGCTGTTCAATGGTGGTGGTGGTGTAGCCCTTCAGGATGGGCCACCATCTCTGCAGGGGGTGGCCGCTGAGATAGAACCCGAGGCTTTGTTTTTCATTGGCGAGCTTCTCCGCTTCACTCCACTCGTCGATGTCCGGATAGGAGTCGTCGGTCTCTCCTTCCTCCTGGGCGGACGCGGCGAGGAAGCCAAAGGTCATCTGCCCGCGCTCCTTGTCCTTGCGCGCCTCCTGCCCGCGCTTCAGGGCGGTCGGGACGGTCTCCACCAATTGAGCCCGTCTCTTTTCGAAGCAGTCGAAGGCACCGCTCTTGATCAATTGCTCGAGCGCCGACTTGTTGATGGAGTTGCCGGCGATCCGCTCGGAGAGATCAAAGATCGACTTGAACTCGGCCTCTCGCCTCGCCTCGAGGATCCCATCGACGACCTTGCCCCCGAGTCCCTTGACGGCCTCCAGGCCATACCAGATCTTGTTGTCGACAACCGTGAACTCCTTCTCCGAGGTGTTGATGTCGGGCGCCTTGAACTCGATGTTCATGCGCCTGCACTCCTCGAGATTTTCAACAATCTTGTCGGTATTGTTCATCTCGCAGGTCATCACGGCGGCCATGAATTCAGCCGGGTAGTTCGCCTTGAGGTAGGCTGTCTGGTAGCTCAGGACCGCGTAGGCGGCGGAGTGGGACTTGTTGAAGCCGTAGCCCGCGAACTTTTCGATGAGGGCGTAGATCTCCTTCGCTCCTTTGCTGGGAACCTCATTTTTCTGGGAGCCCTCGATGAACTGGTCAGCGAACCTGGCCATGAGCTTCTTCTTCTTCTTTCCCATCGCGCGCCTGAGGGTGTCCGCCTCGCTCAGGCTGAAGCCCGCGAGCTCATTGGCGATGCGCATCACCTGCTCCTGGTAGAGGATGACGCCGTTGGTCTCGGCCAGGATGGGCGAGAGCAGAGGATGTATGGGCTCCCACTCCTGCTGGCCATGCTTGACCTTGACATAATCGTCAACCATACCGCCCTCGATGGGGCCGGGGCGATACAGGGCAATCAGGGCGATGATGTCCTCGAAGCTGTCCGGCCTGAGCTTCTGGAGGAGATCCCGCATGCCCTTGGATTCAAGCTGGAAGACGGCGATCGATTCCCCCTTGCAGAGCAGTTCGTAGGTGCTCGGATCGTCCAGGGGAATGTCATCGATCTCGAGTGTCTCGCCGCGGGTTTTACGAATCTCCCTGGTGCAGCGGGAGATGATGGTGAGGGTCCGGAGACCGAGAAAATCCATCTTCAGCATGCCGATTTTCTCGAGGTCCTCCATGGACCACTGGCTCAGGATGTCATCGCCGTTCTTACAGAGGGGGATCATGTCGATGAGCGGGGCGTCTCCGATGACGACACCCGCCGCATGGGTGGACTGGTGGCGGTTGAGGCCCTCGAGCCTCTGGGCTATCTCGAAGAGCTCGGAGATGCGGGGATCTTTCTCCCCCATGGCCGACAGCTCCTTGTCCGCCGCAAGGCTCTCACCCAGCTTGACCCCGGGCCCTCCGGGGATCTTCTTGGCGATGGCATCGACCTCGGGCAACGGTATGTTGAGGGCCCGTCCGACATCCCTGATGACGGCCCTGGCCGCCATGGTGCCGAAGGTGGAGATCTGGCTGACTCTCTCCTCTCCATATTTCTCGCGGACGTAGTTGATAACCTTCTCCCGCCCATCCATGCAGAAGTCGATATCGATATCAGGCATGGAGATGCGGTCGACATTCAGGAACCGCTCGAACAGCAGGTCGTAGCGCAGGGGGTCGATGTTGGTGATGCCGAGGGCATAGGCGACGATGCTTCCCGCGGCGGAGCCCCTGCCGGGCCCGACCGGGATACCCTGCTCTTTGGCGTAGCGAATAAAGTCCCAGGTGATGAGGAAGTAGCTGACAAACCCCATCTTCTTGATGACCCCGACCTCGTACTCGAGCCGGTCCAGGGCCTCCTGGTTCTCGTCAAAATCATCGTAGCGTTCACGGCACCCATCTCTGCAGAGTCGAAGGAAATAGGCCTCCGGGTCATCTTCTTTTTCATCCTTGTCGATGGTGAATGGCGGGAGGTGGGTCTTACTGAAGTCCAGTTCGAGATCGCACATCTCCGCGATCATGACGGTGTTTTCGATCGCCTCGGGGAAGTCCTTGAAGACGCAGTTCATCTCCTCCTTGTTGCGGAAGAAGAATTCGCTCGTGTGCATGCGCAGCCGGTCGTCATCCTCCATCGTCTTGCCGGTGTTGATGCAGAGGTGGATCTCCTGCGCCCGGGCGTCATCTTTCTCCAGGTAGTGGACATCATTGGTGGCGATCATCGGGATTCCGTATTCCTTCGCCAGGGGCGGAATCTTTTCAAGAATGTCCCGCTGTTCTTTCAGTCCGTGGTCCTGGAGCTCGAGGAAGAACGACCCCGGCTCAAAGATGCCGTTGTAGTCTTCGATTTCTGAGCGGAGCTGTTCTTCGGTTCCCATCAGAGCCATGCGGTTGATCGGGCTCGACAGGCAGGCGCTTGAACCGACCAGGCCCTTTGAGTACTCCCGCAGGATGTCCTTGTCGATCCTCGGCTTGTAGTAGAAACCCTCCTGGTAGCCGAGAGAGGAGAGCTTCATGAGGTTCTGATACCCCTCCAGGTCCTTGGCCAGGAGGAGGAAATGGAAATAGGCTCCATATTCCGAGCGCTTGCGATCGGTGCGCGACCCCGGCGAAACATAGGCCTCCATGCCGATGATCGGCTTGATGTTTTCAGCTTTGCATGCGTGGTAGAACTGGAGAGCGCCGAACATATTGCCGTGATCCGTCAAGGCCAGCGAGTGCATGTTGTCGTTCTTGGCCTTGGCGACGAGCTTCTCTATTGAGGCCGCGCCATCAAGGAGGCTGAAGTCGCTGTGCACGTGGAGATGGACGAAATCTTTGGGCATGCCGGGTTCTTCACTTTTTCTCGAAGGGAAAGCGACGGCGCTCCGATTGCCCCGCCGGAATCCAGCCTTCGACTGTTGCTCTCGTACCAGACGAACTAACCAAAGATCGTTCCGTAATTCCATGAAATCTTTTACGCGCGGTGTCCGCCGGAGCCGGGAGGCGACCCCTTCCCGCGCTGGCGATAGTGTTTTGATTGCTGTTGTTTTCCAGTCGGGGGTTCGTACAATCTGCGCTGTGCGCTTCGCAGGCCGCTCCGGCCGCTGAAGCCTTGGCGGCTCCCTGGTTCAAGGCCGCGCAAAGGAAGTGAAGAATGAAAGACAGGGCCTACCAGTTTCCGACGCCTGAGCATCAATGTTGCGCCTGCCGGGGAGACCTCTCTCCCGGTGGAGAATTCTATTCGACGATTTGCTTCCTGGAGGAGGAGTTCTCCCGGCGGAATTATTGCGTTTCCTGCTGGGCTCCGGAAGAGTCCGGTCCGGAGGATGGCGGCGAGGGTCCCGGCATGGTGGATCGCTCCGGCATCTTCGCTTACTGGCGTACCCGTCGACCTGAAGAGCAGGATGGAGAGGTGGTCAAGATCCGCTTTGATCCCCTGCTGGTCCTTGAGTTTTTCAGGGGGCTTGGCGGCAAGGCTGAAGCTGAACCAAGGGTGGAGTCGGAGTCGGCCGAAGGGGAAGCCGGGGAGCCTCCCGGTCCCAGTGAATCCCAGCGCCGCGACCTGCGCTTCGTACTCTCGCTTCTACTGATTCGCAAGAAGATCCTGCTCCTCAAGGGCACCTTCATTCGCGACAAATTTGAATGGCTCGAGCTCCAGGAGCGCCGCGAGAGCGACAGGGCCTATGAGATTGCCAATCCGGAGCTGAGCGAGACGGAGCTCGAGCAGGTGCGGGATGCGATTGGCGAGCTGCTCCAGATGCAGGTCTGATGGGTGCCGCCCCGGGGGGGCTCAGCCGCAGGAACCTCCAACGGGGCAGCCAAGCTCGTCGTCGGTCGGGTCGGAGCCACAGGCCGGGAAGGGCGCGGCGGGGGCCGGGTCGAGGCGGAAGAGCCAGTTGAGCAGGTAGACCGCATCGGTGAGTCCGAGGCTTCCCGAATCGTCGGTATCGACGCTGTCGGGGCAGCCGACCTGGACTCCCCTGAAGAGGTAGGAGAGGATGCAGATTCCATCGCTGATGCTGTGGCGTCCGTCTCCGTCGCAGTCGCCGCGCAGAAAGCTCTCGGATTCCGAGGGGATGTAGACAAAGTCGAGCTCGTTCGTGGAGGGCAGGTCTCCCGGCCGGGTGTTGATGACACGTACCTTGACCAGGCCCCGTCCCGGCGGAGTCACCACGGAGAGAGCCTCCCCGGTGTCTCCCGCGGCTTCAACCTGCGGCGAGGGGACACCGTTAAATTCAACCCGGGCGCCCTCGGTGAAGCTTTCCCCCTCGATCGTGATGGTGTCTCCACCGCCCTCCGAGCCGAGGTCAGGCCGGATGACTCTCGGTGCTGGGCGGACGAGGGTGACCTCGAGCAGATCCCGGGCGGTGAAGTGGCCCTGGACGGGGTCAGCCAGGGTGATCGTCGGTTGACCCTCGAGGCTCATGTCGGCCGGCACCACGGCCAGCAGCTCGCGGCTGGAGATCCGCTCCGCCCGGGGAGATAGTATGTCGTTGAAGGCGACGGTGGTATTGTCGGTGAAGCGGGTGCCGAAGATCCGGATCTCGACCGGGTCGACCAGCTCGATCGCATTCGGCCGCGTATAGCGTGCCCGCGGCATCGGGATGCGGGCTGAGTTGAGAATCGCTGTCCTGATGGCCGGGCCGCGGCGCTGGGCAAAGACCTCGAGGGTTCTCACGTTGGCATTCCAGGTGCCGATCGACTGGCCGCTCATCCGGCATTCCTCGATCATGTCGCCCTCGATCGCGCTCTTATGCCGCCGAATTTCGGTGATGACATTCTGCGGCGAGAGCGGACCTTCAAGGTAGCGGTCCAGCTCCTCGATCAGGTACTGGGCGTAGTCCGGACTGTTGATGAGACTGCTCATGATGGTCGAGAGGCTCGAGTTTCTGCTCAGCACATGATTGAAGGTGTCGGATGACCAGCCCCCGGGGTTGCGGCCGAGGCCGAATTCAGCATCCCAGCTCAGGAAGGTCCATCTCCCAGCTTCACGGCGCGGACGGGCGGCGTACCAGTTGTTGTGGGGCCAGTCATGGTTCTGGCCCCAGATGTTCAGGAGCATGTAGGAGGTGTAGTTTTCGATGTCGATTTTCTCGGCGGCCAGCTCGAGATTGCCGGGCTCCCGCATATTCGTGTTCCGGAAGAAATTGAGCATCGATGTCCATGCGAGGCTGTCGCCATCAAGGATGTCATCCCCGGTCTTGATCACGTCCCAGTTCTCTCCATCTTCGGGGAAATAGGAGGCGAAGAAGACCTTGTCCATCCGCTCGACTACGTTGTAGACCCCGCGGTACTGCATGTTGACGAACAGGTTGTACCAGGAGCCATTGGAGACGAGCGCTCCCATGTCCTGGTGGAGATCACGGAGGACCTGGTCGCGAATGTAGGCGGCTCCGCCGCCGGTTCGGAAGGCGTCGTTGAAGTTGGAGCGTAGCACGAGCTTGTCGAAGACCTCGACGTTGGTGTCGGGAATGATCGGGTAGCGCAGCTTCTTGTCGCCGTACTCTCCCCTGAAATAGGCCTTGTAGGCTTTCTTGATGCTGAAGTCTCCGTTGCGGCCGGCTCCACCGTGAAGCCGCATGCCGAAGCCGGTCTTGAGGGCAGGGCTGCCATCTAGCTCGAAGATCTCGAGGAAGCCCTCGCGTTCCGCCGCGCGGCCTCTTCCGCCGGTGTTGTTGTGTACCTCCTGGAAGTGTCCCGGCTCCATTGAGACCGAGAGAGCAGGCAGGACAAGGTCCCTGGTGGTGAGGAAATAGCTCTCGGAGACAGGCTTGAGCACGATCTGATCGCCGAGGAAACCCGCCGCCCGGATAACCCTGTCCCTGGAGATCTGTATCGGCTCGCTGTAGAGG
Source organism: Planctomycetes bacterium UBA1146 (assembly GCA_963579555.1). GTDB lineage: Bacteria > Planctomycetota > UBA8108 > UBA8108 > UBA8108 > UBA8108. The sequence goes on from CAUZHA010000078.1 coordinate 7,398, forward strand.
GAGCTTGTCTGCGTGGGGGTCGTTGCATTGGTGGTATACCTGATCTGGAAATCGTCGAAAGGGATGTCGGCTGAGAGGGTGACGCTCAGGGCGCCGTCCTTGAATCCTCCGGAAGGACTGAAGCCCACCTCGTAGGGCAGGATCCGGTCCGAGGAGTGGGTGTCATTGGCCGTTCCGGGCGTCGGGTAGAGCAGGTAGCCGAACTCTCCCGTTCCATCAGGGACGCGGGCGTAGGACCGGTCCATGCTCTGCTCCGGCATGTCGAGGCCGTCGATTATTTCTCCTTCGGGGCTCGAGAAGATGATGACCTCTCCATCGGAGTCCAGCTCGAAGTTGGTGTGGAAGGTGGGCCCGACAGTTCCCAGCTCCGGCAGGAAGCTCATGTCGTTGCTGCGATGTGTCCTGTTGAGCACCGCGACGGCCAGCAGGTTGTCCCGGGGCAGCAGAAGGTCGAGCCATTCCGGGACCATCCAGCGCTGTACTCGTCGAGCCTCTCTTGAGCGGGTGGAATTGCTCGCGAAGGTCGGCTCCTCGTCCTCTGGGAAGTGGACCGAGATGACCCGGGTCCCGTTGAGCCAGGCGACGAAGCCGTCATCGTAGTTCACCTGCAGGACCAGGCTCTCCAGGGCTTCCAGGTCGTTGACGTCAAAGGTGGTCCTGAGGAAGAGGGCGCCGACGCCGCGTTCGAACTCGGTGCGGTCGTCGCCGTCTCCAAAGCCGAAGCCCGGCAGGCCGCGCGCCCAGCCGCTGGCGTCGAACCCGGCCTGGTTCCACCCGGCAGCGGGGCCGATACTCTCCGGCAGCCCGCTCAGGTAGCTCCACTCCTGCTCCAGGTCGAGGACTGTCGGACGGACCGCGATCGTTGAATCGAGCCGGGTAACCTGCTCCTCGGAGGGAAACTGCAGATCCTTGCCGGAGCACCAGACCAGGAGCCGCTCGCCGGGGTCGAGGACGTAGGAAGGGAAGGTCCATTTCAGGAGGTTCGTCGAGTCATCGCTCAGGCCATGGCCGCCGATATCGTAGGGCGCGGTGGAGGTGTTCTGTAACTCGATCCAGTCCGGGCTGTCACCATCGACGTCCTCGATCGTCTCCCTGTTGGAGGCCTGTATCTCGTTGATGACGACCTGGGCCGGGGCCGTCTGCAGGCTTAGCAGAAGGATGGTTCCAAGATAGAGAGCCGCTGTTCGGGGCATGGGTCGGGATTCGGGGAGGGATGAGTGACTGCTACAATCCCTCAAGAATACCTTCTGCGGGCTGGTGAGACACTGCTTATTTGAGGTGAGGCTCTCAGCCGAAGGCCGCGTTCGGCTTGGGGGAAAGGCGCGAGCTACTGGCAGTTCCTGGTCGTGTTGCAGTCGAGCAGTTCGCCCAGGGGGTCCTGTCCGCAACCAGGGAACGGGGCGGGGAAATTTCCAGCTCCGAGGAACAGGAAGTTCAGGATCTGGATCGCATCGGTCATCTCGATGGAGCCGCTCCTGTTGGTGTCAGCCGCCGCGGCGCAGGCCGGCTCAGCTCCTCCGGAGAACAGGAAGTTCAGCAATTGCACCGCGTCGGTCAGGTTGATGTTTCCGCCTGAATCCGCATCTCCCCTGGTATAGCCATCGGCGTTTTCGTAGGTGAAGATCACGCTGTCGACGGACTCGGACCTGCCCGGGATGGTGTTCACGGCCCTCACCTCGACCTCGCCTTGTCCCGGGGGTGTCGTGATCTGCAGCAGGACCGTGCTGTCGGCGTTGGGGCCGAAGCGGGTGACCGTTGGCGCCTCCTGGGCGCCGAAGTACACTGTGGCGCCTTCGAGGAAGAATCCGCCGCTGAGGTAGACCGTATCTCCTCCTGCGGCGGAGCCGGTATTGGGCTGGATGCCGGTAACCAGGGGCGCGGGCAGGGATACGGAAAAGAGTCCCGCTGTGTCTTCTGATTCAACATCCGCGTCCGGGTTTCGCGCTCGCACCGTCACCGGCCCTTCGAGGGCTCCATCGAAGGGGACACGGACGCTCACCCCGCCGATAATTCCGTGGTAGCTGATGACCTCCGCCTCAATACCGTTGAAGAAAATCTCGATGTCTCGCACCAGGCGCACCCCTCGGACCCTGACAATGACATCTCCCGTGTTCACGATCTCAGCCGGCGTTACCGACCGGACGCTGGGCGTCATGTCCGGAGGCGGAGCCAGCCGGGTTTCATTCCTGACGTGGCTCAGGAAGGGGCCGTTACGACGGGAGAGGAAGGTGTACATCGTGCTGATGTTCCTGTCCCACTGGCTGCGGCTCGCGCCCACCAAGCTCAACTCGTCCTGGATGTCAGGCAGGATTATCTGGCGAAGCTGATCGAGCTGCCGGCGCGTGTTGGCCGGGCTCAGGGGGCCGTTGAGATAGCGTTCGACCTCGTCAGTGAAGTAGCGGCGGTAGCCCAGGTTGTTTGTCAGGGCCCTGAAGATTACCGCCAGGCGTCCGCCTCCGTTGAGGGCGTGGGTGACGGTATTGGACGAATAACCACCGGGGCTCAGGCTGATTCCGAATTCGGCATCCCAGCAGAAGAACCTCCACGTGCCGCCCTCCATTCTCGAGCGCGAGGCGTACCAGTTGTTGTGGGGCCAGTCATGATTCTGGGCCCAGATGTTGACGATCATATAGGACGTGAAATTCTCGATGTCGACAAATTCACCGAATGCGTTGTAGGCATCGTTGCTCGAGAGGTTGTTGGCGCCCAGGAAGGTCTGGATGCGGTTCCATTCCTGGTTGCTTCCGACCAGCACGTCATCGCCTGTCTTTATGACGTCCCAATCGGAACCTTCATCGGGGAAATAGTCTTCCATGAACTCTTCGTCCATGCGTTCGACGACGTTGTAGATCCCCCTGTACTGCGCATTGACGAACAGGTGGTACCAGGCCCCGTGTGAAATGTAACCTCCCATGGCCTTATGGAGATTGCGGATCAGCTGGTCGCGAAGCAGGCTGCCGTTGCCGTTTCTGCCGATGGAGTCATTGAAATTCGAGCGCAGCACCAGCTTGTCAAAGACCTTCAGCCCGGTGTCGGGAATCAGGGGATAGCGAAGCTTCGTATCGCCGTACTCTCCCCTGAAATAGGCCTTGTAGGCCTTCTTGGTGTTGAAGTCGCCGCCGCGGCCCGCGCCGCCGTGGAGCCGCAGCCCGAAGCCGGTCTGGATGACCTGCTGACCTGTGTCGCTGAAAATTTCAAGGTAGGCTTCCCGTTCGGAGGTCCGCCCCCGGGCACCGCTGTTGTTGTGGACGTTGCTGAAATCTGCCGGATTCATTGATACGGACATCACGGGCAGCTCCGGCTGCGATCGGCGGATGAAGTAGGTTCCCGCCGAAGACCTGACAACCGCGCGGCCATTGAGAAAACCTGCGGCGCGGATAACCGTGTCTCGAGTGATGCTGATGGGGGCGCTGGAGAGGGGGCTGGAGATGATTGGGGAAGTGCCGTTGGTCGTGTACCTTATTTCGAAATCATCGAAGGGGATGTTGGCCGAGAGAACGACCGCTGTGTTTCCGTTGTGGTATCCGGGGGGCGGAGTGAAGGTGATGGATGAGGCTATGGGGTCCTGAGAGGTATGGTTGTCGTTCACATCGCCTGGTGTCGGGTAGAAGAGGTAGCTGAACGGTCCGGTACCATCCGGAACCCGGCCGTAGGAGCGGTCCTCGTTCTGCACAGGCATCTCGAAACCATCGAGAATCTCCCGGCCGGGGGATGTGAGCAGGAGCACCTCCCCATCGGAATCAAGCTGGAAGTTCGTGTGGAAGGTCGGATCGCTGAAGCCGATCTCCGGCATGAAGCTCAGGTCGTTGCTGCGGTGGGTCCGGTTGAGAAGGGCAACGGCCAGCAGGTTGTCCTCCGACCGCAGCAGGTTCGCCCACTCCGGGACCATCCAGCGTTGCACTCGACGGGCCTCCCTGGACCGCGTGGCGTTGCTGTTGAATGTGGGCTCTTCGTCCTCGGGGAAGTTGACCGAGAGAACCCTCGTGCCGTTGAGCCAGGCTACGAATCCATCATCGTAGTTGATCTGCAGTACCATGCCTTCGAGGTCAACATTCGGTTCCAGCGAGAAGATCTGTACCTCGGCGAGGCTCAGGTGACGCCCAGGCATGGAGATTCGGACGAACCGGCCCTCAAGAGAACCCGCCGCATTGACCCCATCTATAGTGAAGCTGGGCCCCAGGACGCCGGAGTCATCGGTGAGGAAGGATTCTTCATAGATCTTCCTGCGGTCTTCATTGAAGACGGTGACGGTGAAATTGGTCAATCGGTAGCTGCAGCAATCGAGCCGGTTCCAGAGCTTGATGTAGGAGATGTCGTGGGCGGCCTGGAGGTCGATCTCCCACCAGGAGTTCTCTCCATCTGTGAGGGACACGGAATTGCCGCCTTCGCCATTCCCATCGGTGTTGCCGTCGATTGCCCGCCCAGCTTCCCAGTCTTCGAATTGGGAGGACTGGGTGGCGACACCGTTGAGCGCCACATTGGTTCCCAGCCCGACGTTCGGGACATCGAAGTTGGTCCTCAGAAAAACAGCGCCGATCCCGCTCACCAGCTCGGTGCGGTCATCATTGTCTCCGAAACCGAACCCTGGTATCCCGAGCTGCCAATTGCGTGATTCGAGAAAATTCGTCTGGTTCCATCCGGCGGGCGGATCGCCGCTCTCCGGCAGCGCGGTCAGGTAGCGCCAGGGATGATCGAGATCGAGGATCGTTGGCCGGACCTCGACGGCCGAGTCGTTGGCAAGGAGCTGTTCGGTGGTCGGAAATCGCAGATCCTTGCCCGAGCACCAGACGATCAGGCGCTCGCCCGGCGGGATCATGAAAGATGGAAACAACCATTTCCGGGGATCATCCGGGTCGTCACTGAGGGCATGGTCGCCGATATCGTACGGGGAGTTGGAGATGTTGAGCAGCTCGATCCAGTCGGAGCTGTCGCCATCGACATCCTCGATGGTCGAGTCGTTGGATGCCTGGACCTCGTTAATGACAATCTGGGCGAAGCAGGGCTCTGCGCCGAGCAGGAGAATCAATCCAAGGAAGTGGAGCACGAATCGAGACATGGTGGATATCCTCTGGCGATCATTCACAGGCTTCCGTTGATTAAGGATACCTGCGCAACACCCCTTTGGCACAGTTTTATCTACCTGGAGCTCACCAAGAGCGGCATTGAGCCGTTTTCGTGAAATGGTCGCCCCGCTGCGAATTGTCCCTCTTGGGCTTTGGATCCGGCCGTTGGATGCGGTAGATTTGAGTCTCGGGTGGACGCGGGAGCCTGTTGCCGGCGAGAGTCGGGCAGTCGTTATTCGGACTCTCCAGAGGAGCGTCGTTTCTGATGCTGAAAATTGCCGGTACCCTGTTGGTCCTGACCCTTGCGCAGCTGACCTCCGTCCTGGGGCAGGAGACTCCTCACGCGTTCACGGGCGCGAAAATCATACCGATCGAGGGTGAGCCGATCGAGGCCGGGACGCTGCTGGTGGAGGCCGGGGTGATCAAGGCTCTCGGGCCAGCCGGCAAGGTGGAGATTCCCGTTACCGCGAAGCGTTTCGACCTCAAGGGCAAGGTCATTATTCCCGGCCTGATCTGTACCCACAGCCACATTGGCGGAATCGGCGGGGGAGATGGCTCGGGTCCGGTTCAGCCTGATGTCAGGATCTACGATTCCCTCAATGTGAGGGATTCCGGTTTCCGCCGCGCTGTCGCCGGAGGTCTGACGACCCTGAATATCATGCCCGGCTCCGGGCACCTGCTCAGCGGGCAGACCGTCTACGTGAAGCTGCGCGGATCGAAGACCATCGAGGGGCTCTGTCTGCGGGACAAGGAGGGGCGGATTCTCGGCGGCATGAAGATGGCGAACGGAACCAACTCGCAGAGGGCGGCGCCGTTTCCCGGTACCCGCTCCAAGTCAGCCGCGCTGATGAGGGCGGAGTTCATCCGGGCGGGAGAGTACAGGGACAAGCTCGCAGCCGCGCTCGACGATCCCGAGAAGAAGCCGCCCCGGGATCTGCGGCTCGAGGGCCTCGTCGAGGTGCTCGAGGGACGCAGGGTGGTCCATCACCACACTCATCGGCACGACGATATCATGACGGTCCTGAGGCTCTCGCGGGAGTTCGGCTTCCGGGTCGTCCTGCACCATGTCAGCGAGGGCTGGATGGTCGCCGATGAGATTGCCCGGGCGAAGGTCCCCTGCTCGATCATCCTTGTTGACAGCCCCGGGGGCAAGCTCGAGGCGGTCAACCTGGTCTTCAAGACCGGCGGGATCCTCGAGAAGGCCGGGGTCCTCACGGCCTTTCATACCGATGACTGGATCACCGATTCGAGGCTCTTCCTGCGCATGGCGGGCCTCGGGGTGCGGGGGGGGATGAGCCGGGAGGCCGGCCTGCAGGCCCTCACCCTTGCCGGCGCGAAGATGCTCGATCTTGACAAGCGAATCGGCTCTCTGAAGGTCGGCAAGGATGCGGACTTTGTCATTCTCAATGGTGATCCGCTGAGCGTGTACACCAAGGTGCTCGAGACCTGGGTGGAGGGCCGGAAGGTCTTTGATCGAGGCAATCCCGACGATCTCCTGCACGCGGTGGGCGGCTATGGAGCGGGAGTGGACCAGGAGCCCTATCACTGCTGCTTCGGTGAAGAGGGAGGAGGCAGATGATTCGACGAGTCCTGCCGGCTTTACTCCTGGTGTTCCTCGCGGCCACCTCGGCTTCAGCGCAGCTGGCGGTGAGGGGTAAGAAGATCTACACCATGGCGGGGCCCGTGGTGGAGGATGGTGTCGTCATTATCCGGGAGGGTAAGGTGGCCGCGATCGGTCGCGCCGCCGACCTGGCCATCCCGGCAGGATTCAAGGTGCTCGAGGCGGCCGTGGTGACGCCGGGGCTTATCGATGCGCGCAGCGTTGTAGGCCTTGCCGGCTACTTCAACCATGAGCACGACCAGGACCAGCTTGAGCACTCCAGCCCGATGCAGCCGGAGCTCAGGGCTGTTGACTCCTACAATACGCGCGAGGCTCTCATCGAATGGGTCAGGGGGTATGGTGTGACGACCCTCCATACCGGGCATGCTCCCGGGGAGCTGATCTCCGGCCAGACGATGATCGTCAAGACCACTGGCAATACGGTAGAGGATGCCGTGATGGTTCCCACCGCCGGCATCTCGCTGACCCTCGGCCCCGGCGCGCTGCGCGGGGGGGGGCAATCTCCGGGAACCAGGGGAAAGCAGATGTCCATGCTGCGGGCCAGGCTGCTCGAGGCGAAGTCCTACATGGAGAGCATGGAGCCGCGGGAGGAGAAGCCGGAGAAGGCCGGGGAGGAAAAGAAGAATACGCCTCCGGTGAACCTGGGGCTGGCGGCCCTGGCCTCGGTCCTGCGCAAGGAGGTGCCGCTGCTCATCACCGCTCATCGCGCCCAGGATATCGCGACCGCGCTTCGTCTGAAGAAGGAGTTTGATCTTCGAATCATCCTCGATGGAGGCGCCGAGGCCTACCTGCTGACCGAGGAGCTGAAGAAGGCCGGGGTCCCGGTGATCATTCACCCCTCGATGGCCCGCTTCAACGGCGTCCTTCAGAACGCGAGCTTCGAGACGGCCGCGCGCCTGAAGAAGGCCGGGCTGAAGGTGGCGATGCAGAGCGGGTACGAGAGCTATGTTCCGAAAACCCGGGTCGTTCTTTTCGAGGCCGCTGTGGCCGCGGCAAACGGACTCGGCTTTGAGGGCGCCCTCGAATTGATAACCACCTCCGCTGCCGAGATCCTCGGCATCTCCGACCGGGTCGGCTCGCTGGCTGTCGGGAAGGACGGTGATCTTGCCCTCTTTGATGGGGATCCCTTCGAGTATACGACGCATTGCGTCGGAACCATCATCGAGGGACGGCTGGTGAGCGAAATCTCGCGTTGAGCGGGGACTCGTTCCACCCTGTTTCAGGAGATTACTTCTTTATTCTCTGCGATCGGCCTGTTTCTAATACAGTCATGATCCGTCTCACGGCAATCTTTACCCTGATCGCTCTTGTCCTGTCCCAGCAGGTTATCCTCTGCCGGGAGCCCGCCGGCGGTGACGAGGTATATCGTCTCGAGGTGCCGGCTCGCGCGGGTAAGGGGTCGGGGCCGCTTGACTGGGTCTATGAGAAGGTCGATAGCGCCCGGGATGACTGGTCGGTTGAGCGTTCGAGCGACCGTCTCAAGGCCCCGCTCGATGAGCTGGCGGCCTGGCTTGTCACGGGCAAGGTCGACCCCGAAGGACTGGCGAAGCTCCTGGCTCCCGGTTTTCGCTCCGGCGCTCTGGTGCCGAAGACCTGGAAGGAAACAGTCGGCGGGGCCGGAAGCTGGAGCGCCGGGCGGTCTTCTTCTTCCGGAAAGCTCAAGACGGTAACGCCGCAACAGCTGGGCGCTGAGCTGGAGGAACTGAGCGCCCTGTGCGGTAAGGTTTCGAAGGCGGCCTTCAAGATCTTCAGGGTGACGGAGGAGCAGGGGAAGGGAGGCGGCCTAGAGATCGATACGCTGCTGGAGCTCGATGGGATGGCCGGCGACGGGGCCTATCTGCAGGCCAGGACCGTCTGGAGGATGGGTTGGCTCGGCGGACCGCGGGAGGGCCTTCTCTCGCTCAGCCGCCTTGATATTGAGAAGGTGAGGTCGCCCGGCCGGGCCTTTTCCGATGTCACCCTCGACTGTCTTGGAGATGACCCCGTCTTCAGGTCCCAGCTGAGCCGGGGCGTCGGCTATTGGCGTACGAGAATCGATGCATCCAGCGGGATGGATGTCTACGGTCACCAGGGAATCGCCGTTGGGGATTTCAACAATGACGGCAAGCTTGATTTCTATGTTCCCCAGCCCGCGGGCCTTCCCAACAGGCTGTACCGGAACCTCGGCAACGGCCGCTTCTCCGACGTCGCCGCGGCGGCCGGGGTGGATGTTCTCGATGTTACCAGCGGCTCGCTCTTTGTCGATCTCGATAACGATGGAGATTCCGACCTGGTGGCCGTGACCTCGACAGAGACTCTTCTCTTTGAGAACGACGGCCGGGGCAGGTTTCGGAGGGTCGAATCAAGCGGCCTGGAGACGGCCGGCAGGGAGAGCGCCTCGACGCTCGGCTGCGCGGCGGCGGATTATGACCTCGATGGAGACCTTGATCTCTACGTCTTCAGCTACGTGTTCTGGGCCGGGGCGGGCTCGAAGCTCCAGTCGACCTATCCCTATCCCTATCACGATGCCAACAACGGGGCTCCGAACTTTCTCTTTCGCAACGAGGGAAAGCTGCGCTTCAGGGAGCTCACCGCCTCCTCCGGTATGGGGGCGAACAACCGGCGTTTCAGCCTGGCCGCCTCCTGGTGCGATTATGACGCCGACGGAGACCCGGATCTCTACGTGGCGAACGATTTCGGCCGCAACAATCTCTTCCGCAACGAGGGAGGCGGCAAGTTTCGTGACGTGGCGCGGGAATTGGGAGTCGACGATGTAGGCAACGGGATGAGCGTGACCTGGGAGGATGTGGACAACGATGGAAGGGTGGACCTCTATGTCGGCAATATGTGGTCTTCCGCCGGCAGCCGGATCGCCGGGCAGCCGCGCTTCGAGGCGGAGAGCCTGCGGGAGACCTACCGGAAAATGTCCAGGGGGAACTCGCTGTTCAGGAATCTCGGAGACGGACGCTTCGAGGATGTGAGCCTCAGGTCGGGCGCCTTCTTCGGCCGCTGGTCCTGGTCGGGGCAGTTTCTCGACGTTGAAGGAGATGGCCTGGAGGATCTCTATGTCGTCAACGGCTTTATCTCCAACGAGAGCAAGGATGACTTGTGAAGCTTCTTCTGGCGACAGGTCGTGTCGCGAGCTACCGGGGTGAAGAGCCGCCTCTCGAGATATGAAGGAGCCTGGGAGGCCATCAATCGCCTGATCAGGTCAGGCGGGTCGTGGTCAGGTTTTGAGCGTAACTGCTTCTTTTCCGGGACCGGACAGGCCGGCTTCATCAACCAGTCAGCCGTATCCGGCCTCGACTACCAGGAAGATGGCCGCGGGCTGGCCGTCTGGGATTATGACCGGGATGGCGATCCAGATCTCCTGGTCAAGAACAGGAACGCGCCGCAGGTCAGGATCCTGCGCAATGATTCGGTGCCCGGCTCCCATCGCCTCAAGGTCAGGCTGGAGGGAGTCAGGTCCAACCGCCAGGGCATCGGCGCCCGGGTGGTGGTCCGCCATGGCGGGAAGTCGAGGGTGAAGGAGCTGCGAGCCGGCTCGGGTTTTCTGTCGCAGAACTCACAGGAGCTCTTCTTCGGGCTTGGCGGCTCGCTGAAGGTTGACAGCCTGGAGGTCTACTGGCCTTCGGGGCTGCGGCAGACCTTCAAGGATGTTCCGGCTGACCGGGATGTTTTCCTGCGGGAGGGCGCGAAGGAGCCGGGCCTTCAGCCTTTCAAGGAGCTGAGCAGGCCAGGGCCTGCGGCTGCCGGCAGGCCGGTCTTCAGTCCCTCCCCGGATGAACCCAGGAAGGTCTGGCTGCTGGACCCGGTCACCTTGCCGGGAATGAAGCTGCGGGATCTCTCCGGCGGGGCGCTCTCTCTGGCGAAGTTCAGGGGTGCTCCCCTGGCCCTGAACCTCTGGACTCCGGAGTGTTCGAGCTGCGTTCTCGAGCTGTCGGAGTGGAAGAAACAGCGCGCCGCTACGGGGTCGGAGCTCGCTGTGGTGATGGTCACCAGCGCCGCCAACAGGGAGTCGGATAAGACCGCCGAGATCGTTCGCAGGGCAGGCTTTCCTGCCGCCTTTGCAGAGCCGGAGGACCTGCTGGCGATTTCCGTTCTCGTCGAGGAGATCGTTCGCTGGCCCCGGGGCCTGCGTCTGCCCTGTACGCTCTTGCTGAATTCATCTGGACTCCTGGCGCGGATCTACGAGGGACGAACGGGCTGGGCAGATCTCAGCGCCGACGCGGCCGGCATCCCGGGGGACTCCCGGGGACGGCTCGACAAGGGCCTCCCCTTTCCCGGGGGTTATTATTCTTCGGACTGGTTTCGGAACGAATTCCAGCTTGGGGTCTCCTATCTCGAGGCGGGCCTCCCGGCCCGCGGCCTGGAGGCGTTTGAGAGAACCCTCATCAGGCGCCCGGGGGAGGTCGAGACGCTTTACAATATCGGGCTCATTCAGCTGCGGGCGGGTAAGCTTGAATCCGCCCGCGAGGCCTTCGAGCTCGCCCTTGAAGGCCAGCCGGAATTCATCGACTCCGCCGCCAACCTCGGGGTCGTGCTCGCCCGGCAGGGACGACTGGAGGATTCCTACCGGGTCTTCAGCAAGGTTCTCGAGTCGAGGCCGGGTCATATCGAGGTTCTCATCAATATCGGGAATATCGAGCTGACAGTGGGCGCCCCGGAGCGCGCGCGCAAACGATTCGAAGAGGTGATTCGTCTCGAGCCCGGACTCGTTGCCGGCTACAAGCGGCTGGGCGCCGTCTGCCGCTCAACCGGGGATCTTGACGGGGCTCGTGAAGTGTATGAGAAGGCGGCGGCCATCGACCCCGAAGATCCCGAGCTGTGGAGCAACCTCGGCGTGATTCTTGCCGAGGGCGGCCGCTTCAAGGAGGCCCGGAAGATGTGTGAGAGGTCCGTGCGGGTCAGCCCCGGCTACGCCTTCGGCCACAACAATCTCGGGCTGGTTCTGCAGGCGCTGGGTGACGCAGATGGAGCTGTCGGGGCTTTTCGGAAATCCATCGCGCTGGCGCCCGCGGGTCCGTCGGCCTATCTGAACCTTGCGAGGCTCCACATCAAGCTCGGCAGGAAGGCCGAGGCCGGCTCGCTGTTGCGCCGATATCTCGAGCTCCAGCCCGGCCACCAGGGGGCGCTGAAGCTTCTCAGACAGCTGGGAGAGTGAGACCTCAGAGGAGCCCGGGGATCGCATCGGCCGAGTAGACCGGGTGGGGCCGCCCCCGGCGCTCCATCCAGTGCAGGTCGCGCGGTATTCCCAGCGCCTCGAACATCGTGGCCGCCATATTTTCAGGTTTCTGCGGATGGTCCTTCGGCTGGCCGCCTTCGGCATCCGATGAGCCGATGATCCGGCCGCCCTGGACGCCTCCGCCGGCGAACCATACGGTCTGGACGGCTCCCCAATGGTCCCGGCCCGGCGGCTTGCCCTTGCCGATGCTGAAGATCTTCGGTGTCCTGCCGAATTCACCGGCCATCACGATGAGTGTCTCTTCCAGCAGGCCGCGCTCACCCAGGTCATCGAGCAGGGCCGAGACGGCGCGGTCCATCGGCGGGAAGAGGTATTTCTCGAGGTTAGGGAAGGCGTTGACGTGGGTGTCCCAGGTCTCGTTGTTTCCGAGGTTGACCTGTACCAGGTTGACTCCGGCCTCGACGAGCTTGCGGGCCGTCAGCAAGGACCAGCCGAAGGAGTTCTTTCCGTAGCGTTCGAGGGTGGCGGCATCGGCGTCGGTGATATCAAAGGCGTTCCTGGTCTTTGGGTCGCCGAGGAGCCCGAGCGCGAGATCGTGATAGCGGCGGAACTCGCGAACCGAACTTGCCCCCTGGAGCGATTGTTGCTGGGCATTGATGGATTCGAGCACCTCCATTCGCCGTCGCAGGCGCGTCCGCGAGAGATCTTCTGAGAGCGAGAGCTGGGGAATGGTGAAGTTGTCGTTCGATCTCTTCTGGGTACCCTTCTCGTGATGGAAGGTGTACTCGGGGTAGGCTCCGTAGGATTTGCTGTTGAAGGTCGAGGCCTCGAGGAGCCAGGGCGATGTGTGGTTACCCATCACCCCTCCGAATTGCCCGGGGATGACCCGTCCTGTCCTGTGGATCAGCCGTTCCGGCAGGGCGACAGAAGAGGGCATGACGCCCCTGGGCTTGACGAGCTGGTTCGCGATCGCTCCGATCGCCGGCCAGTCGCTCTCCTTCGGCTTGTTGAGATTGAAGGCGGGCGGCAGGTCGCTGCGTCCTGAGAGCATGACCATGTGTCCCTCGGAGTGCTCGTTGAAGGGGTGGGTCAGCGATCTGCAGATGGACCAGGCCTGGCTGCGCTTTGCCAGGAGGGGCAGATGCTCACAGACCTGGATACCCTCGGTCGCCGTAGGGATGGGCTTGAAGGATCCGCGGAATTCTTTTTTCGCCTCAGGCTTCATGTCGAAGCTGTCGATCTGCGAGAGACCGCCGGAGAGAAAGATGTAGATGACCGAGCGGGCTTTCGGGGGCGCAACGGATGGGTCCTGCCCGGCGGCGGCGCGCAGGGCGTTGAATTCAGCCATTCCGAGCCCCATCAATCCGACAGCGCCCGCCCGGATCGCGGCGCGCCTGGAGTGTTTTGTCTGCCTGTTCCAGCTATCTTTCATCGATTGGGTTCTCTTGCGAGGTGAAGATGATGGCGTCCCGGACAAGCCCGATCGTATCGTGGACTTGCCTCGATTTTCAGTGCACTTTAGGTTCAGGCATTTTCGCATTTGAGCTTCGCCAAGTCCAATGCGGGGCGGCGAAGCTCCCTGGTGCTTGCCCTGGAGAAAACAATAGGAGAGCTCATGAGCACTATATTCCAGAAGATCATCGACAAGGAGATCCCTGCCGACATCGTCTACGAGGACGAGAGGGCACTCGCCTTCAGGGATATCCAGCCCCAGGCTCCGACCCATATCCTCATCATCCCCCGCAAGCCGATCGTCAAGGTTGCAGACATGGAGGAAGAGGACAGGGAGCTTCTCGGCCACCTGTTCTGGGTGGCGGCCGAGGTGGCTCGGCGGGAAGAACTCGAGGACTACCGCCTGGTGACCAACAACGGCGAGGGGGCGGGGCAGTCCGTCTTCCACCTGCATGTTCACCTGCTGGGCGGCCGCGAGCTCGGCTGGCCGCCGGGCTAGTCGCCCGGGACCTCTCTCTTGCCCTCTTCCTCGTGTTTTTCACCGTCGCTGGCCTCCGCGTACGGTGAGTCTTTCAGGAAGAGGCGTTTGAGAAGCAGGAAACCGACGACATCGTAAAGGCCGTGGGCAAGTATCGGTGTCATCAGGTTACCCGTGTAGTTGACCAGGAAGCCGAAGTAGATCGACAGGATGGTGGCGAGGATGAAATAGGCGGGTGTGAGCGCGTGCAGCAATCCGAAGATGAGGCCGGTCAGGAGGATCGCGGCCAGGGGGGATGTCCAGCCTTCGACAACGGGCTGGAGAACCCCGCGGAAGAGACACTCCTCGCCGATTCCCGCCGACATCCCCAGGAGGACGATCTGCCAGGTGGGCATCTCGATCAGTGCGCGTGAGAGCATTCTTCTGAGGAGGTAGTAGATGCGCTTGAGGGGCGCGAGATTCCGTCCGAATGCTGACAGTGAAAAGACGAAATAGGCTACCATGGGCAGGCTTGCGGCGACTCCCGTGAGCAGTCCCTCTCGATCGAAGCCGATGGGATTCAGCAGGGGGGTATCGAAGAACAGGTAGCTGACCAGGGTGGCGATAACGACCAGCGCGGCCTCGAGGATGAGACCTCCCAGGAAGACGGAGCGCGGGGTCATTTGGAGAGAGTCATTCATGAAGGATGAATATAGCATTGCAGGGGATTCCCGTCAGCCCATTGTGGCCGTGATGGGCTCAGGGAGGGACGAACATGGAGAGCTGGCCGGTCCGCTGGGCGAGTGGATCGGCGCGAAAGGCTGCCATCTTCTGACTGGCGGCGGA
>CAUZHA010000079.1:0-21443 GCA_963579555.1 Planctomycetes bacterium UBA1146
ACACCTGGAGCTCGCCGGGATAGCCTTCCTCTCCATCGGCGCTGGTCAGTTTGAAACAGACTCCGCATTCAGTCTCAGTTTCAGTCTGTACCGAGCTCCCTGCCCACAGGGCCTTGTCGAATCCACGAATGCCTCCATGGAGATGGTTGGGGCCGTTATTGGTCGCAAGGGTAAAGGCCCGCCCTCCAAGCTCAAAGTGACCGTTGGCGATCCGGTTCGCGTACCTGCCCACTGTGGCGCCGAAATAAGGATGCTCATCCAGGTAGCCGTCCAGGGAATCAAACCCCAGCGAAATCTCATCTACCCTCCCATCCCGGTCAGGCGTCTTGACAGATTGAACAATGGCGCCGAAGTCTATCAGCGCAACAGAGACGCCCCGCTGCCCCTCAAGGAGATAGCGGTGAACGGACTCCCCATCCCGTGTCTGACCGAAGTATTCTTTTTCAATTTTCATCGTCTTCACCCGGACGCCTTGATTGCCTTGCCTCTCCTGTTCAGGGTGCCATAAAAGCACAGGAAGTCCACCCCCGGCCGGCCCGCTCCTTATTACGCCGGAGACTGTCACTTGCCCGAAATTCTGGTAGTCTCTCAGGGAAGGCAGGTGGGAAAAGAAAGGTATCCGAATGGAAAGCCTCGAGGGAAAAACGCTCTTCATAACCGGCGCCAGCCGCGGAATCGGAAAGGCCATTGGCCTGCGCGCGGCGGCTGATGGCGCCAACGTGGTCATCGCCTCAAAAACGGCCAGGGAACATCCGAAGCTCCCAGGGACAATCTATTCCGCCGCGGAAGAAATCATCGCCGCTGGGGGCCAGGCCCTGGCTGTCCAGGCCGATATACGATTTGAGGACCAGGTCCAGGCCGCCGTAGAGGCCGCCGTGGAGCGTTTCGGGGGGATCGACATCCTTGTCAACAACGCCAGTGCCATTTCCCTTGCCGGTACCCGGGAAACAGAAATGAAACGTTATGATCTCATGAACCAGGTCAACACCAGGGGAACCTTTCTTTGTTCCAAGCTCTGCCTGCCGCATCTTGAGAATTCCCCGAACCCGCACATACTGAATATTTCTCCGCCATTAAGCCTCGATGCCAAATGGTTCGCGCCCCACCTGGCCTACACCATGGCAAAATTTGGAATGAGCCTCTGCGTCCTTGGAATGGCCGCCGAGCTGGCCCCGGTCGGGGTTGCCGTCAACGCGCTGTGGCCCCGGACAACCATCGCCACGGCCGCAGTCCGAAACCTCCTGGGAGGCGAAAACATGATCCGCAGGTCTCGAAAGCCCTCCATCATGGGAGATGCCGCCTGGCAGATACTTACCCGCTGCAGCAGAGAGAATACGGGGCAGTTCCACATCGATGACGATGTCCTCGTCGCTGCAGGAGAAAAAGATCTCGACAAATACGCGATCGAGGCAGGCCAGGATCTGATGCCGGACTTTTTCATTTAGACCGGACTGAGCGCCTTCTCTACAGCCACCGGAAAGATCTCTTCAACCAGGCCCTCGATGCGCCCTGAGAGACAATCAATCCTGTCGTGGGCTGTCTCTCCCTGGTTGACAATGAAATAAGGACTTCCGTCCTTCGCTGCCAAAAGCGGTATGGACGCCGCAGGCTCTACAGAGAGAGTCGACCCGAGCGACAGGACAAGATCGCAGCTCGACGCGCCCTGGAAGGCCTTCTCCAGGTCTTCGGGTCTCAGCCCCTGGCCGAAGCTGATGGTCGCCGGCTTGAGATAGCCGCCGCAGGGGCATCTGGGCGCGACCCCTTCCCTCCGAAAGGACTCGAAACTTTCCTCCAGGTCAGCCTCCTGTCGACACCCCTGGCACTCAACCTTCCCATTCGTCCCATGAAGCTCTACCAGGAGAGCGGGGCTGGTCCCCGCAAGAAGATGCAGCCCATCAACGTTCTGGGTGACAACCAGGCCCAGCTTGCCCGCCTTTTCAATGCGGACAACCGCATCGTGAACGACATTAGGCCGAGCCGCCTGGAAAGCCGCCCATCCCTCAAGCTTGTATTCCCAATAATCAACCCGGGCATCCTCCGACGACATAAAGTCCTGGTAAAACACCGGGTCGCGCTTCTTCCACACCCCCTGGGGACCGCGAAAATCAGGAATTCCGCTGGGAGTCGAGATTCCGGCTCCCGTAAAAACCAGGATCTCTCCCGCAGCTGAGATAGCCTCGCAAAGATCTCCCTCGGAGGTCAATTCAGCGCCCCTCCAGCTCGAAACTGCTCCAGCGTTCGGCGCATCGCAGCACCCTGTAGGGCTGGTCAAGCTGGTGGCAGCGATGGATGAACTCATCAGGGGTGGTCGTGTTGAAGCTGAACATGTCGTAATGACAGGGGATCACGATACGAGCTCCGATTTCGCCAGCCAGGTCAGCCGCCTCCCTCCCCCAGAGATTTCCGGCAACTCCTCTCCCCTCGGCCCGACCGTTAATCGGCAGAATAGCGACATCTATACGATGGCCGGCGAGAGCCTCAGCAAGGCCATCGAAGGGAACGGTGTCCCCGCTGTGGTAGACACCCCATTCGCCAAACTTGAAAATGTAGCCCATGTATTTGTCTCGCCCCTCGCCGTCAAGCTCCCTGCTTTCGTGAGCGGCGGGTACGCCAACACACCCGAACCCCGCGAGCTCGGCTTCCTGGCCTGAAGAGAGCCCATGAGGCGCCTCAACTTCCAGGCCGAGCCTCTCTGCCACAAATTGGCGATTCGCTTCGGGCGCGAGAAGGGCCGCTCCAGGGTTGGCTGAAAGCAGCGGGGACAGGGTCTCCCCATCGAGGTGGTCAGTATGGTTGTGACTCGAGGTGACAAGATCTATGAAATCCAGCTGTCCGGGTTGAACCGGAAGCTCCGTTATGCGGATATGAGGCTTGTCGGTGCTGGCGTACTTTTCTGTCAATGAATCAGAGAGGTAGGGGTCGACCAGGAGAAACCTGTTCTCCCACCTGAGAAGAAAACCGCTCTGCCCCAGCCACCAGAGATGGAAGCAGCCCTTGTCGGCCGGGGCGGTCGCGATATCTCGCAGCAGATCATCGCCTGTCAGATGCGGAGAAATCATCGTTCACCCAAGTCCAAGTTTCTCGCGAGCCAGGTTCACTCCGGCCACCATGTTGGCGAGCTTCTGCCGGGCAGCCCACCTCGCGGTCTGGCTCAGGCCGCAGTCCGGGGCAAAGGAGAGCTTCTCCGGGGCGGCATGGTCGAGGCACATTCCCACCCTCCTGGCGATATCCTCGGGGGTTTCGATGTAATAGCTCTTCACATCGACCACCCCGACAGCGACATCCATACCAGCCGAGATTTCCTTGAGAAGATGGAGCTCACTGAATTCCCTGCTGGCCATCTCCAGGTGGAGTTCATCTACGTGGAAATCCAGGAATGCCGGGAACATCGGCGCGTATTGCCGCGGCCCGACAGCCCGGCCTTTGTAGTTGCCGAAGCAAAGATGCGTCGAAAGCCGACACCTTCCTCTGACTCCTTCCACCGTGCGATTGAAGGTACTGACAAACTCCGAGGTGTCTCCTCGGTGGGCGTAGCAGCTCATGGAAGGCTCATCTACCGTGATCTCCTCGCAGCCTGCCTCAACCAGGCGCTCGAGTTCATTTCTCACGATCGGCAGGAGCGCCTCGGTGATAGAGGCCCGGTCAGGGTATTGTTCATTCGGCAGGAGGCGGCCGCTGAGCGTATAGGGCCCCGGAACAGATGCCTTCAACGCCTGCCCGGCCGGCGCAAGCCTGGCAAGGCGACTGTATTCTTCAACCGCGCCAAGTCCGGCGGGCGCGGATAGCTCTCCAACAATTTCATGCTTCCCCCTCTGGTCATGAGCAGGCGGCCCATGGAGCCTGACAGGGGCCTCCTCCATCTGAATCCCGTGGAGGAATCCGTAGAAGGAGAGATTGAAATCAAACCTTGTCTGTTCACCATCCGAAATGCAATCCAGCCCGGCCTCCACCTGGTCGGAGATCGCGACAGTGACGGCGTCGTCCTGCATCTCCCTGACATCCTCCGGGCCGAATTGATCCAGGTTGCCGCTGGCATGCTCAAGCCATGAGGGAAACGGGTAGCTCCCGATGACTGTCGTTCGTAGAGGTCGTTCAGTCATTGCTTATTTTCCAGTTCCCAGATCCTTGTAGAGTCTTGCGACCCGGTGGGCATGTTCATCGTAGGCCGAGTCAAACAACTCCGCAGCGCGCTTCCGGCCCACCACGCAGGCTGCGGCAAGG
Organism: Planctomycetes bacterium UBA1146; assembly: GCA_963579555.1. Classification (GTDB taxonomy): domain Bacteria; phylum Planctomycetota; class UBA8108; order UBA8108; family UBA8108; genus UBA8108. The sequence goes on from CAUZHA010000079.1 coordinate 4,222, forward strand.
ACGCTCGGCGGCGCGCCCGCGGCCGCAAGACGAAGAGCGACCTCAGCCTTGATCGCATTGACCAGGAGTATGCTCCCGATGCTGGATCCGGGCGAGACCGGCTCTTTGAGTCCATCCACGAAAACCATCGAGTCTCCCGGCGGGACCCCTGTATCCAGAAGAAGATCTGAAAAATCTGAAAGCTTCCTGCCTGCGGGATGCTTGCTCTCGGTCGCCTCCATATGACGGCAACCCGCGATGGCGACCACCTTCAGCCCCCGTGATTGGAACCCCTCCGCCATTTCAATGGGGACGGTATTGCAGCCGCTGCAGGAGATAACCAGGGCGCAATCTTCCGAGGTGATGTCAAAATTCCTGAGGATCTTTTCCGCCAGGCCGGAAACGTTCTCAAGATACATAGCCTGGCGCTGCCCATTGGCCCCGACAACCTGGTTGTGATAAGTAAGCGAAAGCTCAACAATCGGGTGAAACCCGGGAAAAGACCCATACCGCGGCCACATCTCCTCTACGGGTATCCGGCTGTGCCCGGAGCCGAAGATATGGACCAGGCGTCCCGCGAGAATAGTACGACTGAACAGCTTGGCCGCCTGGCCAATAAGATCTTCCTGCAGGCTGACGGCCTCGATGAGGCCTTTGCATTTTTCGAGATAATCCCTGGCTGGTGTCATTTCTCCATTCTGGCTTGTCGCGGCATTACTGTCCATCGCTTACCTCCCACCCACCGTCAATTGAGACAACCTGCCCTGTAACGAAAGCAGATTGATCTGACAGGAAATAGACCACGGCCCCGTCTGTATCCCGGGGTTGACCGATTCTGCCGCCATCAAGAGGCTGGCGCCTCCGCATATATTCAAGGATCTCCGGGGACTCCTGGGCTCGCTCAGACATGGGAGTTTCAACAAGAGCCGGAGCGATGGCGTTAAAGCGAATGTCGCGGGCGGCGTACTTCGACGCTGCAGAGCGGGTTAGCCCAATGATTCCAGCCTTCGCGGCGGCGTAGGCGTGGGTAGCGAAGTGCTCGCCTGCGGGAGCAAACGCAAGAACGCTGCTCATATTCAGCACGCTGCCTCGCCGACACGATTTCAACAGCCTGCGTACAGCAGCTCGATTCGAGTAAATAACAGAAGAGAGGTTGAGGCGAAGAGTATAGTCAATCCCCTCGTCTGTAAGCTCATGCAATGGTCCATCTCCCACGGAGCGCCCGCTCCCTCCGGCGACATGGTAGAGTCCATCGAAACCACCGAACCGCGATTCAGCCTCATCAATAGCGGCCTCAGCGCAGCCCGGCTCAGCGGCATCTCCTACCTGGCCGAAGACCTCGGCGCCAAGGCCGTCGACTGCCTCGACCTTCTCCGGGCTCCTGCCAATGGCAATCACTCGCGCCCCGGCTTCGAGGCAGGCCTCGACGCCTGAGCGGCCAAGGCCGCTCGTTCCGCCGACAACGACGATCACCTTTCCATCAAGGGCTTGTGCACACAAAGCGAAATTCCTTCAGCGATAATCTCATTGGAACCGGCCGCGGGGGAATTCCAACGGGCGCCAACCCGAACGGGAATTCGAGACGAGCCTTATTTCTGTTCGGCGAACCACTGCCGAATGGCCGCGACCTGCTTGGCGCGTGTTTTCTTGGGGCCTGTAGCGACGAATACGGGCGGGGTCGCGACAAAGAATCCTTTAAATGAAGAGTAGGCCAATTGCCGGACCTCCGGCAAGTCATCCCCAAGATCACCAAGAAACAATTCCAGCGCCCTCTTGTCGCGTATGCGAGTCAGCGCCCAGGCAGCCTTCTTCTTGAGCTCGACACTTCCCAGGTTGTCCTTGTAATCATTCAACAGCTCGCCGACAGCCGAGGCGTCTTTGTCCTGGCCGGCCTTGAGTGCCCGGCTCCAATGAGAATGCCACTTCTCATACTCACCGACAGACGGATACTCAATTCCGGCAATCTTCTCGAGATGTCCCGCCAGGATTCTCTTGATGGTTCTCGATGAGGTCTTTGAGTGGCTTGAGCTGAGGCCTGGAATGAGCTCTCCACGCCACTGCTCCGGATAGGCATCGACGATGTCTCCAAGAATATTGAGCAGCTGCCGCGAAGGTCTCTTCCTGACCAGGTCGAGGACCGCGGGATAATGGATGCTTGTCTTGAACTTAGGAAGATAAACCCAGGTTCGGTCCTTGCTCCCTACTTCCGACTTGCCGGAAACAATGATGTTCCCACCCGGCTTCCTCGTGAGGAGCGAGCTGGCTCGATTCAGCACCAGGAGGGCGAAGCTCGTCGCGACCCTGGTGTTCTCTCCATGCGCCGCGCCGGCGACCCAGCTGCCATCGGCCTGCTGCACTCCGACGAGATGTCCCTTAGCCTGGTCGTACCAGTCGATCTCGTTGAAAAGCTTGACGCCCCCGATATCCGCGACCTTCTCCAGGCTGTAGAGGCCGTAGAGAGAATGAAAAGGTGTCCAGGTTCCCATGAGATAGCCGTAGCCGTCACCTATCGCGGTATTGAGCTTCTTCCAGGAATCCTTGTCGATGTTCCCTTTAATATTCTCCCGCAGGATGAGGCAGGAAGAAACCCCGGCGCAGGTCATGTTCCAGGTGGCCCCGCCCTTGTTTTCATAATCCCACCCGCGCACCCGCACAGTGATTTCCTCAACCCCTGCGATGGGATCGTCTTCAGGCTTCAGCACAACAGTGCGCCCCCTCAGGGGTTCCTTTTTCTTCCGCGAGGAGCCTGTTTTTTTTGGTCTGCCCGGCTTCGGCTCCTCGCTGACGAGCTCGAGGGCGTTGCGCCGGCGCTCCTCCTCAGGCTTGCCAAGCTTGATCCTCGCAGGCGTCTCAGGCCCGTTCTTCTGCTGGCCTTCGACAAAATGCTTGTAGACTCCCTCCCAGACCTTGATTGGAATCGGGACCCCGCGCTTGGCGCCAACGCCCAGCGCCAGCACGGCAAACTGTACGTTGGAGTTGTCAAAATCACTGGCAGCGAAATATCTCCAGGCCCCGGAGGGGTTCTGGGTCTTGATCAAGGTCTTTACGGCAGTAGCCATATTGGCTCGATAAATCCTGCCGATGTTGTTGTTCAGGCCAAGCTTTTTTCCCGGATTGGAGAAGGCCTTATCCTGTTCCAATTGGGCGATGGCCGCATCCAGGGCGAAAATATAGCAGGCGGCTGTATAGGTATGGGTGGACCCCTTAGCCATCTGGGTCAGGATCTTGAAATTCTTCGTGATAAGAGGGTCGCTGACCGAGACACCTGAGGATATCAGCGCGTAGGTCTCCAGGGCCACCTGGCCATATGCATGCTGACCGGTCGGCTTGACCTGGATTTGTTTTTTCAGGTAATCAACACCCTTGTCGATCGCGGCGCTGAGCTGGTCATCGGCCAGGCCGGCATGCCCGGAATGAAGCAGCATGAAGGAAAAAACAAAAATCGGAAACCACCCTGAAAGACGATTGCTGCTGTTCATTTCTTACCTGCGGATAATACCGAATTGCCACATCGCACGCTCTGCGGGGCAACCTTTTGCATTCTACTCACTCAGGTTAACCCCTCTACCGGGGTCCCCGCAACCAAATGACACCTACCAAAATATGAATCTGTGAAAGGAAAGAAGAATCGTGGTGGAGATCCGCCTTGCGCTTCGGTATTTTGAGTCCAAATCGCAGCCAGAACGGTTTATCGGCCAGGCATGACGCAGATCAGCACAAAACCCCCTAGCGGAATGCGGGATTTTCTACCCGAAGAGTTAGCTCGTAGACGCTATGTAATCGACCTCGTCCGCAAAATTTATGAGCAATACGGCTTCCAGCCGATTGAAACCCCGAGCATAGAAAACCTTACCACCCTGATAGGAAAATACGGGGAAGAAGGAGACCAATTGCTCTATCGGATCCTGCACCGAAGAGATGCCCTGAGGAGGGCGCTCGATGGGGACCAGATCCAGGAAGCTGACCTGGCCGACCTTGGCCTCCGCTACGACCTGACGGTTCCCCTTGCCCGGGTCATTGCCCAATATGGAAATCTACCCCGATTTTTCAAGCGCTACCAGATCCAGCCAGTCTGGCGAGCCGACCGGCCTGGCCGGGGCCGCTTTCGAGAATTCTATCAGTGCGACGTCGACGTAACCGGCACATCCAGCCTGCTCGCGGAGGCCGATGTTCTCTCTGCGGTAGCCCGGGTTCTCCAGAGCCTTGACTTTGAAGATTTCACCATCCAGGTCAACCACCGGAAGCTTCTCACCATGATGATCTCATCCGCAGGGATCGACCCCGCAGATGAGGAGAGCGCCCTTATTGCAGTCGACAAACTTGGGAAAATTGGCGCGGAAGGTGTCCTCAAGGAGCTTGACCAACGTGGAGTCGAAGGCCCAAAGGCGGAGGCCCTCCTCCAGTTGATCGCGACAGATGAAGATGAAGACAACACCGCAATCGCCGCCAGGCTCAGCTCGGCGCTTGCGTCCGACAAGGCGGACGCAGCGATCGCTGAGTTGACCGAGCTCATCGACACATCCGCCAATGGCCCCGCGGGAGGGCGCCTCCGCCTCAGCCCCGGACTGGCCCGCGGGCTCGGCTATTACACCGGCCCCATATTCGAAATCACCGTCGATGATCTTGCCGGCAGCCTTGGCGGAGGAGGACGCTACGATGGCCTGGTGGGCATGTTCGGCAAGCAGGCGGTTCCCGCCGTCGGGTTCTCACTCGGGCTCGAGAGAATCCTCCTTATCATGGAAGAGCGTGACATGTACCCGCCCCTCCAGGTTGGCCCCCAGCTTGTTCTTTGCTCCATGGGTGTCGATGCGGACCAGGTCTTCAAGGTAGCCGAAGAGCTCAGGCAGCAGGACCTCAGGGTCGAGATCTATCCGGAGCCCGCCAAGCTGGGAAAACAATTACAATACGCCGACAGCGATGGAGTCGGTGCGCCCTGCGCGGCCATCCTTGGTGAAGACGAGCTCGAAAATGGCTCCCTGACGCTCAAGGCCCTCGCCAGCGGAGTGCAGGAGACCGTTCCGGTTTCCGAAGTCTCCGCTCGCCTCGATGCCCTCCTTGACGCCCCCCCCGCGGATGAAGGGCCCACTCAGGAGTCAGGGAAGTAGAAGAGGGTGTAATAGGCTATGGGATGGACCAGCCCTTCTCCTTCCCTGGACTTGAGCCCCGGAACCTTCAACTCGTGAACGTGGCCCTCCTGGAGACCATCAATCTCCAGGTAGACCGACTTGCCATCTTTTCCGGGGGTCGCGCTCAGGATTTTCGGTGTTGACCTGTCAACCTCAGGGCTTCCGTACTTGGCCTGGTAGATATAAGTGTAGGTCTGCATATTGTAGGAGGCGAGATCAGCGGCTGTGGCCTGATCAACCGGCTTGGTGAAGGTCAGCTCAAAGCCCTTGGGACACACCCTCATCTCATGAATCTCGAAGGGTACCTTGCCTGTCCAGACAAGGCGCTCCAGTGCGAAGGGCTTGCCCCCGCGCGCGCCCCAGCCCCTTCCTGTCCCGCCAATAAACATGGACCCATCAGGAATCTGGGTCATGGGAACATTCCCTGACTTGAAGCCCGCCCTGAAGGGGAAGCACGCGCCCTGATAGCGCCCCTTGACCTTTTCAAGAAAGACCCTCATCACGATGCTCTGCCCCTGGTCGGAAACGAACATCTGCTTGTCAAAGGGGCCAAACTTTCCACCGGAGCGATCTGTGCAGATTCCACTGGCCGACTTCCCCATCTTGTTGTGCGGGAAAAAGACCGCTGGATTGATCAACTCCGGGATCTTCTTCATCTCGATGTGCCACCGGCCCCCGCTCTTAGGGTTCGGAGGCCGTTTCCCCATATTGGGGGCCTGGTCGTACCAGCGGTTACCCTCGGGGTTGCCCATGAAATGCTTTGGCTTCAGGTGCCTGAGAATGCTGGTGCCATTCCAGGTGCCCTGGTTGTCTGTATAAAAAAGATCTCCCGCATCATTTCGGCCAATGCCTCCCGGTGATCTGATCCCGCTGCACATGGGCACCATCTTTCCATCGGCCGAGACCTTCACACTCCAGCCCCTGAAGAGATGTTGACTGCTGAACGAGCCGGTGAGGCAAAGCACGACCCAGATGTTACCCTCATCATCGAATTTGGACCCGAAGGCGTATTCATGGTAGTCGCCCCCAATCTCCCAGCCATCACTGACGACCTCGAAAAGATCCCCGCGGTCATCTCCATCGACATCCTTGATACGGGTGATCTCGCCGCGCTGGGTAGCGTAGAGCCACTCCCCTCTCCTTGCGAGACCAAGCACCTCGTGAAGCCCGCTGGCATAGAGTGAGTATTCGGAACGGTAAGGAGGCAGCTCGAGGGCGTTCTCAATCATCCAGATGTCGCCGATCCGGGTGGAAACGAAAATTCTGCCCTTGTCATCGAACTCAATCCCGCCAGGCTCGAACTGGACACCATCCGGAAGAGGCAGGGTGACGAGACGGTAGTACTTGTCCTCCTCCGTTTTGGGGAAATCGCTGTCCAGTTGATATTCAAGAAGCGCGCTGATCCGCTCGCCGGGTACGTCATGTGCATCCAGGGTCGCCTTCCGGGTCTCTTCGCGCGTGGAGCGCCTGGCATACTTGAGCTCACCAGGGGGATCCTCGGCGAAAAGAACACCGGCCGATGCGGATAAAAACAGAACTGTGAGAAGAAGATATATTTTCATCAGTAGGTTTCTCTTGCCGGGGTTCGCCGCTGATCCTGTCGAGGTGTTTGTATTTACCATGAGATCTTCTCCTCAATCCGGGCCTTGCCGTTATCAAGGGCGACGGAGACAAGGAGTTCCTGCTTGCCCCCCGAGTTCCTCACCACCGCCTTGCAGCCAGGCGAGAGGCCGAAGGACAGGATGAGCTTGCCGTCTACCCGGTAGGACCCATCTGCCAGGGTCTCGATATTCCCGGCAGCCGCTCGGAACCAGAGCCCGCCGGGGATCCCCGCCCCCTCCACCGCGAGGACCCTCTCGAAGGAGACAGCGCCCTTGCTTTCAACAGGAACAGGAAAATCTTCCACCTTGATATCTTTGAACGAATAGAAGAAAGATGGCCTCCTTTGTTTATCGAGTCGATACCCGCCCATCTTGAAGCCCGCCTTCTTGCCAGACTCTCCAGGCCAGGGGCTCTCTTCGTTTTCAAGCAAGGCGAAGGGAGCTCCATCTACAAGCTTCACGACCTCCTGCCCAAGTGGCCCCTGGAAACCCTGGCCGCGGCCGTTGCGATGACGAGAGGCGTCAATAAACCCTCCCTTCCAGACCATCGCGACACGCTGTGAGTTGGCATCGTAGGCCAGGTTCACCTCCTCCGGGTAGCCGACCCCAATGGCTCTGGCGCCGCCGCCCTGGATGAAGTGGCGGTAGATGAGGGCTTCGTCATCCGGAATCAACTCGTTGCCAACCTTCCTCAAGCCGGATGGGAGCTTGGAGCTCTTGCCCTTGGAGAGATAAGCCCAGATCGCCTCGATCTGGGCATTTGTATCCCCATCGAGGACCTCTTCCCTGACAGCCTTTCCCTCCGGCCAGAACTGGGGCATGCGGGTTCCGGGTTTCTCCTTCTGAGGATTGAGCAGGAAGCTGACGAACCAGTCTTTTCTGACCCTCCTGGTCATCTGGGTAAGATCCGCGGCGGGTATACCAAGAGATTTGAAGGTGCCGTAGATATGACAGGTGACGCAGGAGAGCCCCTTGTTGCCGACAAGGGTTCTTCCCGGGCGGAGCAACTCGAGATTGGGTGGAGGCTCTTCTTTTTCAGCTTTCCCAAGATCAACCGAGGCCAGCAGGGCGCCGAGCTGCCCTACATTAGCTTCACCGAATTGCGGCATTCGAGTCGCCATGTAAGGGCGAATGGTCCCCCTGTTGGTCAGCACGCCATCAAGCCAGTCCCCTCTCAGCTTGGCGCCTACCCTGTTCAGATGCGGAGGCACGCGGGCCTCATCGCCCATATCCACCTCCATGGAAGGTTTGAAATAATCGTACCTTCTAACGCTCGGGCCGCCGATTCCCCCTCGTTCGTGACAGCCGTAACAATTGTGAGCTGATAAGGATCGGTGCACCAGGTCTGCACCCACAACGGTCGCGGTAATCCCCTTGTCGACGACCTTCCTCAACGCGGCTCTTTGAACCGCGCTGAACGCGAAGACTGGCGCGCCGACAGGCGGCTTGTCGGCCAGGCAGCCACCGGCGCCTTTCCCCTTCAAGTCTGCGAGAGCAGGAGCTTTGCTCTTCGAAGAAAACTCAGCAAGACCATTGCCAAGAGAGTGGCAGGATGCGCAGTTCTCACCGAAAAGCTTGCGGCCCCTGGCCGCCCTGGCAGGATCTGCCTTGAGCTCTTCAAAGCCGAGAGGCTTCATGGCCTGCCCGACGTGGCTGAGAACCGACCCTGGAATGTTCTTCTTCTTGACTCCGGGCCCCTGGTAATAGGCCGCGAAAACATACGGCCCACCGACGTTGAAATAGATCAGCTTGATCGGGTGGAGGCCCTCGGTGAGCTCAATCTCGCCGCCCCTCTCCTGGCCGCCATGGACTCCATCGTTGTTCACGACCTTTCGTCCTCCTATGAACAACGCTGAGCCATCATCGGTCTTGGTGAAGAATTTGTACGTGCCGCCCTTATCAATGCGGATCAGCCCGGTGTAGACAAAGGCCATATTGGCGTTTCTCTCCTTCGGGCCGAGCGTGAACCTGCTGACGACGCCTCGTTTCCTGGGAAGCAGCTTTTCTATGTCGGCTACCTTGTTCTCGCCGGCGGTGTGGTAGTACTTGTAGCTGAGCCCGGGAAGAGGCTTGAGCTCCTCACCTTCGCCCTTCTTCATCTGGTCGCGAAGAAGATAGACGGCAAGGGCCGTAGCCTCAGACCTGTCGAGATCAAGAGAAGGCATCCGCCCCGACGGCCTGACCGAGAGAGGGTCCATCAGGAAGGCAGCAAGCGCGCCGGCGGTTGTCTTTGCGGCCAGGTTGCCGAGCGGGACGGAGGGGTGCTCGCCTTTTTCTCGCTGGGCCCTGGCGCGAGCCTGGCGAATAATCTCATCGGTCGGGCTGCCGGGCTTGCCCTTTTTGGCGGCCTGCTGGGGTTCGTGACAGGCAACACACCCAACCTTGTGAAAGAGCCCCCGGCCGGTTTCGAGGAGATAGCCATCCGCCTCGACTCCTACGGGCTTGAGCCCTGAGCGAAGGGTCGAGAGGTAATGCACCAGGTCCTCGATCGCCTCCTTCCTCGCCGCCTTGCCAAGACCGTGCAGGGGCGTGGGCATCTGTGTTCCAGGCTTCTGCGACTGTGGATCATCGAGGAAAGATCGAAGGTAATTGGGGGTTATCCTGTCGCCCACATGCCCCAGCAGGGGCGGCTGCTTGGCAAAGAGGCCCTCCTTCACCTTGGCTGACGCCTGGTGGCAGCCTACGCAGTTCAGCTCCCCCAGGAGCAGCTCTCCATTCGCCAACCCTCCGGCGGCGAGACCCGGCCCCGTCACCAGGTGAGCAGGTTCCTGTCCATAGGAAGCTCCGCTGCCGGAGAAGGTTGAAAGCAACGCCACCAAAAGAGCTGAAGCTGTGGCGGCGGATCGGCTGAAACCTGGGCAGGCCGGGGACTTGTTGTTCGTCGTCATGGAAGCATCTCTTTCTTGGTGAACCACGCTCAATATTCCACAATGCCCCCAGGCCCTGACTGGACCGACTCGTCAGGAACTCATCCGGAGCCCCCTCCCGCTTCTCCCTTTTCCTTTGCCGGGACAGCGGCGCTTGCGGCAACCCTTCGGGCTCCGGCGCCTGACCCCATCAGAACCGCCAGCCACCGCGTGTCTTCTCGCACGCTGAGCGCGATCTTGACCGCGACCGTCAACGGCACAGAAAGCAGCGCACCGCCTACTCCCAACACGGAGCCCCAGAATGCGAGCGAGATGAAAATAACGAGGGCGGACAGGCCGAGGCCTCGCCCCATCAGGCGCGGCTCGAGAATATTCCCGATGCCGACATTCAATACAGCATAGCCAATCCCGACACCGACAGCCCCTCCAACGCCGAGCTCGACAAGAGCGAGGAGAACCGCGGGAATGGAGGCCAGGATCGAGCCAATGGTCGGAATGTAGTTAAGCAGAAATGCCACCAACCCCCAGAGCGCCGCGAAGGGAACCCCCATGATAGCCAGCAAGACACCCACGAGCACCCCCGTCAGCGCGCTCATTCCCGTCTTGATGGCCAGGTAGCGATTGATGCTCTTGAGAAACTCCTCAAAGGGACCAAGGGTTCCCTGCCCGGGGCCGAAGGCGGCCTGCAATTTTCCTGAAAAAGTAGCCGCCTCGAGAAGGATAAACAATACCGTCAGAAGGATCACAAAGGCGTTGGCAAGAACTCCGGTCATGGTCTTGATGGATGCAGCGAAAAAGGCCATTACCTTCGAGGGGTCCAATTGCTCCCCGATCACCTTCTCTGGCTTCTCCCAGCCCATGCTGTCGAAGCCGGCATACAACATATCGAGCTTCTCCTGGAGCTCATTTCCGTAAGCCCCCTTCCTCTCCATGAACCCTGAAGCGGACGACCCGATAACCGTGGCGACAGCCACAACGCCGATGACTACGACCAGCAGAACAACGACGAGCGCGGCCCAGGATGGAAGCCCTTTGCTTTTCAGCCAGAACAAAGGAGGAGCCGTCAAGGCCGCCACCATCACCGCGAGCAGAAACGGCACGACGAATTCCTGAGAAGCGTGAAGCCCCCAGATAACCACCACGAAGCAGGCGGTTGTCATCAGGAAACGCGCCAGAGTCGACGTTTCTTTTTTCTCGCTCATACCACCTCAGTTTTTCCTGCATCGCCGGAATCGCTGCCGCCGGCAACCACGCTGGCAAGGTAACCCACACAGAAGCAGGTTGCAATGCCGAGGGCCGCATAAAGAAGATGGCTGACATCCGTCAGGTATTTAACAAGGAGGAGGGTGATAACCGCGACGATGGCGCCGGTAAGCACGCCCGCGGAATTGCTCCGGCGGGTAAATATTGCCAGGCATACAATTCCGCCCAGGGGGCCCAGAATCAAACCGAGAAAACGGAGATATTCATCGAACATGGACCTGATCATGCTGTTGCCGCTTTCATGGAATGCGGCAAGAACGAGGCCGGCGCAAAGCGCAAGCATTCCCAGGACCAGGGTCGCAAGCCGCGCAGCCCGGAGGTAACGTTCTTCGGGCAAGTCGGGCTTGAAGCGGCGGTAAAAATCCGTGACAACGACCGCTGACACGCTGTTCATGCTCGAGTCAAGAGTTGACATGCTCGCGGCAAGAACTCCGGCGATCAACAGGCCTGTGATCCCGGGAGGAAGAGCCTGGACTATGAAAAGTGGAAAGATCTGGTCGTTTTTCAACTCAGGGGAAAGATCTGCAGGATGTTGCTGGTAATAAACAAACAGCCCGGCACCTACAAAAAACAGGAGCGCTGGAATTGGTATTGCCAGGAGGGCGTTGGCCCAGATCCCCTTGGCGGCCGACTTTTCGTCGGAGGTGGTCAGGTAGCGCTGAACAACGGCCTGGTCGGACCCATAGGTGGCAATCTGTTGAAAAATGCCGCCCAGCAGGATCACCCAGAAAACCTCCCTGGTAAAACTCTCCGGCCCCCAGTCGAAATTCGCCGTGGCCAGCTTTCCAGCCGTAAGCGCTTCGGAATAGATGCCGCCAAACCCACCCTCGACACTGCTGGCGATAACAAAGATCGCTATGATAGCCCCGCCGACAAGTACTACAGCCTGCAGAACGTCAGTCCAGATGACGGCCTCGATCCCCCCGAGGTAAGTGTAGGCCGTGGCAAGAATGACCATGAGGACAACGCAGGTGTAAATATCGACGCCCGTCACGGCCTTCAACGCCAGGGCCGGAAGGTAGAGGACGATCGTCATCCTGCCGAGCTGGAAGAGAATAAAGGAGACGCTTGCGAAAAGCCGGACCGCGAGGTTGAAGCGCTTCTCCAGGTACTCGTAAACAGTCGTAATCTTCGCGCGCCGGAATGCCGGCATGAAAAAAAAGACGATCAGTGGAGCAACCAGTGGAATTGTGAGGACCCCCACGTAGTAGGCGAAATCGGTCTTAAAGGCCAGGGCTGGAATCCCTGTGAAAGTCAGTGAGCTTAACCCGGTTGCGAAAACACTTAATCCCGCAGCCCACCAGGGAATCCGCCCACCGGCGAGAAAGTAGTCCCCTGTAGTCTTTCCCCGCCTCGACAAATGCCACCCAATGCCGACCAGCAGGAGAAGGTAGATGGCCAATACTCCAAAATCCAGCTTGGTAAAGGCTCCCGAGTGGACCGCCTTTACCGATAAAACCCTGGGGGACCGGACACCGGGCCTGGCTTCACCGGTTGGAATGAACCACCTGCCACCGTATTCAACCGTATTGACGGTGACCCGGGAGGTGCCCACCTTGTCCCCCGGGAAGGTCGGGAATTTGCCGAATGGAGCCCACCTGTCGACCACCTTATTGTAGGAGATGCACTCAAGAGTCCAGCCGGGGTGGTGTTCGTTTGTTTTCCCTGGATTGTTTTTCAACCACTCGAGGGCTTCGGAATCGCCCCCACCCACCAGGAGAAGGTGGGCCTCCCCGATCCGTAAAGCCGGAGAGGGGGCAGCTGCGCGCCCCCCGGGCATGTCCTTGATCTGTTTCCATTTTCCTTCAGAAGATGAATACACATAAGCATCCTTTAACGGAGGAAACACCCGGGAACCGATTTTCCCTTCTTGAAGACGAAGGCCACCAAAGAGGTAAAATTCATCATCGATAACCCCGCTGGCCGCCTGGAACCTCCCAGGTCCCGGCCAGGGCTCGAGGACTTTCCAGCCCGACTCCGGAGCCGGGCGGCCTTCGGGGCCAAGCTCAAGTGACCAGAATGTCTTCAGCGCCTGCCCTGACTGGCTCTCCAATTGGCTGAGACCGCTGGCTACGTATATGACAGCGCCGTCGCCTTTTTTCACTACGGCAGCGCAAAGATTGGTACAGGCAGAGGGGAGGGCGGGATATTCTTCCAACTCACTGAGTTTTTCATCCCAGATATAGGAGAAGACCCTGTTGCTTGCCTTTGCCCCATCATCTCCGCCTATAAAAATGACACGATTGGCAAAGGATACAGATCCTCCATAGGCTAATGGAGCAGGCAACTTCCCCTCCACCACCCAGGACTTCTCCCGACCCTCTCCACCCGAGAGATCCAGCGAAAAGATCCGGTCATGCCAGACCTTATTTCCATCTTCCCAGGGCGGCGCATCCGGGAAATTAGCTCCCCCTGCGACCAGGAGCCGCCCATTGCTGGCCCCTGAAAAAGCACCCGCAAAACCGTGCTTGTCAGGAAGAGAAGGAAGTGTCGTATCCCACTGAAGCCCTCCAAGAGAGCCCTCGCCGTTTACCCAATAGGCGGGAAACACCAGGAGAAGGAAAGAAACGAGACTGATTTTGAATTTCATGACCGGTTTTTCCTTGGAGGGAAGCAGGACTGCAAAAGCGCCTGAGAACGACCTTCGGCACCCAGGAGCCTCTATCATTACAAAGACTTCAGTTGATGCTCAACCCTGCCGGGAGAGTTTTTCAGTAATAAGGACGCCGTGCTTGCATCAACCCCATCCAGCCCTTTGAATTGAATCTTCCCGAAAAAGGGTCCCTGCTTCAAAGACCCGCCGCTTCCGCCAGCAACCACGTTTGCCAGGGTCGGCAAACATCCCTACAAGGCCTTAAGGATCGAACCGGTGAATCTCATTAAACAGCTATGTAAAAAATCCCCCTTTCTGACCTGTCTCTCATTACTCACAGCCACCTTGTTGCTTGTTCTGCCTGCTTCCAGGGGCTTCGGACAGGAAAAAGCTGTTCGCACCGATAAATTCCGGCAGCTTGAAGAGATTCTTCCAACTCCCAACGAGAGACGCACCGCATCCGGAGCCCCCGGCCCTGCTTACTGGCAACAGCAGGCTGATTATGTGATCGATGTAGAGGTTAACGAAAAGACCCACCAGGTCATCGGCTCAGAGACGATCACCTACACCAACAACTCTCCCCATGAGCTCAGCTATCTCTGGCTGCAGCTGGATCCAAACCTCTTCTCGAAACACTCCTTCACCCCTTTGACGGATGAAGCCCCTGAGCTGGCTGACATTTCATACAGGAGGCTCAAGGGGATTCTGTATCGATCCGAATTTGACGGCTCCATCACGGTTTCTGCTGTCAAAGACCGAGATGGGAAGCCCCTTCCTCACACCCTTGTCAAAACCATGATGCGGGTGGACCTTCCCGCCCCCTTGAAAAGCGGAAAGACCTTTACCTTTTCTGTGGCCTGGAGCTACACGCTTGTAGACCTCAAGAAGATCCGCGCCCGGTCAGGGCAGGAGGTGCTGGAAGATGGCAACGCCATCTATTCGGTGGCCCAGTGGTACCCGAGGATGTGCGCTTATACCGATGTTCACGGCTGGCGTCATCGGCAGTACATAGGCGGCGGAGAATTCACCCTCGAATTCGGGAACTTCCTCGTGAAGATCACCGCCCCCGAAGACCATATCGTGGCCTCTACCGGGATGCTGCAGAACCCGGAAGATGTCCTCACCGCCGACCAGCGCAAACGTCTTGGGGCAGCCGCAGTTGCAAAAAAACCCGTTTTGATCGTTACGTCCGAAGAGGCGGCGGAGAACAGAAAGAAAAAGGCCGAGGGAACAAAAACCTGGGTTTATCACGCCCGCAACGTCAGGGACTTCGCCTTTGCTACATCGAGGGCTTTTGTCTGGGATGCAATGCCCAGCAAGGGGGAAGGATTCTCAACGATGTGCATGTCCTATTTTCCGGCCGAGGCCATGCCGCTCTGGGACAGGTATGCCACCCACGCCACCGCCCAGACCATCGAGATCTATTCCCGGCACACAGTTCCCTACCCCTGGCCCGTTGCGATTTCCGTGAACAGCCCGGTGGGCGGAATGGAGTACCCGATGATCCACTTCACGGGTGCCCGCCCCGAAAAGGACGGAACCTACTCGGAGGGGAAAAAATACGGGATGATCTCAGTCGTCATCCACGAGGTAGGCCACAACTTCTTCCCCATGATCGTCAACTCCGATGAGAGGGAGTGGATCTGGATGGATGAAGGCTTCAATACCTTCATGCAATACATCACCGAGCACGAATGGTCGCAAAAATACCCCGCCAGGCGAGGCAGCCCGAGAACCATCGGGAACTACATGAAAGGCGCCTACCAGGTCCCGATCATGACCAGTGCTGATTCGCTGATTCAGTCCAGCGCCAACGCTTACAGCAAAACCGCGGCCGGGCTCATCATTCTCAGGGAGACGATCCTTGGCAGAGAACTCTTCGACTTCGCCTTCAAGGAGTACGCCCGCCGGTGGAAATTCAAACGCCCGATGCCGGCCGACTTTTTCCGGACTATGGAAGACGCCTCCGGCGTAGATCTTGACTGGTTCTTCCGGGGCTGGTTCTACACCATCGACCACACCGACATCTCCATCAGGGAGGTTACCCGCTTCACGATCGACTCAAAAGATCCGGAAGTGACCAAGGCGCGTGACCGAAAAAAAGCAGAACATGCCAACGACACTATCAGCAAAAGGCGAAGCATTGATCTTCCCAAGCGCATTGATGCTTACCCTGAGTTGAAGGACTTCTACGATGAGTACGATGAATTCGCCCTGACCCGGGAGGCCAGGGAAGCTTATGCAAAGCTACTCAAGAACCTTCCGGATGATGACAGGGCGCTCCTTCAAAGCGACCTGAACTTTTACGTGCTTGATCTTGAAAACATAGGTGGGATGGTCATGCCGGTTCTTCTCCAGATGACCTATAAAGATGGCAGCAAGGAAGAGCTCCATATCCCGGCGGAAATCTGGCGAAAAAACAATACAGAGGTCTCCAAGCTGCTGATCAGCACAAGGGAGGTCGCCTCTTTCCTGGTGGACCCCCACGCTGAAACAGCTGACACCGACAAAGAAAACAACGTGTTTCCGCGACTTGCCCGGGAGTCCCGGATCAAGTTACGCCCCAACGGCAAAGGCGGCTCTAACCCACTGCGAAAAAGCCTCTCCGAAAAGAAAAAGAAGGCCGCGAAGGAGGAGCCAAAAGGAGCTGCAAAGAAGCCCTGACAGCCGCCTCGGTTCAAGGCACAATACGGCATGCGCAGATGGACAGCCTCCCCATTTACTTCCCCCCCGCCCCTGGCCTTCCTCCTGATGCTGGCAGGCATGGTATGGATTTCTGCTGCCCCTGAAGATCAGCTCAGGAAGGACAAGGCTGAGCTTTCTTCCCTCCAGGGTCTGGTGGGCAAATGGAAGGGAACCGGGTTTCTGCGCAGGGGCTCCGTTCGTGGCTCCTGGCGCGAGGCCACCACCTGGGCCTGGAAATTTTCCAGGGGAAGGGCGGCCCTGGAATTCAGTACTCCTGGTGCCCGTTTCCTGCGGAAAGGGAAACTCCAGCCCGGGACAATAAAGGGGCAGTTCCGCCTGGATGTCGAATTACCGGACAGCAAGGGGCACGCTTCCTACAAAGGCACCCGGAACAAAGAGGGCAAACTCGTTATGAACCTCGAGCCGGGGAAATCAAATCCCCCCACCGCCCCTGCTCGTTTGAACCTCAGCCTGCTTGTCAAAGGCAAGCGATTGGTGGCCCTGTACGAGGGGCAAAATAAAGACTCAGGCCGCTATTTCCGGCTTGGGGAGGTTGGCTACACCCTCTCCGGCACAACCATTTCCAGCGGAAGCGGTCAACCCGAATGCATCGTGACCGGGGGACGAGGAACCATTGGGGTCCGGCACGATGGAAAAGACTATACCGTCTGCTGCAAAGGCTGCCTCGATGCCTTCCAGGAAGACCCCGAATCCATCATTGCTGAATGGATGGAAAAAAGAAAAAATGAAACGGAACAACGCGGCAAGGAAGACAAGAAAAAGACACCGAGCAAATGAGCCAGAAAGAAAAGAACAAGCTGATACTGGTAACTGGCGCCACCGGAAAAGTCGGAACAGCGTTTATTGAGCGGCTTCTTGAAGACCCTCAATACTCCGGCTATCGGGTCCGGGCCCTTTGCCACAATCGCCTGATTGAAGAAACCGACCGTGTCGAAATTGTGCAGGGCAGCATTTCGGACCGGGAAGTGTCAGCCAGAGCTGTTGCCGGCGCCACCCACATCCTTCACCTGGCAACCTGCAAAGAAACTCCTGAAGACGTCATGGACGTTACGGTCAAAGGCCTCTTCTGGATCCTCGAGGAAGCCAG
>CAUZHA010000080.1:0-21294 GCA_963579555.1 Planctomycetes bacterium UBA1146
TCCCGGATGGCGCCAGCCTGAGAAACGTATTCGTTAACGGAAGCCCGGCAACCACCAAGCAACGCAAAGATGGAAACAGCGACCTCATCTCGATCCCCCGCTCCAAGGGGCGTGAGGCCTTTGCCGTAGTTGTCGATTATGACCAGTCCCTCTCCAGCAGCCCAATGGGCAGCCTGGGAAGCCTCGAGATTGAAACGATCTCCATCAAGGAGGCTAAAGATAAGCCCGTACCCGTCCAGAAGATCGAATTCGACCTGTGGGTACCTGATGAGTTCTCCTACCTCTCCTGGTCGGGAAATCTCAATCGCAGAGGGCGCGGCCACCCAACGGCCTTCTCGAGATTTCGCAAGCTGATAGCCTCACCCTTCAATCTCCCCGAGGCTGATTCCCCCCACAAAGATCCAGTTGGTTTCTCCCCTGAGGACGCCTTCCGGCGAGAAGCCCAGGGCAAAGCCGTCTATTCGTTCTCCTGCATGGCGCGAACCGGCAGCCTGAACCTCTCCTGGACGACTCCCTCGATCCTTGGCTTTACCAAGATCCTGTTCTTTGCGGCGGTCCTCATCGGCGGGTCGATCCTTACAAAAAAGCTCAGCCTGAACCCGACCTGGACCTCTGTCAACTTCACCTGGGTGCCGCTTATTCCAGCGTGGTTTCTCGACGGCCCTGCCGCCGAAACCTTCTCGGCAGCTTTCCTTGGCGGGATCGCCCTGCTGTTGTTGACCGCGGCGCGCCGCCTGAAATCGACCTACAGTCAGTGGCGGCTCGAGCGAATAGCGCTTGCCCCCGACCCCTACCTTGAAGCTGCGGAGGACCAGCCGGATTCTCAAGTCCTCCAGGAAGAAGACCTGGCCAAGGAAGCCCCGAAAAAGAAAAAATCCGGCTCCTCCAGGAAGAAATCCGGTGGAAGCAAAAAGGCCGACTGAAATGAAAAGCAACAGAGCCCTGATCCTACTCCCGGCCCTCCTTGCGCTGGGCCTCTTTGCGCCCTCTCTGAGCAGGGGCCAGGAGCCTGGACCTCTCCACCTGCGCGAGATCTACGTGCCCCATGAAGAATTCCTGGAAAGAGCGAGGCAGGACCCTGACGGGGTTATCATGGAGCTCGATGAATACCGCTCCCTGGTCCTCAAGGGTGTAGTCGAGTCGCGTAAGGCTCCAACCGAACCGCTCCCCCCGGTCAACGCGATCGTGACCCAGGGCCACCACGTTGGAAAGCTGTCCGGAAAAACAGCTCGATTCACCTCGAAAATCGAGGTGCGGGTCACGCGGGATGGGTGGGTACGCTGCCCCCTGGACCCCATGCCGGGAGCCCTGGGGAGCATCAGGGTAAATGGCAAGCCCGGCTGGTTGTTGCGCCAGGCCCCCAAGGCGGCGCAAAAGAAAAGCCCCGCCCCCATCGTGTTCCTCTTGCTCAACGGTCGCGGGACGCACCATGTAGAGCTCACGTATTCAGTCCCGGCTGTCGAGACGGAAGACTTCTGGAGCATCAGGGGCGGGCTGCCGCGCGCCGAATCGGGAACTCTGCAGCTTGAGGTGCCCGGCTACGCCGATGCCACCTCAAACCCTCCCAACCTCCTGGTGGAAGCCATTCCCGCAACAAAGGGGAGCCTCTTAACGCTCTCGCTTGGTTCGAGTTCCAGCTTTTCAATTACCTGGAAAATGAAGAGGGCCGCAGGAAAAAGCGGCTCAACCCTCTCGGCTCTGAACGGAATGACCATCCTGCCTAGACTCCACGACCCCCTCTTTTCCTGGAATAGTCGAGTCTGGATCCAGCGACGAAAGACGGATGTGCTTCAATTCAATGAACCAGCCGGAGCAAAGACCATCACTGTAACCGGGGACATCGTTCATTCCTGGAGCCGACAGAACGACTCCATCCTGGTGCTCCTGAAGGAGCCCACCACCGGGCTGGTAGATGTGCTGTTCGAGGGGATCCTCCAGGGAGAAATCATCGAGGATGACCAGCCCACGGCTCGACGCTACCTTGTCGGCCCCCCGAAATTGGCCGACGCATATTCAAATAGCGGGTATCTTGCCGTCTGCCAGATCCAACCGGAGCTCCTCCAGCTGGAAGCGCGGGAGGCGACCGAGATCGCCCTCAAAGACGGCCTGTTTCCGTCAATACAGAACCATAGCGCAAGCAGGTGTTTCTCCTACACCAGCGAGAGTTCACGACTTGAGCTCACCGCCCGCGGCAGAGCCAGGGAGTTTGAGAGCCGCTCAGCCAGCCTGGTCCAGGTCCTCGAGGGCGGAGTGACACTGGATACGATCTACCATCTCGACATGACTCGCGGCAGCGAATACCGATTCGTCGCCACCCTTCCTGAACCATGGAATCTCACCAGCCTCCGAGCCCTGACGACGAGACCCCCGGGCAGGAAACTCTCCTGGGAGATCTTCCAGGCAGATGGAAGCCGAGCGGTCGAGATTAAGCTCAAAAATGCAGTCCATACCGGTGAGCCACTTGTTCTCAGCCTTCGGCTCGAGCATATGGACTTCTCCCCCGACATCGCCTGGCCTGAACGGAGGCTTGAATTCTCGCTTCCACATTTCTCCGATGCGGTAAAATCCAGGATGGATGTTGGAGTCAAGCTTCCCGATTCCATGTTTGCCGTCGTCCCGGAGCTTCCAGGCTGGGAAACCTTGGAATCCGACGAGCTCAGGCGGGCGGGCTTCGCTTCTGCGGTAGATGAAGAGTCAGGGCTTGCCGCGGCACTCACCTCGACAACGGAAAACGCGAGCCAGCCGGTAAGCCTGACCTTAAAACACCGGAGGCCCATGGGGGAATACCAGGGCCTGACGCATCTCCTGGCCCTTGAAGACAGATTCCGAGCTCGAAATGACCTCCGCCTGGCGATCGTCGACCGCGCCATTGACGAGGTAAGGGTCCAGCTGCCCATCGGAACAGATGTCCAGGCTCCGGTCAGCGGCGAGGGAATCAAGGAGGTCCTGGTCGAGGAGGACGGAGCCTCTGGAAGCGTCAGAATTATCCGTTACGCGAAACCATGGACGGGGACCAGGGAAATCAGAATTGAATACGAGGCCCTCGAAGACGATCTGCCGAAGGCGGGAGATGGACACCGTGTCCCCTGGCTGAAGCTCTCCAGCGATCCGAATGACCCCCTGGCTCCTGTCTTTGACGGAAACCACCAGCTTGTCTTTCAGAGCCTTGGCGCGGTAAAGATCGAGGTCCTTGAAGGTGCCGAGCTGGCCAGCATGGAGGTCGACGAGCTCCCCGAGCTCGGACAGCCCTGGGCGGAGGGCCGGATCCTGTTTGCTTTCCAATTCAAATCAAAGGCCGGACCGAGGCTCCCCCCAGGAAGCTCGCCCGCCACCTTCAAGATCCTGAAATTTGACCGGGCAGACGTCCTTGGAATCATCTCCCGGGAGATGGATCTCACCACGGTTATTGATCCCAGCGGGGTCTCCCGCACTCACCTCAATGCCGTCATTGCCTACAACAGGAAGCATCAACACATCGAGGTCCAGCTTCCCGAGGGAGCCATCATCCTCTCCGCGAGAGTCGGCAACGACCCCGCCCCCTACGTTCGCAAGAACGAGAAAACCGGGTACTGGCAAATCCCCCTCCCTCCCCTGTCCTATTCAAAGATCTCCCTCATCTACAAACGCTTCGCGCCCCTCGGGCACTGGGGGGCCTGGTCCGAGCGCGCGCCTGTCTTCCGGGGAGTCCCGGTCATTTCAACCACCTGGAAGACCTATCATCCCAAGGGCTTTCGCTTTCAACTTTCCGGCGGGAACCTGCTCGAAAAGGACCCCTCGCCCCTGCCCGCCAGCTATCTCGATCTAGTTTATTCCGCCATCTCAACCGGCCGGATACCTCCCCATGGCATCCTTGCCCAGGAAAACGAAGCCCGGCCTTATTTTACCGGGGAATATTTATCCGAAATCCAAAAACCTGTGGATCTTCGAGCGGGCCCAGACCTCCAGAGCGAGGGGTACGGACAGACGGACCAGGGCATCGCCCCGGAACGAAATGGCGGCTCTCGCCCGGCCGGGGAAACCGGCAAGGCGGTCATCCTCCCCCTGCACCTGGAGGGATACCTGGTTGAGGCCAGGAAGCTCGGAGGGGGCGCAGTCCTGAGCTTCAGCTACCGAAGCCTGGACTGGTGGAAATTCTCAAAGAGAACAGCCTTCCTGCTGACCCTCGTCCTCGGGCTGTTGATTGCCGTCCGGCATGGGGGCTCAGCCTTCCAGGCCTTTGTTGTCGGGGGACTCCTTGCGGGTACCATTCTTTCAGACATGGCCGCCAGGACCATCGGGTGGGAATCACCCTTCCTGCTGATCCCGGCCTGCGAGGCCCTCAGCGCCCTGCTGGCGGCAGGCCTGATCATGAAATCAATCAAGAGTCTCAGCTTGCGACTGGTTGCCCGCAAAAAGGCCCGGGCTGCGGCCGTTGCGGCGCTCGCCCTCTGCGTCACGAGTATCGGAGCGCTTGCGGCGCAGGATGAGATCCTTATTCCCTACGAAGCAAAAGACCTTGGAGGATTGACCGCCAAGGCCAAGGTCTACCTTCCCTACAAAAAGTTCAGAGCTCTCTGGCTGCTGGCCAACCCCGGAGAGGATGACTCCAACGGGAAGCCCGTAGCTGACATTGTCCTTGGAGGCGGCACCTACGTCATCGATGTCAAAGACGACACCTATCGAATCAAGGGAGGCGCGCCCTTGCTGATCCTCACCGACAAATGGGTAACCCTGCCCCTGCCTTTTCCGCGCGGAAAGCTGAAAACTATCCTGGTCGATGGAAAGCCCGTTGGAGTCGCCCAGAAGGATGGAACCCCCTTCATCACCCTCAGGGGCAAAGGGACCCGCCTCATTGAAATTGAATCCACTGGCCCGGTAGACAATCGCCTCGGCGCCTACTCTATTAACGCCAGGCTGCTTTCCGGTCCGGCCGCCGCCCTGTCAGGGCTCCTCCCTGCCGGCGCCCTTCCAGCCGCCCCGGGAACCCCCGCCGGCCTGACCTTCCAGAAAGGCACGGAAGCCACCGCCCTCCAGCTTGACCTCGGCCCCGCCGCCGGCTTCACCCTGAGCTGGACCTTTCCCCGCATTTCAGGCAAGCAGAAGGCCCGCCTCGAATCCACATCCTACACGGACCTGCAGCTCACGCTGGATGGCTACAACATCACTCGATCCGAACAGATCACCGCCGCCGGGACGCCAGCCAGCTCGTTGACCTACGAGATCCT
Source organism: Planctomycetes bacterium UBA1146 (assembly GCA_963579555.1). Classification (GTDB taxonomy): domain Bacteria; phylum Planctomycetota; class UBA8108; order UBA8108; family UBA8108; genus UBA8108. The sequence goes on from CAUZHA010000080.1 coordinate 5,205, forward strand.
GGGCGACTGGACTATCACATCAGCAAGCTCGCCCGAACTGAGCGAATGGACGATTTCAGAAGAAAATGAGAAGAGGTATCTCAATGTCTTCTTTTCGGCTCCGACCAGGGAGGCGACCCTCGAATTAAAAGGCTGGGCGCCCCTCCAGGAAGGGCAGGAGAAACAGGTCTCCTCCCTCTCCCTCGACGGCGCCCTCCGCCAGGCCAGCTACATCGGAGTCCGTCACGATTCCCGGCGACGCTGGAAGCCCGGCATCCTCTCAAACCAACGAGCCTCGATTGATGAGCTCCGAGATTCGGTGAAGCTGCCTCCTGTTCCCCCTGACAGACTTTACCAGTTCTTTGAATCTCTTCAAGATCAGTCCGTCTCAGCCATCCCGCTTGCGGGTACGGCTGACGCCGTCACCAACGCGGTGTTATACATCTCCCGTGGACGCAGCATTCTTGATGCGAGAACCCGCTACCAGGTTGGCATCGAGGGTCCGCTGCGCCAGGAAGTCGCCCTGCCGGCTGGCTGGGAATTCCGGAATGTCCGGGGAAAGACCGTCAGTGACTGGGAGACCATCGACACCGCGAATGGCCCCCGCCTCATCATTCTCCTCGCAGCCCGGGCGGAAAACGGAACCCAGGTTTCCTGGAGCGCCCAGCGAATTCACTCCGTGCCGCTGGACAGGATGGAGGTCCCCCTGCTTCGCACCAGGACCATCGCTCCCGACCTGAGGTCAGAGACTGTCCTCCTGACCATCGCCGCCGCCCAGGAACTGGATGTCCGGGTCGCGGACGGCGCCTCTGGAATTGAAAAGGTCGCCAGGTCAAACGACAATCTCATCGTCCGGCTGCCTTCTTTGAGCCGAAGGCTGTTCGATATGCGCTCAACGGGAGCTGTCCCTTCCTACTCTCTCGAGCTCGAGCTTGGAGACCGCACAGGGCAGCCTGTCGCGAAGACCGTTCTCTTCGCCCGGGCGGCTGAAGATTTCATCCTGATAAACGGCCAGGTCGAAATATCCATAACGGGCGGTCTCCAGGATACATTCTTCTTCCGTCTGCCCGACGGCGTGATGGAAACCAGCCTCCGAACCAGGAATCTCAAGAGCCTCACCAGGGACGCTGGCGGCCCCCTCAAGCTCACACTGACATCCGGAATTGTAGGTAAACATACCGTGGCGCTCTCCTACAGGATCCCCAGGAACTCCAATGATGCAGGCGTACTCATCAGGCCTTTCCAGGTTCTTCGCGCGGACAATTCGGTCGCCGACAGCGACCTGTGGGTCGGGCTCGTAGAGACCAGCGAGGTCCTTACCAATCCGCAGCCCAGCGGCCTGGAGAAGGTCCGGATCGAGGACCTGCCCTACCTCCCCGAGGGGGTTGCGAGCGGCAGCCTGCAGCATGTCTACAGGGCCACCCGAAGCGATTGGGAGTTGACCCTGACCCCTGAGTCTCTTCGGCCCGCGGAGACAGCGCAGGCCAGCGTCGATCTTGTTGACCTGGTGACCGTCATCGGGGCAGATGGCACCTTCCGCACCAAGGCGGTCTACACCATCAGCAATCGAAAGCTTCAATTTCTGCGAATCGAGCTCCCGGCCCAGACCCAGCTCTGGGGCGCGACTCTCAATGGGAACCCGATGGTCGTCAGCAAGAACCAGGAGGCGCTACAGGTCCCCCTGAAACATGTCGGCCTCGGAGACCTGGACCTGGAGGTTGGGATTGTCTACGCCCATACACGCAAGGCGAATCTGCCCGAGCTCAAGGGAGACCTTGACCTTCAGGCTCCGAAGGTCCTGGGCCAGGCCCCCGCAGGAGGCGGCCTGAAAGAGGTGACCGTCCGCCGAACCCTCTGGAGAATTGAGCTCCCGGATGGATTCGAGGCATCCCTCGATGACGGCAATATGCAGGAGGTCGTCTCCAGCATCCAATACGCGAGCAAGGTCGAATCAAATATTCAGGACATTGAGAGATTGACCCGGATCCTCACCATAGATGAAGGCCCTGGGGGAAGCGATTCAGCGAAGGGCAAGCTCAACCTTCGCCAGCGGAGACAGGCCTCCCTCAGCCTGAAGCGCCTCCAGCAGACCCTCAGCGACAACGTGATGGATCTTGAGGAGAGCAACTCGTCGTCGACGGCAGACGGCATCCGCCAACAGCTTGGAGGAGAAGTCATCAACAGGCAACAGGCCGAAAGCGAACAGGCGCTCAGCCGCGGCCGGCAAGCCCAGAAGTTGCTGGAGAAAGCCATACAGGACACCGGCAAGCAGAAGATCCCATTCCGCGGTCAACAGGAACAAGCCTTCCAGGACAGCTACAATTTCAAGGGCAACGATTGGAAGAAAAACGTCGCCCCACTGCAGCAGAAAGACTCCGAGGGCCCCGGCCTGCCCTATGCCCCGCATATCTATGACCGTCTACACAAGACTCTCTTTGCCGGCTTCAGGTTCACAGCCGCTCCCATGAAGGAATCAGAGGTCGAGAACGCCCAGGGAGCGGCCGTCACAGCATCCGGCCTTGCCCCCCTGCCCCCAACCAGGATCAACCAGGTAAATCCTGCACTTGAATCCCCACCCGCGCCTCCTGGCGCCACCAGCCTCACCTTCCGCCGCTCCGGCGGGGAGGCTCGGCTGACCCTCAGCCTTTCAAGAAAAGGCCATCTCCTTCGATTTATCAGCCCGGTAGTCCTCTTCCTCGCTATCGCGCTCTTTGCCTGGAAGCTGGGAAGAAAACCGAAAAAAGGCTAAGCTCTCCCGGAGCTTCATCTCCATTGATTCCCCGGTAAAGACATGCCCCCAACAAACGGCTCCACGAAAGCAGCCCCGGGCCCCTCGCCAATGGCGGTGCTCCTCGGCACGGCCCAGGATGGCGGCTACCCCCAGGTGGGGTGCGAAGCCAGCTGTTGTGCCCATGCCAGCTCAAAAAAAATCAGCGGGCTCTATCCTTCCAGCATCGCGGTATGCGACCCAGCTTCCGGATCGCGCTGGATTATCGACTGTACTCCCGCCTTTCCTGCCCAGCTGTCTCTCCTCGACAGGATCTGCCCCGGAAAGAATCCCGGCCTCATCCTCTCCCATGCCCACATTGGCCACTACACGGGACTGGTCAACCTGGGCAACGAGATCATGGGGGGGCGCTGCGTTCCGGTCTACGTCCTCCCCAGGATGAAGGTCTTCCTGCAAAGCAACGAGCCCTGGAAAGAGCTCGTTGACAATAAAAATATAGAGCTTCGCCCCATGAGCGCCGGGGAGCCGTTTGAATTAGATGGAGGCGTCCGGATCACGCCCCGCCTGGTCCCCCACCGGGATGAACACTCCGAGACCGCCTGCTTCCAGCTAGATGGACCGACCAGCTCGCTGCTCTGGCTGCCTGACATCGATTCCTGGGAGGAGCTCAGCCCTGGTATCGAGGATCTTCTGGGCGGGGTCGACAGGGCCTTCCTGGACGGCAGCTTCTTCGGGCCGGGCGAGCTCCCGGATCGAGACATGTCAGCCATCTCCCATCCGCTGATACTTGACAGCATGGAACGATTTTCAAGCCTCGGCGATGAGGTCCGCCGTAAAATTTTCTTCATCCATCTCAACCACACCAACCCGGCAATCCAGCCCGGCAGCGAAGAATTTCAGCTCATTGAACAGGCCGGCCATTCCGTAGCCCGCCAGGGTGACCGAATCGAGTTGTAAGCCCCATCCCAAGAAGTTAAGCTCGACCAACCGCTACCGGTCCCAGTTCACAATCAAACAGGAACGAATATGAGCCTCCTCACAAACCAGACGCGAAGATTGGCCGTCTTTCTCCTTTGCTGCCTTGTCGCCTCCTCGTTGGCCGCTGAAGACCGCAAGCCCAACGTGATCCTCGTCATCACAGATGACCAGGGTTACGGCGACATTGCCGCTCACGGCAATAAGATGATCAAGACCCCTCACCTTGACTCCCTGCATTCCCGCTCCATTCGGCTTACCGACTTCCATGTCGACCCGACCTGCTCACCTTCACGGTCCGCCCTGATGACCGGGCGCTATTCGACCCGTACGGGCGTCTGGCATACCATCATGGGCCGCTCGATCATGGAGGGCGGCGAGCTGACCCTCGCCGAGACCTTCAAGGCGTGCGGCTACACGACCGGCATGTACGGCAAATGGCACCTGGGCGACAACTATCCCTGTCGACCGCAGGACCAGGGCTTCGATGAGACCTTCTGTCATGGCGGAGGAGGCGTCGGCCAGACTCCCGACTTCTTCGGAAACAAATACTTCAACGATACCTATTTCCGTAACGGCAAGCCTGAGAAGACCGAGGGCTATTGCACTGATGTCTGGTTCAAGGAAGCGCTTTCATTCATTGAAAAGAACAGGGAAAAGCCCTTCTTCGCCTACCTGAGCACCAATGCGCCGCACGGACCCTTCCTCGTAGCGGAAAGCTACAAGGCCCCCTACCGGGAAAAAGGGGTCCCTGGAAGCATGGCAGCCTTCTACGGAATGATCACCAATATCGATGACAACATGGGAAAACTCATCAAGCGTCTCGATGAGCTCAAGCTTACAGAAAACACGATCCTTATCTTCATGACTGACAACGGGACCGCCGCTGGCGCCCCTCGAGGACGTCGCGGGAAAAAGAAGGCTGACAACACCTCGCAGACCTGGCCCGGCTTCAACGCAGGGATGAGGGGCCAGAAAGGCTCCAGCTACGAGGGCGGCCACCGCGTGCCCTTCTTGATCCACTGGCCTGCAGGCGGCCTTCACGGCGGCCGCGACCTCAACACCCTGAGCGCGCACATTGACATCCTGCCGACGCTTGTCGAGCTCTGCGGAATCAAACGCCCCGCTGGAGGAGTTCCCGCCATCGACGGCAAGAGTCTCGCTCCTCTGCTCAGAGGAAAAGAGCCGGTCTGGCCCGACCGAACACTCTTCGTCCACTCACAGCGCATCGAGCAGGTCAAAAAAGGCCGCAACAACTCGGTGATGACACGGCGCTGGAGGCTCGTCAACAACAAGGAGCTCTACGACCTCACCGCCGACCCCGGCCAGTCCAAAAATATCGCCGCGATGCACCCCGCGGTTGTCAAGACTCTCAACGCGGCCTACGACGAGTGGTGGACCAGTCTCTCTGGAGTCTTCAACAAGACCGTCCACCTCACCCTTGGAAACGCCGCGGAAAACCCCACCAACCTCACCTGCCACGATTGGCATACCAACAATGGCCCCGTCCCCTGGAACCATGGCCATATTCGCCAGGGACCTGTGGCCAACGGTTATTGGGCTGTCAATATCTGGAAGGCCGGGAAATACGAATTCACCCTCAGGCGCTGGCCGGCTGAGGAGGACAAGGCCATTGGCGCCACCAGGGCGCGCATCAGGATCGGCAAGCTCGATCAATCGCAGGCCGTCGCGCCGGAAGATACCGCGACCACCTTCAAGCTCGACGTACCAGCCGGCAATACACGTCTCCAGACCTGGCTCGACCGCAAAGATGGGAAAAAAGCTGGAGCCTATTTCGTCGAGGTCAAGCGCCTCGATTAAGGTCCTTCCCGAGAAGAATGGGTCTTAGCCTCTGCCGCCTGGGTTGTTATAATTAGAATCGGTACACGGAATCGGAACACCAGAGAGGGGCGTTTTCATGAAGCACGGCAACCCCAGGGGCGGCATTGGATTGGCCTTTCACGGCGCGGCCATTCGCCTGCTGGCATTCTCATTGTTCGCCTCCCTACCGATCGCATCGACCGGGCATGAGACGCTTTCCTTTAACGAGGTCCAGGGCATCCTGACGGCCAACTGCGGCGGAGGGTCGTGCCACATCGACCAGGCCACCAGCGGGGTCGACCTGACGAGCTACGAATCACTGATGGGCAGCATCGGTGTTCAATATGGGGGCCCGATCGTCATCCCCGGCAGCCCGGCCGGGAGCCCCCTGATCGACAAGGTCCTGATGCCCTCGCCGCAACACGGCAGCCGGATGCCTCTCGGGAGAGCGCCCCTTCCTGAAGAGGAATTGGACAGGCTCCTCGACTGGGTCAGCGACGGAGCCATCAGGTCACATCGGCCTATGCGGGGCGATGTTGACGAGGACGAGTCTGTCACCCTCACCGATGCCATCCTCATCCTCCAGTACCTCTTCAGCGGAGGAGCGGAGCTTCACTGCATCGCCTCGGCCAACGCCAATCAAGACGAAAACGTCGACCTTACCGATGCGGTCTACATCCTCAGCTTCCTCTTTCTCGGCGGCGACAACCCCGGCGATCTCACCGAGGAGGAAGCCGAAGAATGCGAGGAGGAGGGAGAGCTCTCCTTCGAGAGCCTCTACGAGAACCTTTTCGCCGCGAGCTGCGCTTTCTCATCCTGCCACAGCGCGATCGAACGAAAGGGCAATCTCTCCCTTGAAACCCTTGCAGATGCTCGCAGCGAGCTTGTCGGCATACCGTCATTTAACGATGCGGCCAGGGCTGCCGGGATGCTCCGAGTCGATCCCGGCGACCCGGATAACAGCTTCCTGCTGCGCAAGCTCCTCGGCCCCGGCCCGGGAGAAGGCAATCGAATGCCTGCGAACTCATCGACCCCATTGTCCGACCGGACTGTCGGAGCCGTGAGAGACTGGATCCTAGCCGGCGCTCCCCTCGAAGGACACATCGAAGGAGTTCCCGACCTGGAAGATGAACCATCCCCGCCGATCGATCGCATGCCCGTACCGCCAGTTCCTCAAAATGGAATCCAGCTACGCCTTCCCGACTTCACCATCGCCCCCAGGACGGAACGGGAGGCCTTTTATTACGTAGCTAACCCTTTCCGTGACGCGGAGGTGGCAGGTGACGACATCTACATCAAGCAGATCGACATCCACATGCGCGAGGACAGCCACCACTTCATCCTTTACAGGTGGGCTGGAGGGCCTCGCCCCCGAGCCGGCTTCCGCAACATAGGCGATGACTTCGTCAACTTCGCCCGGCGTGATTTCGTCTTCGCATCGCAATCCTCCTTCCAGTCACTGCGGTTTCCGGATGGAGTCGGCCTGCGTTTCGACCGAAACGCAGATTTCGATCTCAACTCACACTACCTCAACCTCAACGGCAGCGAGCCCTTGATCGGGGAGGTCTACATCAACTTTTTCTTCGCCGACCCTGGAGAGGTCACGACCATTGCGCGCCCCATCTTTGACTCCATCAGCAACATCTCCGTCCCTCCCAACGCCACCCGGACAGTCAACTCTCGATGGAGGGTGTCGAGAGAAACCCATGTTTACATGCTCTCGTCGCATACGCACCGCCATGGGATTGAATACGGAGCCGACCTGAACCAGGATGGGTTCGACCCTCGCAGGGTCTACCTCAGCCGGAACTGGGATGACCCGGTAAACCAGATCTTCGACCCTCCGCTGGTCCTGCAGCCGGGTGACAGCCTGAGTCACTGGGCCACCCACCGCTACACCGATCCGCCAAACCCGAATTCACCCGCACTTGAATGGGGCTTGACCTCCGAAGATGAAATGGCAATCCTGCTTGGATACTATTCCGAGCCCTGATCCCACCCATCACGATGGAGCCCAGCCATGGCTTTCATGAACCGTCTCCTGCCGGCCCTCTTGATCGTGACGGTCTTCACCGCGGCCCGAGACCTGTCCGCCGCGCAGGACACGGCCAAAAACCCGCCTCTGAAAAAAGGCAGGGCCCAGGCGCGAAGCTATCATTTCAAGGAAGCCGAAAAGGACATCGGCTACACCCTCTATGTCCCCAGGGCCTACACCTCGAAGAAAAAATGGCCCCTGATCGTTGCCCTCCACGGCCTCAACAGCAATCCATTCCAGATGATTCACTACCCCGGCTTCACCTCGCTGGCGGAGAAACATGGCTATATCCTTGTCTGCCCGATGGGCTACAACCCCAGCGCATGGTACGGGGCCGCGAGCTTCGTCAGCCGCAAGATCGGCAAGCTCAGTGAGCAGGATGTAATGAACGTCCTCGGCATTGCCCGCAAGGACTTCAATGTCGACCCCGACAGGATCTACCTCCTCGGGCATTCAATGGGCGGAGGTGGAGCCCTCCATCTCGGCATGAAGCACCCGGAGCTATGGGCCGCTCTCGGCCCCATCGCGCCGGCTATCTACTCGAGTACCAGGGACCTCGTGAAGATCAGGCACATCCCCATCATTTGCATCCAGGGCGCAAAGGACAAGCTGGTGAAAGCATCCGCGACACGACGCTGGATTGCGAAGATGAAGGAGCTCCAAATGGATCACCAATACATCGAGGACCCCGAGGGAGGCCACTTGATCATCGCCTTCCAGAAAATGCCCGACATCTTCAAATTCTTCAACAAGCACACCAGGAAGCCGCCGGAAAAGAAGAAACCGAAGAAGAAGGAAGCCCCCAGCCGCTAGCGCTGCTTTTTCTTCTTTTGCCTCTTTGACGGCAGGCCGGTAGCGGCGTTTGGGACATTGAGCTTCGGCAGCCAGCGAGCATGCTCCCTGATCACCTCAGCATGCTCAGGCGCGCCGGCAAGGTTGGCCCACTCGTTTGGATCCTTCGAATGGTCATAGAGTTCTTCGCTTCCATCGGAGTACCTGATGTAGCGCCAGCGCTCCGACCGTACGGCATGGTTGTTCGGCTTGTAGGTGGTCAAGGCGGGCCGTGACCAGGCGGCCCCGGGATCATCAAGGAGGGCTTTGATGCTGACACCTTCCAGGCCATCCTTCTCATCGACTCCGCAAAGCTCCACAAGGGTCGGGAACACCTGGATCAGCTCGACCGGGCGAGAGCATCTCTTCCCCCTCAAGCCACCGGGAACGGAAAAAATCATCGGTACATGTGTCGAGGTCTCCCAGAGGCTCTGCTTGGCCCATCGTTGTTTTTCTCCGAGATGGAAGCCATGGTCCGAGAGCAACACCACGATGGTGTTTTTCGCGTAGGCGCTTTTTTCGAGCGCGTTCAGAACGCGCCCCACCTGAGCATCCATGAAGCTGACGCAGGAGAGATAGGCCTGCACGGCCTGCTTCCACTTGCCGTTTTTGACGAACCAATCGTGCGGGGGCGGAGTCTTGTTCGACGTAAGCTTCCTGGCTGCCTCGGGGATGTCGAGCCAGTCATCCAGCTTGACCGCCGGGAGCTGGACCTTGTCAAGCGGATGTAACTCGAACCATTTCCGAGGTGCGTAGAACGGGACGTGCGGCCTGTAGAAGCCAAGGGCTACGAAGAATGGCCTGGCATGCTTCCTGCCCAGCAGGTCGATGACCCAGCCGGCATCCCTGTAATCGTTGCTCTTGTTGCCCCCATAGTCCTGCGGCCCGAAGTCCCAGAGCCCCTTAAGCTCCGCCTGGACCCTCTTCGCCTCCTTGTCCACCTGCCCAGGGGTAGGCCCGATGCTGTCGAAGGACCGCTTCTCCGTTCGTGAGCCATGGTAAATCTTGCCTGCCGTAAATGTTTCGTACCCGTTGGCGCTGAAATGCTCCGTCAGGGTGACCCGGTTCTTGTTGAGGGGTGTGGTGCGAAACCAGGGCCTGTTTTCATAGATACCTGTCGTCGAAGGCCTGAGCCCGGTCATGAAGCTGGTGCGGGAGGGATTGCAAATAGGCGCCTGGCAGTGGGCGTTGGTGAAAAGAATGCCCCGCCTGGAGAGACGCTCGATATTGGGGGTCACGCTCTGGGGGTGCCCCCCCAGGCCCACCACCCAGTCATTCAGATCATCGACAGTGATCAGAAGTACATTGGGACGCCGCGCGGCCTCGTCCGCATAGCCTCCCTGGAAAAACAAACAGAGCAGAGCTGAAACCAGGGACGCGAAGGACCGCAAATCACTACTCCCCGGCCTTGCGGCTCTTGGCGATGAGCTCGAGAGCTTCAGCCTTCCCGATCGACCTCACGACCCTCAACGGACGGGAGGGCATGCTGCCATCATATTCGTGGTTCCACTCAAGGCGGGCATAATCACCGGCCTTCATGGAGGAAACCGTCCTGGCTCCTGGCGACCCCTCCAGCGGCTTCCTGTCAAAGTCGCTAACCTGGAACCTGAAGGTCTTCTTCATTGGATCGCCATACTTTCCCGGCTTCTCGTATTCAATATACCCCTCAATTGAAAAGACAGCGAACTCTCCGGACTGCCCGCAGGTCTTCGGGCAGCGACTGGTTCGGCCCCTGCACAGACGATATTCCTTCCCCTTGAAGGTGGCCACCGTGACATGCCGGGAGAGAACCTGCTTTGGCTTCGAGGTGCTTCCAGGCTCCGCCGCCGTCTTCTTGCCCTGTTTCTTTGCACGCTTGTTCTTTTTGCCCCCCCTGGATGAAGGTTTCTGCTCATCGGCAGACGGAGGCCGCGTGTCGAATTCCTTGCCGCCGGTATCTTTCCACCACTTGATGGCAAGCGCCCGCATTTTCTTCATCCTCCCGGCATGATCCGGCTCCTGGGCCAAGTCTGAGCTCACTAAAGCGGAGAGGTCCCTCATCTCCCAGGGGTCGGCATCGAGGTCGTAGAGATCTTCATCCCCCTTCTTCCTGGCAGGAAATTCCGTAGCGATCGACTGGATCCTGAAATATTTTCCGCTCCTCGATGCCCGGACATCCTGGAGATAGAGAATATACTTCCATCTCTCGTCCCGAGCGTAGATCGCGTAGATGTCACGTTCAGGCCGCTGGTCGTCCTTGGTAGCGAAGGCGGGATAGATAGCGCCGAAGAGGATCTCCCTGTTCTCCTGCGTCTTTCCGTCAATAATCGGCCTCAGGCTCTTCCCGGCGATGCCCTCCGGGATCACAGCCTCAGCGTAGTCGAGAATGGTCGGAAAAACATCCAGGGTGCTGGTCAGGCAGCTGAACCTCTGAGCCCCCTTGATCTTGCCAGGCCAGGTAAAGAATACCGGCGTCCGGACCCCCTTCTCAAAAGGCGAGCCCTTTGAAGGGCGCCCGTTGCACCAGCCATTATCGATGAGGAAAACGAAGAGTGTGTTCTCGTAGAGCCCCTTCTCCTTGAGCTTCTTCTCGAGTTGCCCAACCCCATCATCAAGCCATGCCTCCATCGCGAAGCTCAGCCGCTCCTTCCTGAGAAAGATTTCCTCGTTCCCCGCCGAGACATGCGCAGGCACCGGGATCTTTACATCCGTGAAAAGCTCGCGGTATTTCTTCGGAGGGTTGTGCGGCGTATGGGGTATCAGGGGTGCCCACCAGATAAAAAGAGGCTTCTTGCCGCCGACCTCATCGATGAAGGAGAAAAGGTCATCCTGGCCTTTTCGAACGAAAGTCCTGGCCGTCTTGCCCTTGCCGTGGGTGAAGCCCATCTCTCGAGGATCACCCTCCCAGTACTTCCCCTCGACATAGGTAGCGTAGCCGGCCTTCTTCAGCTGGCCGGGAAGCGAGTTGCTGGTGCTGAGCTTCTTCGTCCCATAGTTGTAGTAGATTCCTGATTGGTGCGGCCAGCGCCCGCTGAGAAAGCTCGCAAGGGTCGGATGGCAGCGAGACATTGGAAGGTGGGCAACGGAGAAGACTGTTCCGGAATTTGCCAGTCTGTCCAGGTTCGGGGTGTGGACGATTTCATTGCCCATGAACCCCAGGTGCTCATTGTCATGATCATCGGAAATGATAAAGACGATATTGGGCTGTGCGGCGAACGCTTCCGGCGAAAAAGACAGGACGGCGCAGGCCGCCAGGATACAGCTCACGGAGAGAGTCCTGGGCTTGATGTGCATGTAGCTTCCCTTGGGTGTTCTCAGGCTGGCGATTAAAAGAGTCCGTCGCGGCGGCGACGGACCATCATCCTGCACGAGTTCCAGCTCCCATGCAAGGCTCCTTGGATCCAGAGAACCGAGCAGCCCATTGAAAAAAAATCGCCTGTCTCTTCCAATACAGGAAAGGTAATGGTTCCTACTCGGACCATCCTGGTTCAGAATTTCTCACCCAAGGATACAAGTCATGCGCGCCTGCCCAAGCCTGTTCATTCTGTGCCTCCTTGCTATTACAGCGACGATCTCAGCCGAAGACTGGAACCAGTTCAGGGGGCCCTCCGGAAATGGAAAAGCCCTGACTGACCTGCCCCTGGAATTCTCCGAGAGCGACGGAATCGCCTGGAAGGTGCCCCTGGCCGGCAAGGCCTGGTCCTCTCCTGTCATCTGGGAAAAGCAGGTCTGGGTCACCAACGCCCTGCCCGATGGACACAAGCTCTGGGCGCTCTGCTTCGACCTGGAGACCGGCAAGAAGATCCATGACATCCTTGTTTTCGATGTCGCGGAGCCGCAATTCTGCATCGCCAAGAACAGCTACGCCTCTCCCACCCCTGTCATTGAGGAGGGGAAAATCTTCGTGAGCTTCGGCGCCCATGGAAACGCCTGCATCGACACGGCAACGGGCAAGACCATCTGGGAGCGCCGCGACCTTCAATGCAATCACCATCGCTCGCCGGCGAGCTCCCCTATCCCCTACGGAGATCTTTACATCCTCCATTTTGATGGTTTCGACAAGCAATACGTGGTCGCGCTCGACAAGAAAACAGGGGAGACCCGCTGGACTCACCAACGCGCCTTTAATTTTCGAACTGACAATGGAGACAGGAAGAAAGCCTACGGGACGCCCGCGGTTATTACGCACAAGGGCCTGACCCAGCTCATCGCCCCCGCCGCCGTCGCGACTGAATCTCTCGACCCGCTAACCGGAAAGCTTCTCTGGACAGCCTATACCGGCGGCATGAACGCCTCGGCCCGGCCGATTTACGGTCATGGCCTGGTCTTCATCACCAATGGAATGGGCCGAATGTCAGCCGTACGGCCCGAAGGCAGCGGCGAGCTCCCGGGAAAGAATATCGCCTGGGCCTCAAAGCGGGGCGTCCCTAAGAAGTCTTCCCTTATTCTTGATGGAAAGCTTCTCTTCATGGTCAGCGACCTGGGCGTAGCCTCCTGCGTAGATGCCGAAACAGGCAAAGCGCATTGGACGGACCGCCTTGGGGGAAATTACGCCGCCTCGCCGATCTTCGCCGGGGGCCGGATCTATTTCTTCAATGAAGATGGAGAGATTCCAGTCATCGAAGCCGGAAAGAAATTCAAGCTGCTGGCGCGCAACAAGCTCGCTGATGGTTTCATGGCAAGTCCGGCAATCTCCGGCAACTCGCTGATTCTCAGGACCAAGTCAAATCTCTACCGAATCGGCAAATGACCGCAGACCATCCTGGACGCCTGAGGCCTATTACCGACTGCTTATCTGCAGCGCGGGTTTCAAGGAAGCTTTTAATCCCCCCCCACTTAAATGTTAACTGTACAATGACTTACCGTTATCGACAGGAATAGGCTTGGAAAGTTGGCCCCGGGTGTTTGAACTGTAGGCTCGTGCGGATTCCTGCGGAACACATGGATACTTAAAAATGAACCATCGCATGATTCACGTCCTGACTGCCATCTTCCTCATGGCGACGGCTTTCGCGCCGGCCAGCGGCCTTCGAGCCCAGGAGGAAACACTCGAAGACCAGCTTCGACAAAAGGAAGAAGACCGCATCGGGCGCCTCTTCGAAAAAATCGTGCCTACGCTCGACGAAGCACGAAAGCTTGTTGACCGGCACGACCAGCTTCCTAAGCGGCGATTTCTCCTGTTGCGCCCATTTGGGGACGACCAGGAAAGCAACGCGGCCGAGACGACCCAATTGCTGGATGAGGCGATCGAGATGCTCGACTCGTCACCACTTCGCGACCTCTGGAAAGAGCTGCACGCCACCCGTAAATTGATTCGCAGGGGGCATCACAAACTTGCCGAGTACAGGCAACGCCGGGTGTCCGCCCCCCGGGAGAAAGAAACCGGCCTGTTCGACAGAGCGTTCATCTCCACCAAGGAAGACTACGACAAGATGATCGCCGCTGAAGAAGGAGAGATCAAGGCGAGCGAGGAAATCGTAGACCGCCTGAAGGATGGAATCGTCAAGCTGCTGAAGGAGCTCCATCTCGATATCGACAGAGATGGACTCGAGTCCCTCCTCTCATCCGTCTCGGGCGACGACTTCGTCTCGATGATCGCCCTCTTTGACAATATCAGGCAGCTTACCGGGCAGCTCCAGGACCTGACGGAACAAAGCGGCGAGGCGCTCGACATCGCCAAGCGCTACTACGGAATGCATGTCGTGCTGGTCAAGATCATGGACCGCATGCAGCAGCAATTCATAACGGAGATTGACCAGGAGCACATCCCCCGCCTCCAGGGATACACCGAGGAGGCCGGGGGGAACATCCGCCAGGCCCTCGAGCTCATACGCAAAGAGGGCGGAGATGAGAGCATCCTTCGAAGCAATATTGAATCCAATGAATTAACGATGAGGGCGGCCAGGCTCTATACCGAATACCTCCTCCAGAACGCCGACCTCATTCGAGCAGAGAACAAGCAGATCAAAAAAAACCTGTCGACGGCGCTGAACACCTACAAGACCGTCAAGCTGAGCAGCGATGTCTCCCGCCTCATGAAAACAGGAAGGCAGAATTTCGAAGCCCTGATGAAACTGCAGATCCCGCCGCTGAGGGAATTTCGCAACGAGATGCTTCGAAAAGAATACCAACGCATGACGACTGAGCTGCTGAACCCCTGATGTGTCAAATGCCGGCGACAGAATAATCCTGCCGGAGCAGGCGCCCCTTCAAATGACCCAGAATGAAAACACCACCCCTTCCCAGGCCTCCTGGATCGGCTTTCTTCTTCCCCCGCTGGTCGTCCTCGCGGCAGGCTTCCTCTGGATTGCCGCAGGCCGAGACGACTCCCGGGCAGGCCCTGGCAGCGTGAGGCGGACGCTCAAGCCCGATGGAGTCTACTATGTCTATGTATCACAGATAGAGCTGTTCCCCACGAACCAGGACAACGAACCCTGGGACCCCGGCTCCACCGCTTCCCCGGACATTCGCAACCGGGTCGTGTGGCAAGGCAACACCATCTACGAGAGCAATACCAACAAAGACACCCTTATCGCAGAATGGTCAGGCGTAAACGAAGGAACTCTCGACAAGCTCCTTGGAGAAAAGATGATTCGCGCGGGACAAGTGAGAGCTCTCAAGGATGGCAAGCTTACGATCCAGGTTGAGGACGTCGACGTGCTGACGCCAAACGACCCGGCTGGAATAGTCGAGCTGAAGCTCATGGACCTGCACGAAGGCATCAACGATCTCAGCTTTGAAAAAACCAGGGGCCTGGGCATCAAGAGAATCCTCATCAAGCTGGTCTCAAGGGATCAGCCTCTCGAGGACATCATTGGTAAGTTGAGATAGACCGGATGCCTGTCAACGGCGACCCTCTCAAGCAGGCCCCCTGTAAGCCAAGGTAATCCCGGGCCATGAACCTGTCCCTGCCACTGCTCAAATTCTCCATCATCGTCTCCTCTGTCGCCCTTGGGGTTGGCATGACGGCCCCGACGATCACGATCACCCCCGGCGCCGGAGAGCTCACGCCCCTGGTGGAGCTGCTTTCCCCCGGGGAGCTGGAGCCTCGAACCTATTCCATCGCCCGGGTAATCCAGGCGCTCTTCGATGGGGGCGACTACTTTCTCGCCATCGCCTTAGCTGTCTTTTCGATCATCTTCCCCATCGCCAAGCTGGGATTTTACTGGGTCTCGGCTGGCGGCGGCACCCTGGGGGGCCCCTGGAAATTCCTGCGCGGCATCGATCGTCTTGGCAAATTCTCCATGGCGGAAGTTTTCCTCCTGGCCCTGACCGCCTTCGCGCTGAAGGACCTTCCGGGCGACACGATGGTGCAGCTCCGATACGGCTTCTATGTATTTTTCGCCGCCGTCTTATTGAGCCTGCTGGTCTCATCCGGCCTGCGGCATCGACGAAAACAAGCCTGAAAGTTTGTTGCCGAATAAGCTATTTACCCTCTGCTTGGATTATCGGAATCTGCTAAACTTCAGGTCTGTTTGGGCTTCTATGCAGGTGGTAATTAATGACTGAATGGTGGGTCGCCCTGGGAGGCGATGAAAAAATATTCTACGGCATCGCGTTTGCGTCGAGCCTCGTTATGTTCATCCAGCTCGTGCTGACCCTCATCGGCGGCGCGTTTGATGTCGCCGATGGCGAATTCGAGGTAGAGGGCACGGATGGCGAGCTTGGAGTTCTTTCCATCAGGACGATCTGCGCCTTCTTCGTCGGCTTCGGCTGGGGAGGAATCACCGCGCTGAACCAAT
>CAUZHA010000081.1:0-20289 GCA_963579555.1 Planctomycetes bacterium UBA1146
GCGTGCGTAGAAAAAGGACTGAGTGACTCTCCCTGGTGACCTTCTCACTGGGGGTGAGAAGGCCGCAGGTTCGGAGCCTGGTGCCATGATCACGAAGGCTCCTGTGCGACAACGGGTTGTGCAGGGTGTGGTTTTAGGTGGGGTGGTCTTGCTGGTTTGTTGATGCGTTATTGATGCGGTTGCTGTGGGGCGGGTACTCTACTGTTTCGGTTGGTTGCTGAAACAACTCGATTAGCCTGGGAACAGTTAGATGAAGAAGGTCTGCCTGAGGAGTTTTGTCTGGAAGTGTCTGGGCCGGGCCGCTTTGCTGGTCGTTACGGTCGGATTGGGGCTGCCGGGGGAGGCCCTGGGCAATGTCTACAGGAGCCGGGTGAATCCGCAGTGGGCGGATGATGGTTCTCATTGCTGGTATCGGAATGATCTTCCGGGGGGGCGGCGGGAGTTTGTGCTGGTGGACCTGGAGAAGGGCACGCGCAAGGCGGCTTTTGATCATGGGCTGGTAGCGAAGGCCCTCGGGGATGCCGGGGTTGGTGGTGTTGAGGGGGAGCGACTGCCGCTCGATCAGCTGGGGTTTGACCTGGGCAAAGGGGTCGCCTTCTTCCGGGTAAAGGGGAAGTATTTCCAGCTGGGGCTTCCATCGCACAAGCTGACGCAGCTTGAGAAGGCAGGGGAGGCTCCCGGGTACCAGGGTTCGCTGGATAATCGGTCGAAGCGCAGAAAGGAACGCTACAGGGGGTATCGGGCTCGGCGAGATGTGTCGCCGGATGGGAAGTGGCGAGCTTATATCCATGAGCACAATCTCTATGTGAGACCCGAGAAGGGAGGTGAGGGTGTCCAACTCAGCAAGGACGGAAAGAAGGATAATTCTTACCAGGCTCCCTACTGGGCTCCGAATTCCAACAACCTGGTCGCCTGGCGGATTGAGCCGGATGAGATCAGCGAGGTTCACCTGATCGAGTCTTCACCGCGGGGCGGCGGGAAGGCGAAGCTTCACACCCGGCGCTACGCTCTGCCGGGGGATAAGTTCACCCACTTTGAGCTCAACTGGTTCGATGTCGACAAGAAGCTGCATGTGAAGCCGAAGGTCGATGTGATCGACTTCCGCTGGCCGAATATGCGCTGGTCGCTCGATGGGAGTACCTTCTCTTACTGGAAGGTTGATCGCGGGCATCAGCGTTTCCGCCTCGTGGAGGTCGATGTCTTCACCGGCCAGGCGCGCGACATCATCGATGAGAAGTCGAAGACGTTTATCTGGACCGAACATCCGAAGGACTACGGCACCTCGCTGGTGACCTGGCTGAAGAAGAGCCGGGAGATCGTCTACCTTTCCGAGCAGGATGGCTGGCGGCACCTCTACCTGGTGGATGCTGCGACGGGTAAGCAGAAGCAGATCACTGAAGGGGAATACGTTCTGCGCTACGTCGATAAGATCGACGAAGAGAAACGGCAGATCTGGTTTCGCGCTTCAGGGAAGAACCCGAAGCAGGATCCCTATCTCGTTCATTACTACCGGGTTAATTTCGATGGCAGCGGGTTCACCTCGCTGACCGATGGAGATGGCACGCATGGGATCCGTTACTCGCCGGACCGCAAATATATCATCGACACCTATTCCCGCGTCGATATGGCGCCGGTGAATGAATTGCGGCGGGTTTCCAATGGGAAGCTGCTCTGTAAGCTGGAAGAGTCGGATGTCAGCGAACTCAAGGCGAAGGGTTGGGAGGCGCCCGAGGTGTTCTCGGCCAAGGGGCGTGACGGCGAGACCGGGATCTGGGGATTCATCTGCCGGCCGAAAGACTATGATCCGAAGAAGAAATACCCGGTGCTCGAGTCCATGTACGCCGGTCCGCACGACTCCTACGTGCCCAAGAGCTTCAGCTCTTCGCGGCGCTATTCATCCTGGACGGACATGGGCTTTGTCGTCGTCAAGATCGACGGCATGGGGACGGCCAATCGCTCCAAGGCATTTCACGATGTCTGCTGGCACAACCTGAAGGACGCCGGCTTCCCCGACCGAATTCTCTGGCACAAGGCCGTGGCGAAGAAGTACCCCTGGTACGACAGCACCCGTGTCGGGATTTACGGGGGGTCTGCAGGAGGGCAGAGTTCGACAGGGGCGTTGCTCTTTTTCCCCAAGTTCTACAAGGTGGCGGTGTCCGCTTGCGGCTGCCACGACAACCGCATGGATAAGTCTTCCTGGAACGAGCAGTGGATGGGGTATCCCGTTGGCGAGCATTACTCCGCCAGCTCGAACATCGACAATGCCCATCGTCTCGAGGGCAAGCTGATGCTCATCGTCGGCGAGCTGGATAAGAATGTTCCGCCTGAGTCGACCTTCCGGCTGGCGGACGCCCTTATTCGGGCGAACAAGGAATTCGAGCTGGTCGTTATTCCCGGTGGCGGGCATGGTGACGGAGGGCGCCACGGTGATCGCAAGCGGCGGGACTTCTTCAGGAAACACCTGCTGGGTATTGAGCCGCCAAACCCGAACGCGGGAGAGTCCTCCCGGCCGACTGAAAAGTTGAAGTGGACGGATCTTGCCGAAGGTTCTCCGCCCAGGTCGCTTGACGGCTCATCAACCGAGATTCATTTTAAGAACAACTCGAAGAAGCGGGTGAAGATCTACTGGGTAAACTTCGGCGGCGGCCTGAAGCTCTACGGCAAGCTGAGCTCCGGCGGGACTCGCAACCAGAACACCTATTCCGATGCGATCTGGCTCATCACCGATGAGAAGGACAACTCCATGGGGTACTTCCGGGCCACCGGCAAGATCGGCAAGGCGGTGATCCCCGGGGGATAGGAGGATTCGGGCGGGCTGTTGCGACGGGTCTATTCAATTTTTGAAGGGTGACGGTATGCGATCTTCAACTGTCTTCTCCGTGACGTGTTTTCTGCTCTTAGCCTCTTCAACTGAAGGAGCCGAAAAGCTCAATGTTCTTTTCATCGCAGCCGATGATCTTCGTGCCGATCTGCGCTGCATGGGCAATAAGGAGGTCCTGACTCCGAATCTCGACGCTCTTGCCGCCAGTGGACGGCTCTTCAATCGGGCCTACTGCCAGCAGGCGGTTTGTAATCCATCCCGGGCGTCGCTCATGACCGGGCGCCGTCCCGACACCCTGAGGATCTGGGATCTGCCGACTCATTTTCGCCATCGCCTGCCCGATGTCATCACCCTGCCTCAGCATTTCATGAAGCAGGGGTATTTCACCCAGAACATCGGCAAGATCTACCACAACTGGCGCCAGGACAAGGAGAAGGGAGATGCTCCTTCCTGGAGTGTTCCGGCGGTAATGCACTACGCTTCCCACTATCACGACAGGGGGCGGGTCGATGGCTCAAAGCCCAAGAGCATCTCGAAAGACCCGAAATGCTTTCGTAGGGATGTTCCCGATGAGGCCTATTTTGACGGCCGAATTGCCAACCTTGCAATCAAGGCTCTGCAGGAACGCAAGAAGGCCGGCAAGCCGTTCTTTCTCGCCATCGGATTCTGGAAACCGCACGCGCCTTTTAATGCGCCGAGTAAGTACTGGGATCTCTACGACCGCTCAAAGCTTTCGCGTCCTCCAAACCCCGAGTGGCCCAGGGATGCTCCAAGGATCGCCTGGCACAACAGCCGCGAGATCCTCGGCGCGGGTAAGCAGAGAAAGCTCAAGAAGAAGGCCGTGATGGAGCTGCGGCATGGCTACCTCGCGGCCATCACCTATTTCGATGCCCAGCTCGGGAAGGTCCTTGCCGAGCTCGACCGGCTCGGATTGCGTGAAAAGACCGTTGTCGTCTTCTGGTCCGACCACGGCTTTCATCTCGGGGAGCATTCCCTCTGGGCCAAGACCTCCAACTTCGAGCTCGATGCTCATGTACCGATGATCATTTCCGCTCCAGGGATGAAGAGTCGGGGGGTGAAGACCGACTCGCTGGCCGAACTCCTCGATCTCTATCCCACCCTGGTCGATCTCTGCGGGCTGCCGAAGGTCGAGGGGCTCGAGGGCTTGAGCCTGGCGCCGATTCTCGATGACCCCGCGGCGATTGTTAAGAGGGGAGCCTTCACTCAGCACCCGCGTCCAGCCTATTTCACCGGCGCCCCCGATGTCATGGGCCGCTCGGTTCGGACCGCCCGCTACCGCTACACCGAGTGGCGCGACTTCAAGACCGGCAATGTGGTTGCGTCTGAGCTCTACGACCACGAGAAGGATCCTCTCGAGACGGTGAATATCGCCGGGCTGCCCTCCAGCACGGCGGCCCTCGCCGAGTGCAGGGCGAGATATCGCGAGGGCTTCGCTCCCTGAGCTGCAACCCTCCCTGCCCGCCTTTTCTTGCTTGTCCCGGGAGCCTCTTATAGGCTTGCGGTATCACCACAAAAGATAATGAAAGGGCGCCGTCATGAAGCGCGTAGCCGTATTCGCTTTGATCTTGAACGTCGCGTTGCTGGGCGTCCTCGCCCATCAGCTGGTTGCAGTCGCGGGTGACAGTCCCGCGGCTGTTCAGAACGGAGACACCAACGGAGATGGAAGCCGGGACATTGGCGATGCCATCTACCTGCTGCAGTGGCTCTTCTCCGGGGGAACAGAGCCGGTGTCGGCGACCTGCAGGGAGGAACTCGAGGGACGAGTGGCTGAGCTCGAGGGGCAGCTGGCTGCGGCGCAGGCGGCCCTGGCCGCCGCCTGCCCGGAGCCTGGCGAGGCTCCTGTCAGCTTCAGCGCGCAGATTGCCCCGGTGCTCAAGCGCTGCTCGACCTGTCACAGCAGCATGGTGCCGATCGTCCCCAGGATGGAAGAGTGTACGGGCTGCCATCCGAACGAGCCCCCGGCCGCCGGGCTGGATCTTCACGGAAACCCCCAGTTTATCTACGAAAACCTGGTGGAGGTTCGTTCTACGGAGGTGCCCGGGATGTACCGCATTGCCAGAGGGGCTCCTTCGGACAGCTACCTGTGGCGCAAGATCAACGGGACCCACTTGGAAATAGGGGGGAGCGGAGAGATGATGCCCCTGGGCGCGCCGGCGCTTGATGAAGAGACTCTCAATGTTATCGAGCGTTGGATCCTGGATGGAGCCCCGCTCAACTGACCACTGCTTGCCTGAGGCAGGGGTCTTGAATTAAGATGCAGGGACCTGCGAGGCCGGCGCAGCATTCAGCGGCGCCCCTCGCTCTTCATCGAGAGATCGCCATGCCTGATACAACCCGTAGCTGCCTGTTCGTTTTGTTTCTCGCGCCCTGGCCCTGTCTTGCCAGGGCTGAGGACAAGATCGAATTCCAGCGCAGCGTACTGCCGATTCTCTCGAGCTATTGTTTCCCCTGCCATGGGCCGGATGCGGGCAAGAGGAAGGCGAAGCTGAGGCTCGACCAGCGGGAGTCGGCTGTCGGCAAGGCGCGTTCCGGCCGTCGGGCCATCGTTCCCGGCGATGCCCTTGCCAGCGAGCTGGTCCGCAGGATCACGGCCGAAGATGAAGATGACCGCATGCCCCCCGCGGACCAGGCCCTGGTGATGTCGCCGGGCCAGGTCTCGACACTTAAGAAATGGATCGAGCAGGGCGGCGAGTACAGGAAGCACTGGTCGTTCGAGCCGCCGAAGAAGGCGCCTCTTCCAGCTCTCGAAGATTCCCGAAGGGTGGTCAATGACATCGATCGGTTCGTCTTCGCGCGGCTCGAATACGAGGGGCTCGCGCCCGCTCCCGAGGCCAGCCGGGAGAGCCTGGTTCGAAGCGTCAGCTTCGATCTGACCGGCCTGCCCCCGACCCTGGAGGAGGTCGATGGTTTTCTCTCCGACAAGTCGCGGAAGTCCTACGCGCGGATGGTGGATCGTTTTCTCGATAAACCGGCCTACGGCGAACACATGGCCCGGCATTGGCTTGACCTCGCCCGCTACGCCGATACCAACGGCTACCAATACGACACCGAGCGTCAGCAATGGGTCTGGCGCGACTGGGTCATCGACGCCTACAACAGGAATAAGCCCTTCGACCAGTTCACCGTCGAGCAGTTGGCTGGAGATCTTCTGCCGGGCGCAACGGACCAGCAGAAGCTCGCCACGGGTTTCAATCGCAACCACGGGATCACCATCGAGGGTGGGATCATCGATGAGGAGTACCGCACCGAGTATGTGATGGACCGGGTCGTTACCACCAGCGAGGTCTGGCTGGGCATGACCCTGGCCTGCGCCCGCTGTCATGATCATAAATTTGATGACCTCTCCCAGGAGGAGTTCTACCAGGTCTACGCATTTTTCAACCAGGTCCCGGAGCGCGGGGCCAACGGGTTCTCGCCGAAAAAGCGACTGGCCTCTCCGCTGGCCGCTGCCCGGCAGGTGGAGCTTACGCTCGAGCTGAACAGGCTGAAAAATGAGCTGAACAAGCCGATGGGTATCGACGGGAAACTCGAGCGCTGGGCCAGGGGTGTTGCCGGCGCCCCGGGTGGAGGTTGGGAGGTTCTTGTTCCAAGGGAGATGAAGGCCTCCGGCGGCAGCACGCTCCGGCGGCTCAAGGACAACAGTGTCCTGGCCGGAGGTGCCGACCCGCGAAAGAACGTTTACGACATCTCGACCCGGACCGAGGCCACCGCCATCACGGCCGTTCGCCTTGAGGCCTTGACCCATGCGAGTCTCCCGGGAGGAGGCCCCGGCCGTCACAGCAACTCGAATTTTGTCCTGAGCGAATTTGAGTTGACGGTGATCTCGGAGAAGAAGCCTGGCCACAAGGAGGTGGTGCAATTCGTTCGCGCCAGGGCCGATTATTCCCAGGCTGGCTACGAGGTCGCCAAGGCTATTGACCGGACGGTCGCGGGCAACAGCGGCTGGGCCGTAGATGGGCCCACCCGGAAGAAGCCGGCCACGGCGATCTTCATTCCCGTGCGGCCTTTTGGCTTCAAGGGCGGGTCCCGGTTGAACTTCCGCCTGCGCCACGAGGCCAGCTTCGCGAACCATGGAATTGGGAGGCCCCGGCTGTCGGTGAGCACGGACAGTCCGGACCTGCTGCAGTTGAAGGGTGTGCCGGCCGATATCCGCAAGATCGCGGCCAAGGCCGCCGGCAGCCGCAAGGCCGCGGAGTCGGCCCGGCTGCGTGAGTATTTCCTCGCCGAACACAACCCCCGCAAGGGGCTGCGGGATCGTATCGCCACTATCGAGAAGCAGAAGGCCGCGAGCTTTCCCGAGACCATGATCATGCAGGATCTGCCGCAGCCGAGGGCGACCCGTATTCTTCACAGGGGGCAATACAATGAGCCCGGGAAGAAGGTTGAACCCGGGGTGCCGGCCCTCTTTCCCGAGATGAAGAAGAACAGGTCCAGCCGGCTGGGGTTCGCCCAGTGGCTGGTCGATCCCGAGCATCCCCTGACGGCCCGCGTCGCCGTGAATCGCCACTGGCAGAGGATCTTCGGTCTCGGCCTGGTGAAGACCTCCGAGGATTTCGGCGTCAGAGGCGAGCTTCCGAGTCACCCTCTTCTTCTTGACTGGCTGGCGGTCGAGTTCCTCAGGAGCGGCTGGGACACGAAACAGCTCCAGCGCCTGATCCTGAACTCCGCCACCTATCGACAGAGTTCGCATGTCGGGGCCGACAGCTACCGGAAGGATCCCGAGAACCGCCTGCTGGCGCGCGGCCCGAGGATGCGGCTCGATGCCGAGGAGATCCGCGACGCGAGCCTGGCGGTCAGCGGCCTGCTCGTTCCCCGTCTCGGCGGCAAGAGTGTCTATCCTTACCAGCCGAAGGGTTTATGGATGGAGCTCAACAATCGTCCCGGCTACTCCAGGGAATACAAGCAGGGCACCGGAGCTGACCTCTATCGAAGGAGCATCTATACCTTCTGGAAGCGAACGGTACCCTCGCCCATGCTCAAGACCTTCGATGCGCCGGAGCGGGAATTCTGCACTATTCGGCGGTCGAGAACGAATACGCCTCTGCAGGCCCTCGTCCTGTTGAACGGTCCGCAGTTCGTCGAGGCTGCCCGGAAGCTTGGCGAGCGCATGATCGTTGAGGGCGGGAAGTCCCTCGCTGAAAAAATCTCCCATGGTTTTCGCCTGGTGACCGCGCGCCGCCCGAAGCCTGCCGAACTGGCGGTCCTGGAGGCCGCCTACCGGGCTGCTCTGGAGCGTTACGTCGGTGACGAGGCCGGGGCCTTGAAACTGCTGAAGGTCGGCGAATCTTCCTACGCGGCAGAGGTTGACGTCAAGGAACTCGCAGCCTGGGCCAACGTGGCCCGGCTGCTGCTGAATATCAACGAGGCCATCACGAAGGGTTGACCTGATGCCTGATCCCGTATTTGAATCGAAACTGCTTCAGAACCGCCGCCAGTTTTTCGGGCGATCGAGCACAGGCATCGGGGTCGCCGCCCTCGCCTCGCTTCTCAGCCCGGAGCTCTTCGGCGGGGACAGGAAGGGCGCCCCGGGAGGGTTGAGCGGGCTTGCGGGAATTCCGCATTTCGCCCCCAAGGCCAAGCGGGTGATCTACCTGCTCCAGTCGGGCGCTCCGTCCCAGGTGGACCTTCTCGATTACAAGCCATCTCTCGAGAAGCTCCACATGACGCAGCTGCCGGCGAAGATCCGCGATGGGCAGAGGCTCACCGGGATGACCGCGGGCCAGAAAAGTTTTCCGCTGGTGAAGTCTCCATGGAAATTCAGGCGGCATGGCAAGTCGGGAACCTGGATCAGTGACCTGCTGCCGCACATGGCGGAGGTTGTAGATGAGATCTGTGTAGTCAAGTCCATGCACACTGAGGCGATCAATCACGATCCGGCCGTGACCTTCTTTCAGTCCGGAAACCAGCAGCCCGGGAGGCCAAGTATCGGCGCCTGGCTCAGCTACGGACTGGGGAGCGAAACCGAGAACCTGCCCTCTTTCGTGGTCTTGCTGAGCAAGAACACCTTCCACCAGGCTCAGCCGCTCTACGACAGACTCTGGGGCAGCGGTTTTCTGTCGTCGAAACACCAGGGGGTCAAGTTTCGAAGCCAGGGAGATCCTGTGCTCTACCTCAATGATCCCGCCGGAGGCGCAAGCGCCGAACGCAGGAAGATGCTCGATCGGCTGGCGAAGCTCAACCGCCTGCGGGAAGAGGAGATCGGCGACCCGGAGATCACCACCCGTCTGGCCCAGTACGAGATGGCCTACCGGATGCAGACATCCGTTCCGGAGCTTGCGGATGTCTCGAATGAGCCCGAGAGCACCTTCAAGCTTTACGGGGAGGAGGCGAAGACGCCCGGCTCTCACGCGGCCAACTGCCTGTTGGCGCGCAGGCTTGCCGAGCGCGGGGTTCGCTTTATCCAGGTCTTCCATCGCGGCTGGGATCATCACAGCAATGTAAAGAGGTACCTTCCGACGCTTGCGAAGGAGACCGACCAGGGCTCGGCTGCGCTCATCAAGGATCTCAAAGACCGGGGAATGCTGGATGAGACCCTGGTGATCTGGGGCGGTGAATTCGGGCGGACCGTTTACGCCCAGGGGAATCCGAATGCTTTCGGCCGGGACCACCATCCCCGGTGCTTCTCCATCTGGATGGCCGGAGGGGGCATCAAGCCGGGCATGTCGTACGGAGAAACGGATGATTATTGCTACAATGTCGCCAGCGATCCCGTTCACGTACACGACTTCCACGCCACGATCCTGCATTGCCTGGGAATCGACCATGAAAGGCTCACCTACCGGTTCCAGGGACGCGACTATCGACTGACAGACGTCCACGGAACGGTTGCCGAAGATATTCTCGCGTGAGGGAGCGGTCGCTGCGTGAACGCTCCTTGCCTGCGAGCCCGGATGTCTCTAAAATTGCAGTTGGGTATAATTTAGAGGCCGGAAGGATACGATGAGAAGACTCTTACAATTGATGGTGGCGGTGTTCCTGTTTCTTTTTACGGCAGCAGTAGAGCTTCGCGCCCAGGCAGTGGTGATCACTGAATTCCTTGCAGAGAACCGGAATGGTCTGCTTGATGAGGATGAAGAGTCCTCGGATTGGATAGAGATTCAGAACCAGGGAGGGGCCGCGGTCAATCTCGAGGGCTGGTATCTTACCGACGATGCAGATGACCTTCTGAGATGGCGCTTGCCGGCGGTGGAGGTTCTCCCGGGGGGATACCTGCTGGTTTTCGCTTCAGGTAAAGATCGAGTGGAGGCAGGCTCTGAGCTCCATGCCAACTTTCGCATCGATGGAGCAGGTGAGTTTCTTGCCCTGGTGGACCCCGCCGGTGGGATTGTTCACTCCTTCACCCCGGTCTTTCCTCCGCAGCGTGCCAATATCTCCTATGGGTTTTCGCAGCGGGCTTCCCAGGCGGACTATCTGAGCGTGGGGGCCTTCGGCCGCCTCTGGATACCAGGAGATGGAGGGCTCGGACGTGAATGGGCAGGCGCCGACTACGATGATTCCTTGTGGGGGCAGGTGGAGACGGGAATAGGCTTCGCCACAGGCGATGTTCCGTTGCCTCCCGCGGAGATCGAGAATGTCGCCCTGGGAGGCAGTGCCACTCAATCCTCCGAGGGCTGGGGCGGAAGTCCCGGCCGAGCCATCGATGGGAATACCAGCGGCCAATGGGGCGACTCGTCCATCACTCACACCAACGCGTCGCCGTCCTGGTGGGAGGTCGACCTGCGTGAGACCTACGCCATCGAGGAGATAGTCCTCTGGAACCGGCTTGATTGCTGTTCTGAGCGGCTGACGAATTTTACCGTGACGCTGCTGGATGAGGACCGGGAAGAGACCTACCAGGAGAGCTTTCTTGCCGATGGATCCCCGATGGACGGTTCCTCTTTTGCGATCGAGGGCATCGAGGCTGGCGGGCGGTATGTTCGGGTCTCGTTACCCGGGGCATACCTGAGCCTCGCAGAGGTCCAGGTCTTCGGCCAGGTCTTCGATGGAGACCTCGCCTTCAATCGACAGCTGAGGACCGACATCGGCGATGAGATGCTCGGCCGGAACGCTTCAGCCTATCTGCGGATGCCTTTCGATGCGGAAAACCCCGATAGCCTCGACACCCTGACCCTGAAGATGAAGTACGACGATGGCTTTGTCGCCTACCTCAATGGTACGGAGGTCGCCCGTCGGAACGCGGGAGAGGATCCGATGTGGGACTCGGCCGCCATCCGGGAGAACCCTCGGGAGAACGTGCTCGTGTTTGAGGAGTTTGATCTGAGTGGCCGGATCGACCTGCTGCGTGAGGGGGGCAATGTTCTCGCGATTCACGGATTGAACTTCTCACCTGACGACGACGACTTTCTCCTTGTCCCCGGTCTGGTCGGCTTTCGTTTCGCCGAACAGCTGGAATCTTACCTGCTCGACCCCACGCCCGGAGAGACGAACGAGGGCGAGGCGCTCGATGGATTTGTCGCTGATACGACCTTTTCTCGCGACCGCGGGTTCTACGATGAAGGCTTCGAGGTCGAGATCACAACGGCGACCGAGGGAGCCGAGATACGCTATACGCTGGATAACTCCGTGCCGACAACCAATAACGGTATGCGCTATACCGCACCCGTCAGGATCTCGACGACGACCACCCTGCGCGCAGCCGCCTTCAAGAATGGTCTCGGGCCGACGAATACCGACACTCACACCTACATTTTCCTCGACAACGTCATCGACTCCAACGTGATGCGAAGAAACATCACCCAGAACAGGGTATTCGCTCCGCAGATGCGGGCATCCCTGACCGACCTGCCCTCGATGTGCATCACCAGCCCGAGACCCATCAATGGCAGCTCCGAGGTGTTGATCTCCCTCGAGCTGATCCATCCCGGCGGAGGGGAGGGGTTCCAGGAAGACGCAGGGGGAAGATATTACGGTGGAGCGTTCACCAATTTCGCCAAGAAGAACTTCCGCATCTATTTCCGCTCCGAGTACGGCGACTCCAAGTTGCGCTATCCGCTCTTTGACGGTCACGCTCACGGCATCTCTCCGGTCGAGGTTTTTGATCATATTGAGCTCCGGGCCGGCTCTCACGACATGAACCAGCGGGGGTTCTACATGTCCAATCGTTTTACCGATGACACGATGCTCGACATGGGGAACCTGAATCCTCACGGCCGCTTCGTTCATCTCTACCTGAATGGGGTCTACTGGGGGCAGTACCATCTACGAGAGCGCTGGAGCGCGGATATGCTCGCCCAGTACCTTGGTGGAGAGAAAGAGGACTACGAGGCAATCAACGGCAATTGGAATGTCGGTGGCTGGCCCGACCCTGGCGTTCCCTTTGATGGGGATGGGTCGGCCTGGGAGCGAATCAAGTCTTTGCGAAGCGATTTCGAGGCTGTCAGCCCCTACCTTGATGTGCGCCACTACGTTGATTACATGTTGATGTTCATGTTCGGTAACTCCGAGGACGAATATCGGTGCGTCGGGCCGACGGGTCCCGGCAGCGGCTTCAAGTTCTTCCTCAACGATGCCGATGGGTTTACCCGAAGCGCCAGCAACCGCACCAGCATGGGACGTCCGGGCCGGTCGGCGGGCGATGGGCCCGGCAGCATCTTCAGCATGCTTCTTCGCGAGAACCACCCCGACTATCGAATCCTGCTCGCGGATCGAATTCAGGAGTTGTTCTTCAACGATGGCCCGATGACTCCCGCGAAGATGAGGGCCCGGCTTCTCGAGCGCTGCGACCAGGTGGAACGCGCCTTCATCTCAGAGGCGGCGCGTTGGAATTTCCGAACACCTTCATCCTGGACCGGGGCGAGGGACAGCTACGTCAATGGGGTCCTGCCGACGCGAACCTCCCAGGTCATCACGGAGTATCGCAGGGCAGGGTTCATGCTTCCTGAGCCGGTCCCCAGCTTTCTTGCCAATGGACGCGCCCAGCACGGGGGATTGATCCGGTCCGGGGCGGAGCTCGCGATGGGTGTTGAGGGCCTGCAGAGATTTGTGATTCGCCACCAGCTCTTCGATACGGATTCTCCCTTCAGTGTCTGTATTCCCCGAAATGGCACTATGGGCACGGAGTGGACCTTGCCAGGTTACGAGGAGGGATCCAATGGGGAGACCTGGCTGGGCGGCTCGGGGGGGGCGGGCTACGACACCGGAGATGACTACGAGGACGCGATCGGTGTCGACCTCCTAGACGAGATGCGCGGAAACGACGGCAACCCATCGGCCTTCATCCGGATTCCGTTCAACATCGCCGACCAGGCTGCGTTCAGTTCGATTGGCAACCTGACCCTCTTGATTGATTTCGACGATGGCTTTATCGCCTACCTCAACGGGGAACCCCTGGCAGCCGAGAACGCGCCAGATGATGGGCCGGAATGGGATTCACGCTCACGCCGCTCGCACGAGGCGGATATTGACGAGGCGGACGCCTATGAATTACTTGGATTTGAAGAGCACCTTCGGGTGGGCCGGAACGTCCTGGCGATCCATGGCCTGAACTCGAGCGTCAACAGCAGTGACTTCATCATCAGGGCTGAGCTGGTCGACAGGGTGATCGAGGTCGGCTTGCCGGCCGACAGCGTTTTTTACACCCTGGATGGTTCCGACCCGCGTCTTCCCGGAGGAGCCATCTCTCCAACAGCGATCTCCTACACCGGTCCGGCCACCCTTGCGGGGTCGACACTTGTAACGGCCAGGGGGCGTGGCGAGAACGGGGACTGGAGCGCGAAGGTTGACGCGGTCTTTTATACCGATATGCCGCTTCGGGTTACGGAGATCATGTACAATCCCGCCGAGGCCGCCAAGGGCAGCCCCTTCAGACGCCGTGAGTTCGAATTTATCGAGCTTCAGAATGTCAGCGCCAACACGATTGATCTCACCGGTGTGCGTTTTGTCGAGGGGATCGAGTTTGATTTTACCGGGAGCGCCGTGACCGAGCTCGGGCCCGGAGAGCTGGTCGTGCTTGTGGAAGATATCGAGGGCTTCGCCAGCCGTTACGATCTCGCTCGAGTTCTCGTCGCCGGGGAGTACTCCGGCGCGCTGAGTGATGGGGGTGAGCGCATCAGGGTCCAGGGCGCCCTTGGTGAGCCGGTTCTTGATTTTGAGTACGGAGACCTGTGGTACCCCGAGACTGATGGAGAGGGACCATCCCTTGTCATTGTCGACGCCCTGGATGAACTGTCGACTTGGGGCGTGGCTGAAAGCTGGCGACCGAGCAATCTTGACCTCGGGTCGCCCGGAGTGGATGAGTCCGGGCTCGCGCCCCGTGGGCGCCAGCTGCCCGGAGATGCCAACCAGGATGCACGGGTGGACATCTCGGACGCGGTGGCGCTCCTGCTCCATCTCTTCGGCCGAAGGCCCGACCTCCCTCCCTGCGATGATGGGAAGGCGGGCAATGTCGGCAATGTCGGCGTGCTGGATTCCAATGGAGACAACGAGGTGAATGTCTCCGACGCGGTCTGGCTGCTGGCCTATATGTACCAGGGCGGAGCCCCGCCAACCCGCGGGACGCGCTGCATACGGCTTGAGGGTTGCCCCAACGTCTGCGGGTTTTGAGCTCGCGGCTGTTGCGGGGAGTCAATGTGCCCGGGCAGGCCGTCGCCACTTGCCAGCGAAAGTGGCCTCGCATACGCTATTGGCTGAACAACCCTGAGCAAATGAGGAATAAGAGATGAAACGCGCGGTCATTCTGGTTGTCTTCCTTCTATCGTCCGTTGCCTGCCTGGCCCGAAGCCTGGCTGAGACGGCAAAGCCCAACTTCATCGTTATCTTCTGCGATGACCTTGGGTACGGTGACCTCGGCTGCTTCGGCCATCCGAGCATTCGCACGCCCAGTCTCGACCGGATGGCGGTCGAGGGCCAGCGGTGGACTAACTTTTACGTCGGCGCCAGTGTATGTACTCCCAGCCGGGCGGCGCTGATCACCGGGCGGCTGCCTGTTCGAAACGGGATGATGTCGGCCAGGCGAAGAGTACTCTTTCCTGATTCAAAGGGAGGCCTCCAGAAGAGCGAGGTGACGATTGCCGAGTGCCTGAAGAGCGTCGGGTACGCTACCGCCGCGGTGGGAAAATGGCACCTGGGGCATCGCCCTGAGTACCTTCCGGTGGCGCACGGTTTTGATTCTTACTGGGGCATCCCGTACTCGAACGACATGGATGGGAAGGGTGGGTTTCCTAATTACAGGCAGGCGGGAAGGAAGGATCCGAACTACGTCGCTCCGATCGAGCAGTTCCAGGTCCCGATCATGAAGGACACGGAGGTGGTTGAGCGGCCGGCGAACCAGCACACGCTCACTGGACGCTACACGCAGAAGGCCATTGATTTCATCCGGGGCAATAAAGACAAGCCGTTTTTTCTCTACCTGGCTCACAACCTGCCGCACATTCCCCTGTATGCAGGGAAAGATCACCGCGGGAAGAGCCGGCGAGGGATCTACGGTGATGTCATCGAGGAGATTGATGCGGGGGTGGGGCGGATTCTCTCAACCTTGAAGGAGCTGGAGCTCGATGAGAAAACCCTGGTGGTGTTCACCTCGGACAATGGCCCCTGGCTGCCGTTTAATACGCATGGAGGCTCGGCGGGGCTTCTTCGGGAAGGAAAAGGGACCACCTTCGAGGGCGGCATGCGGGAGCCCACCGTCTTCTGGTGGCCCGGAACAATGAAACCTGGAGTGCAGATGGAGATGGGGGCCACCATGGACCTCCTTCCGACGTTCTGCTCGCTGTCCGGAGCCAAGATTCCCGCGGACAGGACACTCGATGGTTACGATCTCTCGCCCCTGCTGCTCGGCAAGGTTGAGAAGGGGCCGCGGGACCGGGTCTACTATTGGCGGGAGGAAAAGCTCTACGCGATAAGGGTCGGTCCCTGGAAGGCACACTTCATTACCCAGGGTTGCTACGGTATTGGCGAGAGACGAACAGAGCACGCCACTCCGCAGCTCTATAACCTCGAGCACGATCCTTCGGAGAAATACAACGTTGCCGGCGACAATCCCAAGGTGCTCAAGAGGTTGGTTGCGGCTGCCGAGGAGCATCGAAAGAGCATCAAGCCGGTTGCCGACCAGCTGAGCAGGAGGTAGTTTTCTGTGGGCCGCTTCGGCATGCCGGGTGCGGCTGGACTTAACGAAGAATGAATCGCGCGTGAGGCAGTTTCTCGCGCTGGTGAAATAGAAAGGTGCTGATCATGAGGATGACTTCCGTTTTCGCGACCCTGGCAGTGCTTGCCGTCGCCTCTGCTGCGGCGGCGGCGGACCGGTTTACCGTCGAGGAGACCAAGGATGGGGCGATCGTCAAGCTCGATGGGAAATTGTTCACCCGCTACCAGAAGCTCTTTCAGAACAAGCCCATCCTGCATCCTGTCATCGGGCCGACAGGTAAAGAGATGACCCGCCCCCTGGGCGAGGGCGACCATGTGCATCATTCTTCTTTCTGGTTCACCCATGGAGACGTCAACGGGATAGATTTCTGGCATAAGGGAGGGCTTATTGAGCACAAGAAATTCCTCGTTGCCAGGGGTGGAAAGACGGCAACCCTCAAGACGGTTTCCGTCTGGAAGGATAAGAACGACAAGGTGCTTGGCGAGGAGTCCCGGGTGATGGTCTTCGATGCCAACGACAAGGCGAGGTGGATCGATGTCGATATCGTGTTCACCGCGAAGGCTCCTGTGACCTTTGGTAAAACCAAGGAGGGATCCTTTGGCGTCAGGATGTGGCCCAAGTCAACCGTCACGGAGGGCGGCACCATACAGAGCAGCGAGGGAAAAAAGAATGGCGACGCCTGGGGCAAGCCGGCCGCCTGGGTGGATTACTACGGGGATGTAAAGGGCGAGACCCTGGGTATCGCCATCCTGAACCATCCGGGAAGCCTCAGGCATCCGACCACCTGGCACGTTCGCACCTACGGTCTCTTTGCCGCCAACCCCTTTATGAAGCAGGAGCTCAAGCTCGCTGCGGGTCAGAAGATCACCCTGAAACACCGGGTGGTGTTTCACAAGGGGACGACAAAAGAGGCCGGGATTGCGGAACTATACGAATCGTATAAGAAGTAAGCTTTTTGGGCGCGAGCGTACGGCGCCGACAGCTCCCCCTGGCGCCGGCTTTCCGCAGGATTGTCGGAAGTTGTACTTCTAACTCCAGGCTCAACAGGTGTTCGGTCGACCTGCTACAATACTTGCTTGTCATTCTGTAATGCTGCAGGAGGTAGGCATGCGGTACATGAAGACTGCGATTTTCGCTGCGGACAGATACGAGGGAGAGCGCCGCTTTCTTTTCAGCCGGTTCGCGCCGGCTGTCGTCATCGCCGGTCTTGCCTTATTCCTTCCTGCCTTGCCTGCCCAGGAAGCTGTGAAGTCCCCGGTCCCCCCGGAATTGAGCCAGAAGGACTCGCTCGAGCAGATCCGGTCCCTCTACAAGGCGGAATACGCCAGGGCCGGGAAGCGTTCGAAGGCCGCTCTCGCCGCGAAACAATCACTGGCGGAGGCGTTGTTGAAGGCGGCGATGGAAACAAAGAAGCATGACCCGGTCATCGCCTATTCGCTCTTCGATGAGGCCAGGCTCCTGGCGGTTGAAGCCGGCGTTGTCGACCTGGCGGTCGAGGCGCTCGGAGGGTTGATCCATCACTATGAATTCGATCCCCGGGAGCTGCGATTCGAGACCTTTCAGCGCCTAGCCCAGCGGGTCCGGACCCCTGATGACAGCTGGTCTCTCTCTCATGCCGTTCGGGTCGCCGTAGAGAACTGCGTAGCGAAAGACGATTTTGGTATCGCGCAGAAATTCATCAAGCTCGCGGCCAAGACGGCGCCCCGATCCGGTGACAAGGCCCTGGCCGCGTCCATCTCAGCCCTTGGTAAACGGGTCAAGTCTCTCGACAAGGTGTACAGCGCGGTTGAAAAACGGCTGAAAAAGCTCGAGGGCGCGGCCGCCAACCTCGAGCTGGGCCGTTATTACGCTTTCTCGAAAGGAGACTGGAAGACTGGTCTTCCGCTTCTTGAGAAGAGCTCAGATGATGCGCTCGGCAAGGCGGCGAAGGCTGATTCAGGCGTCGACAGGGAAAGCGTGGATGCCGAGGCTGCCGTGAAGATCGGGGACGCGTGGTGGGCTGTCGCCGAGAGAGAGAAGGACAAGCTCGCGACCGAGAATATCAAGTTGAGGGCTGGCGCCTGGTACGAGCTCGGGGTAGATGAGCTTGTTCCGCTGGATAAAAAACGTGTCAGCAGCCGGCTTGGCGAGGTCGCGAGACTCAGCAAGAATCCAGCCAGGGGCCAGGAGTCGTACCTGGAGGGCCTGGTGGCGGCCTTGAGCTTCGACCCCGGGACCATCTCCGGGGATGGGGACCTGAAGACCGGCAAGGATCTCAGCGGGCGGGGAAACAACGGCGACTTTTCGGGCTGCAAGGCCGTGAGGGGAAAGGTCGGCGGAGGCCTGAGCCTGAATGGAAAAGGCGAACGCATCGTGATTGCCCACAAGGATGAGCTTGCCCTTGAGCGTGGAAGCACTGTGTCCATGTGGTTCAAGCCGGGAGCGCCGATCAGCCGAGGGCTGGAAAAAACCCAGGTTCTATTCAGCAAGGGGTATGTCGACAGGGACCTTGCCTACTCCCTTCTCTTTTCCGATGAGGGGGCGGGGACGTTGACCGGGATTTTCACCGAGAGGCAGTACGTCAACAGCGATCAGAGTTCCTGGCCGTCGACAAAGTGGGCGCATGTAGCCATGACGTTGAGCCTGGAGGGAGATGATTATATCGCCCGGCTTTATATCAATGGATCCCTCAAGGACACCAATGATCTTCGGTCGGAGCCCAAGGGCAGCCTCGGCAATATATCGATTGGGGCCATGGATCCCTCCGGGAGAAGGTCCTTCAAGGGATGTGTTGACGAGGTCGCCATCTGGAACCGTCCGCTGGCACCGGCTGAGGTTCTCGCTCTTTACCAGCACTCTTCGAAGGGGAAGAGCTATTGTGTGGCCGCTTCCCGTTGAGGCGGGTGGGTGAAACTCCCGGCGGCGCTCCCGTGCAACCCGGGGCCGCCTCTTGATCAGATAAGACATGACCCGTAAGCAGATGGTTACAGCATGGATTCTTCGCCTGCTTGGTCTCGCGGCGATGTTCGCTATCGTGGCGGTTTTCATGCCGATGCCCTGGATGGCTGCCGTCCACAAGTACCTGGGCCTTGGCGAGATGCCCGAGGGGCCCATCGTTGAATACATGGCCAGGTCGCTTTCGGCGGCCTATGTTGCGCTCGGCTTTATTCTCTGGCATGTCTCCTTCCGTGTTGCCGAGAACCTCCGGCTTGTTCGCCTGCTGGGGGTCGCTTTTACGCTTCTCGGGGCGGTTCTCTGGTGGATTGACGTCAAGGCCGGGATGCCGATGGCCTGGATCCTTCAGGAGGGGCCACCCGCTATACTTGCCGGCCTCTGGATTATTTACAGCTGTCGCGAGGGGGCCTCAGATGGTCCATCCGCCGGGCAATGACCGGCCCTTGCTCGCGGCTGGGCGCAGGTAATCGTCCTGCCTGGAAGGGCCTCGACAACTATGCACAACCGCATTAATTTTGTGTGTTAGGATGCTTCCCCTGGATGCGAATCAAACTGTTCTGATTAGAAAGGTTAAGCTGATGTATTTGAGGCGGAGAATCATCGCCGGGTTGATCTTCCTGGTGGTCGGAGGGGGGCTTGGCGCTGCCGAGCTGACCCTGGATGCCATCTTCCCGACCAACAAGGTCCTGGATGTCCAGATCACGGTACCACCTGGCGACTGGGATACGATTCGCTACCAGTCCCGCAATTTCTTTGAGGCGTTAAACGCCAAACGTCAATTTGAGCCGATCCCCGGGCCGTATACCTATGTAGAGGCCAGCGTCACCATCGACGGCGTCAAGTTTCCGAAGGTGGGGTTGCGAAAGAAGGGTTTCATTGGCTCCCAGAGCAGCGTTCGCCCATCGCTCAAGGTCAAGCTCGACTTCGTCGACCCGGAAAGCAAGATCGAAGGCCTGAACACTCTCACCTTCAACAACAACAAGCAGGATACCGCCCAGGTGAGCCAGTTTATGGGCTACGCGCTCTTCAATAAGGCCGGCTCGCCCGCTCCAAGATGCGCTCTTGCGAGGGTAACCGTCAATGGCAAGAACCTCGGGATCTATTCCCATGTTGAGTCCTATAAGAAGCCCCTGCTGGAGCGTGGTTTCGGTGACACCGGCGGGACGCTCTACGAGGGTACCGTCGTCGACTTCAACGAGCAGTGGGAGAAGAGCTTCGAGCTCAAGAGGGGAGAAGATACCCCCGGCCGCGCGAAGATTCTCGAGCTCATCGGCGCGCTGAACAGCGATAGCGGCGCCAGCGGAGTCGCCATTCTTGATTCTGAAACGGAAGCCACCGGCTGGGTTCCCACCAGTGGAGCCAGCGATAAGAACTGGATGAAGCGGATCTTCAATGATTCCAGGTGGAAGAAGGGGGCGGGTGGAGCCGGACT